>PCBQ01000047.1 GCA_002731395.1 Methanobacteriota archaeon
GTCGTTCATGTCCACACGCCCCTCATCGCATGGACACGTGGACAATTTGAGCGCTGCCACCGTGAAGTGGCTCCAACGGTCACGACCCTGCATGGCTCTTGGATTGGAGAGCGGGAAGGGCTCCTCATGGCGCGACGGCAGCGTGAACCTGCGGCCATCGCGAACCCGAACGACTTGGCCATCCTGCTCACGGCCAAGGCCTACGCACGCTACGAACAAGCCGCCCTTGAGAAGAGCACCTGCGTGGCCATTTCCGACTTCAGCCGTCAGGAGTTTATCGACGCCTATCGGCCGCCTGCGGAGTGGTCCTGCGAGGTCATCCATTGGGGCATCGACACGGAGATGTTCCATCCACGCCCAGAACGATCAGTGGAAGCCATCGCGCTCCGCTCCACGCTGCAGGTGCCAGAAGGGCACCGCTTGCTCCTTGCCGTCGGTCGCTTGGCTGCTCGGAAGGGCTACGCGACACTCATCGACGGCTTTGCTGCGCTACGAACCCGAAGGCAGGACGTTCATCTCGCCATTGTCGGCCGCGGCCACCTCAAATCCCGTCTCCTCCAGCATGCTGCGAAGCGCGGGGTTGCGGATGCGGTGCACATTGAATCCAGCTTGCCCTTCGAGGCATTGGCCGACGCCTACCGTGCCGCCGACCTGGTGGTGTTTCCCTCCCTGTACGAAGGGTTGGGCATGATTCCAATCGAAGCCATGGCGTCAGGCACGCCCGTGATCACGGTTGACCACGGCCCCATGCCCGAAACGGTGGACAGCACGACGGGCGCGCTGTACAGGGTCGGCGACCACGACGCCTTTGCGCGCGTTGTTGATCAGGAACTTTCTGACGCAGAAGGGTTGAGCGCGAAAGGCGAAGCCGGCCGCGCAAAGGTGCTGGAACGCTTCACGATGGCGCGCGAAGTGGAGGCGTACCTCCGAGCCTACGGACGCGCGATGGATCAATCCACGTCGTGAGATCAAAGTCCATACAATCGGCTGTACTTGCTTTCGATGTAACGCAGGAAAGCGGCCGCAGTCGGCGGCGATCCGGTCGCTTCTTCGATGAGTGCAGGCGGCAAAAGCAGGCTTCCACGCTCATGAATGCGGGCCTTGAGCCACGCCAAAGGAGCGCTCCAATCACCGCCACGGATGAGCGCATCCATGTCTCCCAAATCCTTGCCCATGGCCTCCAAAAGCTGGGCCGCGTAGAGGTTACCGAGCGTGTAGGTGGGGAAGTAGCCAAAGGCACCCATCGACCAGTGGATGTCCTGAAGGCAGCCGAAGCGGTCCTCCTTGACCTCTAGCCCAAACCACTCCTGCATCATCGAATTCCAGAGGTGAGGCAGCTCCGCGATGGTCAGGTTGCCCTCAAACATCTGCTTCTCAATCTCATACCGAATCATGATGTGAAGGTTGTAGGTGACCTCGTCGGCTTCCACACGGATGAAGCCGGGTTCGACCTTGTTGGCGATAAGGTTCATCGCGGCAGGATCGAGCACCGGAACCTCTGGAAACGCCTCGTGGAACCACGGCCCAACCACGCTCCAGAAGGCTTCAGTTCGGCCAACCTGATTTTCCCAGAAGCGTGACTGTGATTCGTGAACGCCAAGGGAAATCGCTTCTCCTCGAGGGGTTCGCTGGAAGGCCTCTGGTAGGCCCTGCTCGTAGAGCGCGTGCCCGGTTTCGTGCATGACGGCATAGAGGCACGAAAAGGGGTCAGACTCGTCAAATCTCGTGGTGAACCGCGTGTCGCCTGGCCAAAGGCCAGCAGAGAAGGGGTGGGCAGAAGCGTCCATTCGACCGGCTTCAAAATCAAAGCCCATGGTGCCGCTGACACGCTCACAGAAGGCAATTTGGTCATTCACAGGGAATCGAGCCCCGTCAGGCAAGGCGGGCAAGTCGCGCTCAGCACTGGCTGCTGTGATGCGGGCCAACAAGGGCACGAGGTGGTCTTTGAGTTCAGCAAACATCGGATCATACCCAGCCATCGTTGACCCGATCTCGTATTCGTCCAACAGCGCATCGTAGGTCGGCCCTTGATGGCCAAGCAAGCGAACACGCTCTTTGGTCATCGAGAGAAGGGTCTCGAGGTGTGGTGCGAAGGCAGCGAAATCTGAGGCAGCACGCGCATCTTGCCATGCGCCCTGAGCGAGGCTACGGGTGCGAGCAAATTCCGAGACAAAAGCCTCTGGAAGCAAGACGGCACGATCACGACGTCGGGTTATTTCTCGAACAGTCGCCGCGAGATCAGGGTCACTTTCGGCCTCATCCCGAACCGCCTCAAGCAAACTTCCGAAGGAATCGGACACCAACCGGCGGTGCGATTCTGCGGCCAGCCAGGCCAGTACATCGGAGCGAGCCCCAGCACCTTTACGCGGCATCAAGGTCTCACGGTCCCACCCAAGGTGCCCCTGAATGGAGCCAAGGCGAGCGAGGTCATGCACACGGTCAAGGAAGGCCTGAGCGGCGGTCATGCCCCTCGGTCGCGTGCATGCTGCACAAGCCTTGCGATGGACTGATGTTCGCCACATGTTCAAGACCGCGGAGGTCAACGGGTGTGCATGGTCCTCCCATTTCGGCGCCGTTCCTCGGAAGAGGAGCCTGCACCGAAGGACGACGACGAAGACCTCGAAGCAATCCTCGAAGCGGTGTCAGACGCCCAGGATGGTGAATCAAAGGATGCTCCTTCGCCCGCATCGGTGCACTCAGAACTCGATCTCGCTGCAAGCGCACTGACCGTGGTCACCACGTGCATGGACGTCCGCCGCAATGAGAACGTTCTGATTGTTTGCGATCCGACGACCGCCGAGGTGGGTGCTGCCCTTCATGAAGCGGCCATGACCCGCTCAGACCGAGTCTTGCTGATGCTGATGCCAAAAGGCCGGCACCATGGTCAGGAACCACCTGCTCCTGTGGCCACACTGATGCGACAACAGCAGGTTGTCATCGCTCCCACGCGCTACTCCCTGACCCACACCCGAGCGGTCCGTACCGCTTTGGCCGACGGGGCACGTATCGTAACGATGCCCGGCATGACCGATGAAATGTTCCAGGGAGGAGGCATGTCCGCCGACTTCGCGTCGGTGAAGCAGAGCATCGCGAGATTGCCGAGCCGGTTGCGACGAAGGCGCATCGTCAACGTACGCTCCGAAGGTGGAACCGAGCTTACCTTTGAAGTGGCTTGGCGTGAATGGAATTTCGATGACAACGGCATTTGCAACCGTCCAAAGATGGTCATGAACCTCCCTGCTGGAAAGGTGTTCATCATGCCACGTGAAGGGACGATGAACGGCCGCCTGGTCATGGACGGAAGTTGGGAAGGAACGCTGATTGACGAACCGGTGACTCTGGAGATTGAACAAGGCGTCATCGCTTCAATCACAGGCGGTGAGATGGCCAGCCGCATCAGAAAAGAGTTCCAAGACGCTGCTGAACCCTTGCGGCAGAAGGATCAGGATGTGGCTGGAACCGTGGCAGAATTCGGCTTCGGCATGAATCCAGCTGCAAGGCTTACGGGCAGCGTTCTCGAGGACGAGAAATGCCTCGGAACGTGCTACTTCATGTTTGGAGACAACACCGCCGGCGGTGGAACGAACCGCGTGGGTTTCACCCTCTCTGGCGTCATGCGGGCACCATCGGTCTGGTTGGACGACGAACTTCTGCTTGAGAAAGGCGAGTTCGTCGAAGAATAATCAGTATGGCATGGCGGGGTTTCGTGTCCCACAGACTGGACAGAAGCGCCACTGGCCATCGATGCCGACACCGCATCCTGGACATCGCAAACCAGAGGGGATGGTTGGAGGCACGTTGTGCATGGGTGTTGGCTGAACCCAACCCTGTTGTTGGGGCTGGGCCCACCCTTGCTGCGGTTGCTGAGCCCAACCCACAGCGGATTGGCGACCAAGCGTGCTGCGTTGTTGCTGAGGCCACCCCCCGCCAACCGGCGCTTGAGGCTGCATGGGTCGAGGTTGGGGCATAGGCGCAGGCTGAGGCGGTTGCGCTGGGTTGGGTTGTTGGCCGACGGGTGCACGCACCGGCGCGGCTCGTACAGGTCGGGGAAGAGCGGAGGCGACTTCAGCCGCTTGGCTGCCCACGAACTCTTCCATCGTGACCTGCCCGTCACCGTCCACGTCAGCCGCGGCATGAAGGCGAGCGGCCTCTTCCAAGTCGGTGCCTGTGGCTTCTGCCAACTCCTCGATGGACAGGCCGCCGGATTCGTCCTCGTCGGCAGCGAGGAAGCGCTCTTCATCCGTCACCGGTTCAGGCTCGGAGGCCTCCATCGGCTCAGGGGTTGGCTCAGGTGCCATCATGGAGCCGAAGGCTCCGGCAAAAGCATCAGCGGCCGCCTCGTTCTTCCGCCGGTCGTCGAGGTCAGCCACAACGGGCTCAGGAGCCGGCGCGGCATCGCTTGGCGCACTAGGAAGGGGGACGCCCGAGGAGCCAGCGGGGAGTGGGACCGCATCTTCCGAAGCAGGTGAGGGCGGCATGGGGAGCGCCACCTCCGCAGGTGCGAGATCCGCAGCTGGGGCAGGCGTTGGAGGGACGTTAATTGGCGCCGTGGAGCGGAGTTCCAATGCTGTAGGGCTTGCCCCACCACCCGCCAAAGCAGCGACAGGGAGAACCTGACCGGCCACGTCCAAAGACGCGTCCAAGTCAAGCGCGACCTGAACCAGTGTGGATTCGTTGCTCGTCACCGCACTCAGGTGGCTTTCCATGCCACGGAGGTAGCCTCGCACTTCATCCTCTCCTCCGGTTTCGTTGGCGACTGCAAACAGGCGCATCAGGCGCATCGGATCTGAGAGGCGCTCGAGGGCATCACGCTGAGTTCCAGTGACCGTGACGCCTCCTTCACCGGCGTTGCCTTCCGAATCGTCCTGTCCAAGGAAGGAGCGAAGGGGATCGGCCATGGACATGAGGCCAAGGTGGCCGGCCACGAGGTAGTACAACTCACCGCCTTCACATGACATTCGCGTGCCAGCTTCCATGAAATCGAAGTCACCGGGTTGAAGCACAAGGTCGGAAAGTTGCCGGAAGAAGGCCACGAAGGCATCCTCTCGACTCATGGCCAACATGGCATGAAGACCGTCTGATGAGGACGTGGCGCCGAAGTACTCGGCCGCCTCGTCAACGTCGATCCCGGCCTCGCTCACGTGGTCCACCTCACCCCGCCTTCAGGGTCCTCTTCTTCAATCCCTGCCCGACCTTCCGGCCGCCGCCAAGTCCAGGATAGCCCGGGATTGCTCGGCGGTCCAGCCCGTGGACTGGAGTTGCATCAGAATGGTCCGTTCAACACCGCCTGCACCCAATTCGTCAACCACCCACGCCACGGCTGCCGCTCTGTCCGCGGTTTGTGAATCCTCGAACATCGAGAGATCCACACTGACTTTCGCTCTGCGGCGTGTTGGGCCATCGCTTGACGCATCGCGATGAGGGGGTGCTGCGTCTGGTTCAATGCGCCTGCGTCCGGCCTTCTTCGGAGCGGTCGGTTCGGTGACCGGCTTGCGCGCGGCAATCTTTGGCTGAGGCGAAGGTTTGGCGCGACCGGGTGGGCCAGCTGCTTTCCGCCCGGGTGGGCCGCCGCCAGGCGGCCCTTTTCGTCCGGGTGGACCGCCTGGGGATGGCTTCGGCTTGGCTTGGGACGGTGCCCCTGAAGGGCCAGCGGCCGTCATGGGACCCCCAGCGGAGGGCTCCTTCCTCGGCAAAGAACGCGTCACAGGTTCACGCGTGCGTGCCGGGGTTCGAACCGGTTCCTCGTCCCTGTCGTCAACGAACCAGTCATCATCATCGTCGTCCTCATCAGACGACCTGAACACACGACGGACCACCACCAACAAGAGAAGCAGGCCGAACAGACCGCCTGCACCGCCACCAACGACCACCATGAGGGGTTGACCAAACACTTCGATGGGTTCGCTGTCCCCGCCTTGTGAAACAGAAGGACAACCGTCGGCGAAACCGTCGGCGCCCAGCGGTTCGTCCGGGCATTGGTCGAATTCGTCGTTCACGCCGTCGCCGTCCGTGTCCCGCTGAATGGGCGCGCAGCCCTTCTCGTCGATACGGTTTCGATCACCAGGGGCCGTGTCTGGACACAGGTCGGGATCGGTTCCAGTCGCGTTGTCACCCAGCCCGTCTTGGTCCTCGTCAAGCCACTGCGTCGGATCCTCCGGGAAGGGTTCGTCCACGAAGCCGTCCCCATCGTCCGGGCATCCGAAATGTTCCACGTTGAGACCGTTCGCCAATGAGCGCATGGAAGTCCCTGCTTCCGTTGGACAAGCGTCGCCTTGGGTTCCGTTTGCGTTGTCGCCGTAGCCGTCACCGTCGGTGTCATTCCACTGCGTCGCGTCTAGCGGGAATGCGTCCCCGCTTTGATTGATCCGCAAACCGTCGCTGCCGTCTTCCCATGCTGGGCATCCTGCGACACCGTCACCGTCCAAATCGTCCTCACACGCGGTTTCGTCGAGGCAGCCCGTCCCGTCAACGGGGAAACCTGCCTTGGAGGCCGGACAGAGGTCGACGTCATCGGAAACACCATCGCCATCGCTGTCGCGTTGGGAGGCTGCGCAACCGTCAGAATCTGCTGTCGCTGCGATGGGCGTCAGAGGGCAGAGGTCAACGGCGTCCCTTACGCCGTCTTCATCGCTGTCGACGTTCTGTTGCTGTGTGTCACAGCCAAAAGCGTCGATGGTTCGGAAATCAACGGTGTTTGGGCATCGATCTTGGTCATCCTTGACGCCATCGTTGTCGCTGTCAAGTTGGTTCAACGCGCAACCAACGCCATCGACCGTCGCACCAGCATCGGTGTTCGGGCATTGATCGTCGTCGTCACCCACACCATCGCCGTCCATGTCGTTGAACATCGGGCATCCCTGCCCCGTGCCTCCAGGAATCAATGGGGTTCCATCGGCCACGCCTGGGAGGTTGTAGCACTCATCTGCATCCACGCCTGCGATGTTGTCACCAAAGCCGTCACCGTCGGTGTCGTTGGTCTGGGTCGGCTCAAAGGGAAACGCATCGTCCTTGTTGGCACGCCCGTCACCGTCGGAATCTGGACAACCGTAGAGCGGTATTGGATAACCGGTTTCATTCAGGCCAGAGGTCGAATTCCCAAACGCACCCAAACATCCGTCCAGCGTTAGCCCCGCAGTTCCGTTGGTAGCGTTGTAGAATGAGGTCCATTCGTCAGGAACGCCGTCACGGTCGTCGTCAACCGCGGCAAAGATGAGGGCCGGGAAATGGTCGGGGTCGGTGGCACCCTCGCTTGAGTTGTCACCGTAACCGTCACCGTCGCTGTCCACCCATTGCGTGGCGTCGTCAGGCCACAAGTCGGCACCCTCCTCCACGGACCAGTTGTAGGGGAAATCCTCGAGCGGACGCGGGTCAGACGCGCCGTCGCCGTCGCGGTCTTCGCAACCGCGTCGGTCACGGAATGACGTCCCGTAGTCGTAGGGGCACTCGTCGCCCGTCACATCGTCCGTTTTGTCGTCGCCCCAGCCGTCACCGTCCGTGTCCTTGTACTGGCGAGCATTGTAGGGGAAGAGGTCCGGCTCTTGGTTGTCCAAGGCAGTGTTGCAACAGTCCGGGCCGCTGTTGTCGCCCCGGCCGTCACCGTCGCTGTCCAAGGATTGCTTCCAGTTCAAGATGAAACTGTCACCTTTGTTCCAGGAACCTGAGTTTGTGGACCAGCCGTCCTGGTCGTTGTCTTCGCACCCCTGACGGTCAAACCACGAGGTCCCACGGTTGTTTGGACAGTCGTCGGTGGTCTCGTCCCAGCCGTCGTCATCGAGATCCAAGCAACCGAGCAACCCGAACGTGCTGGTACCGGTGATGTTGGGACAGGCATCAGGGAAGGGCCCCGTGGCCAAGTCCCCAAAGCCGTCGTTGTCGCTGTCTTCCCACTGTCCGCTGACCTGGGGCAAGTCGTCGTGAGCGTTTGGGATGAGGTCTCGGTCTTCATCCAAGACCAGGCGAAGCACGTGGACGTCCTTGTTGACGGAATCCACCGCAGTTAGGGCACGGTAGCGGTGATCATCGTCGCTTGCATCCGTGCCGGTGTAGCCCTCGATTGGATGAACCTGAGCATCGGCTGCTAGACCGCTGAAAGTCACCGTGCGCACCCGGCTGGCGTTCTCGAAGGGCATACCGTCGTCGTGCACGAGGTCCGAATGCATCTGCAGACCTTCTTGGCTGGACGTCCAGAGGTCCCCGTCGTAGTCGAAGGCCCCACCGTCGCCAAGGTGCCCGGCAGCAAGAGCGGTGTCGGTCGCGCCGTCCGTGCCCAGGTGATGGATGAAGCCGAGCGTGCTGTTCCATCGAACGGCCACTGACCCATGATGACCGCTGACCAAAGGTGCACCAAGGCTGCCCCATGCCGCAGGGCGGAAAGCCCGCGTGGAGCCGTCGCCTCCGACCGTGCTAAGCTCAGAGCCGTTGTGGAAGAGGTGCCCGGCTGAGGTTGAGGCATACACCACGACGTGATGGCCGGTCTCGTCCGACCCGGCAAAGGTCACGGTACCGTCCGGGTGGAGGTCGGAGGCGAGCGTTGCGTTGATCGAGGCTTCACCCTCAGAGCTGACGACGATGCGTGTGAGGTTGGCCATGGTGTCGTTCTCGGTCAAGGCCCAGACGGTCAAGTTCCCATCGTACGTCGCTGCCAATGATGGACTGACCACATCCACGCCGAGATCCAGTGTGGTCAAGTCCCACGTTCCACCGGCAGCGCCGTCGCCCCAAGCAACGTGAATGGATGGGCCACTCGAAGGCGCATACACCACCGCGAGTGAGTCGTTGTCCGGAAGATGAACGATAGAAGCGGGCGCGTTCAAGACGGCCCCGGCGGTGATCAGGTTCGTGTCCCAACCCGAGGTGGTTTCCACCGTGTGCCAGAGACGGCCGTCCCCCTGCGTTGGAAGAACGAAATGCTGAGCACCTCCCTTGTGCATGGTGGCCACGTGCTGGCCCCATGCTCCCGTGGTCAACACCGGGCCTTCGTAAGCCATCGCGCCATAGGCGTTCAGCTGTCCGATGGAGTGCGTGCCGTTCATGACCTGGTGAAAGACCACGCCCGCCGGTCCGACATCATTTGGAAGCGCGACGACCCGCTCGAGATGTGGTCCTCCAGCAAGGTAACTGGTGACCCATTGTCCACCGGGTGTACCGTCAAGCGTGTGCTCGATGAGGTGCAGATGGTGCCCACCTTCTCCGGCTGGCGTGACCAAATGGATGGCCGTTTCACCACGGAGGGCCGTTGAGAGCATGATGTCGGCGGGCAGTGCTTGCGTGGGGAAAGACAGCGACTGCCAGTCCACACGCTCGCGGATTTCAACGGTCAATGCGTGCGTGCCGCCGTCGATCGCAGCTCCGCGGCGACTGGCAGCAATCTCCTCCAATCCGTCGCCGTCGGTGTCAAGTTGAGCCATGACGCGTTCGGCGGCGTACTCGCCCGCCGACCCGCTCACGAGCGTTTGGGTGACGGCGGCAAAACCATTCCCGTCACCGAAAAACAGGTCCAGTTGTCCAGGGTTGGCACCGCTTCCTGCACCACCGACCAGCAGGTCCGGTTGACCGTCGCCGTCCACGTCACCGGCAGCCGCCAATGAGAGGCCGAGGCGTGCGTTTGATGTCCCGTCAAGGGACCAGGCCGTGGTGCTCGCCATGCCGGTAGGCGAACCCGCCCAAAGCCAGAGACGTCCCGCGTTGTAGGCTTGGGTTCCGTTCAAGGGCTCGCTGGCCAGCAAATCGTCGCAACCGTCGCCCGTCACGTCAGGCACCACGAGGAGAGCATATCCGAGAAGCCGACCCTGTGCGTTGGAGACGAAGGTTCGATCCGGCGTACCGTTGTAGCCGACAGCGCTGCCGTGAAACACCTCAATGGCGGAATACCCGACCGGAGAATCGGTGGTCCCGGTATTGGACACCACGAGGTCAGCGTGACCGTCGCAATTCAGGTCCCCTGTTGCCAAGGCTTGCCCAAACGCGGGACCGACGGACGTGGGAATGATGGAGCGCTCGAGGTCAAGGCCTGTGCCATTGCCAAAGAGCACGTGCACCTTTCCATCGGTGTCCTCGCTCAGTGAGCTAACGGCGACCTCATGATCACCGTCGCCGTCCAAATCCGAGATAACGGCAAGCCTGTGTCCCAATCCTTCGCTTTCTAAGCCGTTCAGGACCCAGTCTGCCGGACGCTCACCCACGATGCCTACCGATGAGAACCACGCCGAGAGGGTGCCGTTTGCCGCGTCATCTGCAGGAGCCCCGACGAGCAAATCATCAAGGCCATCGCCGTCGAAATCGGCCATGGCCAAACCATGACCAAACATGCCTGTCCCGTTGAGGACCGTCGTGGTGCCGTTTCCGAACGCGATGTGAACCTGTGCAGCCTGAGGCAACCCGTAGGCTGCGTCGCTGCGACCGTCGCCGTTCAGGTCCCCATGCACCGATTGACCTGCCGCTGTGTGGTCGTCTCCGAGCACCACAGTGGACGCCACGTCACCAGACACACGACCCTCGCGCTGTCCAACGAGGCTGCGGATCAATTCCACACCCGGGCCGTTCTCACCGTCCACGGCCGTTACGACCTGGGCCACGGCGTCGCGGTCGTGGTCCACGCCAATCGCTGTGGAGAGATCGGTGTTTTGAATGACCACGCTTCGCTTGAACCCATCCCCGAGCATCTCCCACCGTAGCAATTCGTCACCGATAACGGTGTAGATTTCGAGGCCCCCGTTGACGGCAGCCATCTCCACCTCACCAAGCACCGGACCAGAATCGACCAAGGTGCGGTTCCACAGAACACCCTCGTTCCATACCAACCAGAGTTTGCCGGTTTGATCGACGACGGCTGCGTGCTCACGGTCCTCATGAAGCACGAGAGAAATGGTCGCAGCATCAACCTCGAGCATGAAGGTGCGGACGTGCCACACCTGATTGATGTACATCGAATTCGGGAAGGCCTCACGTGCCGCTGTCAGGTTCTCTCCGTCCCTGATGACGAGGCGCGCGCGGTCATCGGTCGTGGCCGACACGGCGCACACAGGGCTATCGCTGACGTTGTCAACGGTGGTGACGACGCTGGTGGACCAAGAGGCGGAGACACCATCCGTCCGGGTGTTGTCCTCGCCAAGTCGGCCGTGATGGACCTGCCCTTGGTCATCAATCCAGCACAAATGGCGCATGCCTGTTGGGGAGACCGAACCGACTGGACCAAACACGATCGTCGTGCCCTCTGTGAGGTTCGGCGCGAGGTCCCACGAGTCGAGGACAGATTCCTCTCGCGCCACACCACCATCCATCGGCGCCATGGAACCGTCACTCGCACCGTGCTCATGGCTGCTGGTTGGACCTGAGGATTCGACGGACGGCGAGGGGTCGTTCCCCGGATCCAACAGGGCGCTCAGGCCCATGCTTTGCACTGAAAGCACCATCATGAGGCACATGAGGAGGGCCTGCAGGGTGCGAACGCGTTGCATGGCCATGCTTTTGGATGACCGAGGACGTTCAAAACCCATTCCCCACGAGGCGTGAAGGTTGCGCGCGAATCCTCTTGGTGAACCGTTCCATCTCAGACCATGGGCGGGCACATCCTCGTGCTTGCGGCAGGCGCTTTACCTGAGGACGGTGTTCCGCCATGGCTGCTGAACGGCCCGTCGATGGTGCTCGGCTGTGACGGCGGGTGGAAGCATGCGGAACGCCTCGGCCTTGAATTGACCCTCATCCTCGGGGACTTGGACAGCGTCGGGACGCCGCCACAAGGCGTGGATTGCGTCGCTTTACCCAACCAACACGCGTCGGATTTGCCCAAGGTCCTGCAGTGGTGCAAGGAGCACCATCCAAACTCTTCAGTTCACGTCATCGGGCTTGATGGCGGTCGACTCGATCACAGCGTGGCTGTTCCCGCGGCCCTGATAGAGACACAAAGCGATGCCGTGCTTCACATGAGCGGCGGGGACCTGCGCAGAATCCCTGCTGGGCATCCCCACAACGTACCGGCTGAGCCGGGCATGATCATCGGCTTGCATCCCTATGGCGAGGTGCATGTGAAACGGCTTGGAGGCGTGACGTGGACGCTCGAAGACGCCGACTTGAGCACGGGCACTCAAGGCGTGCACAACGTGGCCGTGGGCACGGAGGTGCAGATTCATGTCGCTTCAGGCGACCTTATCTTGAGCCGTTCAAGGCATCACTTGGCATGACCCGGCAAGGCGGCATCGAGCATGGCGCTGTAGTCCCCTTCACCGTCCCACGCTTGTGCGACCAAATCCACTCGTGAGCGCTCACGTGTTTCTTCAAAGGTGCCCCACCGTTGCAGCAGACCAAGACGGTAGGCCATGCGCGGGCTGTGACCCGGCAGGAGCAGGCGCCAGACGAAGGGGATTCGAACAGGTGAAATTCTGTTGATTTGAGTGCGCAACTCGGTAGCACAGGTGGTTGAGAGGGAGTGGTACCACTCTGGCTTACGCGCCAACTCATCTGCTCGTTTCGCAAGGAGCATGAACAGCTGGCGCTCACGCCGCCTTGATGTGGTGGTTCTGTACCGGTGGACCTGATTTTTCCGTGCGTTGGTTCTGAGGAAAATCATGTCCCGTTCAAAACCGATCGACAGGTAGAGTTCGTAGGCGCGCCACATGCCTTCCCAAGGAGAAAAGCGGTCTGAGGCATCCCGACGGGCTTCAAACGAGAACGTCACCGCTTTCCCGTCAAGGAATTGGAAGGTGAGCATGGTGTGGGCGATGCCCTTCGTTTTGGAAAAGTGGTCCACAATGTACCAGACGTCTTTGATGGCGTTCAGATCGAAAGTCACGTCCTTCGCCCACGCCTCATCACGGTCCTTGGTGCCGCGCCAAGTGAAATCGCGCACGTGTGAGAAGGTCACGGTCCGTGCTTCTTCGTCCACTTGGGCCGTGGTTTGATGACGGCAGTAATCGCACCAGTCCCGGTCGAGGGAGGCAATGCGCCGACGGTAGACCCTGTAAAACAGCCACAGACGAAGGGCAAGCCATCCTACCACAAACCAAACCACCAAGCGCAGGGCGAGGGGCATGGAATCTGGAAACACACCGTCCATTGAGAGGGCGTTCAGCGGTCGGTGGATAGACCCGTCGGCAGCGAGAAGCTTACCGGCGTGTCTGAATCGTGTCCTCGGAAGGCGTCTGGACCTTCCCAAGGGTGTGCCTTAGGCAAGATTCCAATTCAGGATGCTCGAACCGGAATCCAAGATCGAGCAGCCGTTGCGGCTCAACGTGCTGCCCTTCAAGGATCAACTCTTGACCCATCTCNCCGAACATGATNCGGACCACAAAGCCAGGAAGTGGAGCGAAGGATGGTCGGCGCAGGACACGTCCGAGGACCTTCGCAAAGGTGCGCTGAGGCACCGGGTTCGGCGCTGTGATGTTGAACGGCCCCTCGGCCTCATTGTGCATCATCAGATGATGAACAGCATGGATGTAGTCGTCCATCGAAATCCAAGACAACCGCTGCCGTCCGCCGCGAATTGGACCACCAGCACCCATTTTCGCGGGCAAGAGTTGCTTGCCCAGAAGACCTCCAGCCGCTGTGGTGACCAAACCTGTACGGAGATGAATCAGACGAATACCGGCCTCTTTGGCTGGAAGGGCTGCGTCCTCCCATTCGTTGGCCATGTCGCACAAGAAGCCCTCGCCGCGGGTGGAAGATTCCGTCAGCACCTCATCGCCCCGGTTTCCGTACACGCCGATGGCCGACCCCGAGAGGAGCACTCCCGGAGGCTGCTCTGCGGCGGCCAGAGCCTCCGCGAGGTGGCGTGTTGGTCCAATTCTGCTGTCTCGGAGCAACGCCTTCCTCGCGGTGGACCAACGCTTGTCACCGATGCCTGCCCCAGCGAGATGAATCACAGCATCAAAGCCCTCGAACGAGCCTTCGAGAACTTCCCCCGTCCGGTCGTTCCAACGCACCACTTCGCACTCAGCGAGGTGCTTAGGGAGCACGGTCTCCTTCCGCAGCAAGCGAACCACGTCGTGCCCAGCAGCAAACAGGAAGGCGCAGAGTTGAGTGCCAATGAGACCCGTTGAGCCGGTCACAAGGACACGACGTCGCGGCAAATCCGCCGTTTCCTCGATGCGCCTGAGGTCGCTGCGAACCCGATCACTTCGAAAGCGAAACATCGAACGAAGGCGGGGCATCACCGTAATCGGAGCCGTCCACCCACTGAAGAGGTGGAAGGGAAGGCGCCACTGGACGGTGTCCACCACTTCTGATTGAGCTCCACTGGCGTCGAACCGGTGCTCGTGATCCCATCGGCCAAAAGGTCCCTTGACCATCCTGTCGGAGAAGGCTTGGCCGTCTTTAACGTCGAAATGTTCTGCGATCCACATCGGTCGCAGCGGCCCGAGGCGCATCTTGAATCGCGTTTGTTGACCGTCTTCAAGAGCTCCGAGTTGGACCGGCGTCAAGCGCTCCCACTCCGGCATGATGCGGACGAAAGCTTCGGGAGAATCATGCCATGCCCACAAGGCGTCCTGAGAGGCAGGCATTGGTGCACGATGTTCAAACACAGGCATGATCACAACTCCGCAAGGACCCCTGTGGCCGCAGGGACAGGATTGGACAGGTGGCCAAGCCACGGTGGAATCGAGCCGTTTGTTCCAGCAAGATGGTCCAAGAGAAGCAAGGGCGCCATCCTGGGAAGATGCCCCTTTCGGTAGGCGTGTATGGAGCGGATGATCTCCTCCCGGCGGGCTGAACTGAGGGAAGGATCCATCCGCGAGAGCGCACGCTCCATGGCGTGTGCAAAGCGACCACGTCGCGGCAAGACGTTGAGGTCATCTTGAGCCTCGATCATGTACCTAAGCGCAACTTCGGCTGCAGGTAGGCCGTCATCGAATCCCGTGGCAATGGATTGCCCAAGTTTGCGCTTGGCGTCCGCCGTTCGGGCCACGAGGAAGATCTCATGTTCATCATGAAAGGCCATGAGGCGCTGAGCGGTCCAGCCCTCTTGACCGGCGATTTGCCAACGGTGGTGGAAGTGGACGCGCGCGAGGAAGTGCTCGGCTTGGTTGGGGTCATTCAACCGCCCCTCCTCGATGACCGGAATATGAGGATTGAGGGCCATGAAGACCATCGTGAACACACCCACGCCTTCACGCACAACTCGCCCCTCTTCGGATGGATGCACCTCAACGCGATTCACGCCACAGGACGGTGAACCTTCCTTCAGCACAAGTCCATTCACGCCCAGGCCTGCCAAGTCGTCCGACGTTCGCGTCGCCCATGCCACCATCGCATCGGTGAGGTCCTTTCCGGATCGAGGCTGGACCAATCGAATCCCGCCGTCAACCTTCGACAAACGAAGGTGCGGCCGGGGCGTGCCGAGACCGATGCCAACCTCTGGACAAAAGGGAAGGAGTCTCAGGTGTTCGGACCACTGGCGTGATAGGGGACGAAACTCACACGCTTCACCGTCGCTGCGGACCGGTGTGCCCAAGAGGCACGCTGAGGCAGCCACGAGAGGCTTGTCCATGGCTTCAACCCCCTCGTGGGGTATATCAACGGGAGTTTGAGCGCGGTCACACGTCACGCCTTGGGGGCATCCTGAAGGAGGAACCTATGGTTTGTTGAGATGGCCCCGGACCAAAACGGCTGATGTACTCGCGCGTTTTGACTTTCTTTTCCGTTCGATGCGACATCATGCAGCGAACCTTCCCAAAGACCGGACGCTCGGTCCAGCCTCGGTCAAACTTACCGCACACCCAACCGATGCCAGCATAGGAGTTCGGGTCGCGACCGTCAAGGGCCCATCGATCGTTCAATGCAACCATCCAGTCGAAAGCAAGCTGCGGCGTAGGCGCCCACTCAAGGATTTTCTTCCCCCACAGCATCCGGAGGTAATTCTGGATGATGCCCTCCTGCATCAGTTGACGTTGTGCAGCGTTCCAGAGGTCATCCCCGGTCTGTGCAGCCTCCAGTTGCTCAAAGGTGTACGCACCGGGTCGAGGATCGTCCGCATGTTCGGCCAAGGTGGCTTGTGCCCACTCCGGGATTGAACTGTATCCATCGTGGTCCTCAACCATGTGGGCGTGAATGAACGCAAGGTCCCGCCACGTGATGACTTGGTCAAGGAAAGCCTCAGCGCCTGCTGGCAGGCCCCACCAACCTGAGCGGCGGCCGTCGGATGGGGGAGTAAGGTGTCCCGGATCCCAGCCGTATAGGTCGAGGACGTCTTTGACCATCCTTTGCGAGGATATGTGGCCGTAATGCAACCAAGGGGACAGACCGGTTGCTGCTTGAAGATCCGGATGATTTCGGTCTTCGTGGTAGCGTTCAAGGCGGTCATCGAGGAACTTTCGCCATCGCTTGTTGGCTTCCATGCTGCCGCCTTTCATGTGCGGGACAGGTGCAACGTCGTGGTCGATGTCCAGCGCGAGGAGCGCCTCACGCCCGACTGCATCGCCCTCAGCCGTGCGCCAGATAAATTCCAACGGAGTCTTTGGCGTGTCGGTTTCTTGGAAGGCCAAATCGATTAGGGCCATATCGACATCGGGCAAAGCGAGTGCTGGAGCCAAGGGGTGCTCGACAGGGAGGTCAGCAAGGTGGTCTTCGATGGTTTTGTGGAGGTGGCGGCGAAGCGAGTAGGCGGTTGTGAAAGCCCGCCCTGCGTGGCGCATGGAGATGAACCCGTTTCCGTCCACCACGTGGACCTCGCACGGCGCGAGTTTCACCGCACGCTCCGCAACTTGGCGGGGCATGTAGGTGGGGTAGTCGTCAATGACCAGTGCATCCGCATCGACGCTCATTCGAGCAAGTAATCCGCGGGCCTCACCGTGACGGGTTTCCACGTAGGGGACGTAAGTCACACCACTTCCAAGCATGGTCGTGCGCTGGTCGATCATGCCTTGGAGCACGAAGGTGTGAATGCGGTCGTTGGCCCATCGGTGTCCAATGGCCAAGGCCTCAACCACAAGGAGGGGGAGGTTCCGTTCAACCGCAAGATCGACCGCATGCTGAAGGGCGAGGTTGTGGCTGGTGCGCCGTGCGGAGGTCATCCAGTACAGCACGTGTGCGCCGCTGTGGCCGTCTTTTGCGGAGCGGACGGCCAGACGAGGGCTCCGCTGTTCCAACATAGCGCCGGCGCCCATCGTTTTTCATGGGCGAGGGCTGGTATATCAAGAACCGTTCAGGGTCCTGCGGTCAGCAACGACGCTTCATATACCGATGCACTTCCTAACAATCATGGCACCCAGCATAGAGCCAACAAACACCACGGTGCCCGCACAAGCGGTGCTCCCAACGGCTTTCGGGACGTTCAACATCTACGCCTTTGTCGATCCGAAAGATGGCTCGGAACACGCTCTACTGACCGTCGGCGACATGGCCTCAGCGGAGGCTCCCCTCGTGCGCATCCACTCCGAATGCCTGACCGGAGACGCCTTTGGTAGCCTCAAATGCGACTGTGGCCCTCAGCTGCAATTGGCCATGCGGACCGTGCAAGAAGCCGGCGTTGGAGCGGTTGTGTACTTGCGCCAAGAAGGCCGAGGCATCGGCCTTTACGCCAAGGTTCAGGCCTACCACCTGCAGGATCTTGGCTATGACACCCTCGACGCAAACCTGGCTCTTGGCCTTCCGGCTGATGCGAGGACGTATGAGATGGCCGCAGCGATGCTGAAGGAAATCGGCGTTCATCGTGTCCGCCTGATGACCAACAACCCACTGAAGCGCAAAGGACTGATCGAACACGGCGTTCACGTCGAAGATCGCATCCAGCATTTGGCGGGTCTTGGCAAGCACAACATCCGCTACATGGAGACCAAAGCAGAACGAATGGGCCACTTGTTGCCCATGCAGGAGGTATGAGCGAATGGGCGAACCTATCTTAACCGCTGCAAGCCTGACTAAGAAAGAGGCGACAGCGTTGACCAAAGACATGATTGGTCAGCCAGCGCCTGCCTTTGAACTGAATGCCGACGACGGGAGCACCTTCGATTCCACTTCCCTCAACGGGACATGGCGCTTGATTTTCTTCTACAGCAGAGACAACTCGCCAACCTGCAAGCGGGGTTGCCTGACGTTCAAGGAACAATACGATTTGTTCGTTTCAGCCGGTTGTTCCGTCGTCGGAATCGGACGGGACTCGGTCGACAGCCATCGCACGTTCAAGGAAGGCTTCACTGGCGGACTTCCCTTCCCAATCTTGTCGGACCCAGAGCGTCACGTGGCGAACTCGTTCAACGTCCCCATGCACCTGGGCCGGTTCCCGGCCAAATCCTCCTTCCTCATCGGACCGGACGACACTGTGCACTACGTCTACGACTGGCTGTTCCGCCCCCGCAGGCACGTGGCTCGCATCCTCAGCGACCTCACCCGCGTCACGGGCGGTGAGGCCTGATGTGGAACGAGCTCTTGCTCGAAGCGGGCCTAACGGAGCGCGAAGTGCGCTCCATCATGGTGCTTGGCAGCAACCCCAAGATGAAGGCCAGCGAACTGGCCAAAGAACTTGACACAACCCGCTTGGACGCCTACAACAGCCTTTCCCGGCTCCAAGAAATGGGCATCGTCACGGCCACGGCCGATCGGCCGATGCAGTTCTCCAGTCTTCGGGTGGACGAATCCGTGCACCACATCATCGAAACGCGACGTGCGCAGTTGGACCGACTTCAGGAAGGTTATGACGCCCTCAGCGAGGGCACCAGCGACGAAGCATCCTTCGAAGCAATTCGTAGGGAACGCGATGAACCGCGGTTTGCCGTGCTGAAAGAGCGCGTTCACATCTACCGACGGCTCAAGCGCATGGCTGAGGAAAGCGAAGAACGCCTTGTCCTCCTCCTCGGCCGGTTTGGAATCCTCCACTTGTGCCGCTCTGAAGCGCTTGAATCCGTGAACACCGCAGCACTCCGTGGCGTGGTCGTTCAGGTCATCACGCAATTGGAACCACGAACGTTGCGCTTCTACGAACAGCTCCATCCAAGCATCGAAATCCGGCACGCTGACGAACTCGATTCCAACGGATTCCTGCAAGATCAGGCTTACGTCATCCAATTCCTGAACCTAGAGGCCAACCCAGTCGGGCGAGGAAAAGAAGACGCGGCGCTTGTCATCGAGTCCGAACCTTTCGCCATCTCGCAAGAGAACCTTATCGACGCCATTTGGGAAGAAGCCATCCCATTCGATTTGGCGGTGGCACGGTTCACTGAAAATCGAATCAACGATCCCCTGCGCTTGACCATTGGCGAAGGGTCCTTCCTCGAGTCGCTGACGTCGGCACTGGGCTTTGATGGCGAACTTCCCGAAGAGGATACGCCCTTCGATCCTGAGGCCTTCTTTGCAGCCGGTGACACCGTCAATCAAGCAAGGCAAAGCCTGAGCGACGGGCGGCTCTCCAACCTGAAGGTGCTCGGCATCGACATCGGTCGGATGCTTCGCCAAGTTGGAAACCGTGTCGGCCACGAATTGGCGTTCAGCTTGAGGTCGATTGACAACGACATCGAATTCTTGGACGAAATGATGGACTGGTGGGAACACGCAGGCCTCGGCACGCTGCTCTACGGCATTGAACCAGAATTCCATGTTCAGGTCGGATTGCACCATCCACCAACGGTCGACGACGACGTTCTGCCCATGTGGGAAATGGACGACGGCATCATCGAAGGGGCGCTCATGACACGCTTTCCACCAGGATCGAACGTGGACGTTCGTCGGCAGGAAGGCACCGGCGCACACGACGACCTCTGGCAGTACCACCTGCTCACGCGCTCTGAGGCCTGAAGCCGAACGGCGTTTGATAACGGACACTTCGATGTGGTAGCATGCGTCTTGGGACTTTCCTCCGGTTTATGTGGACCGTCAGGAGCAAGAAATCCATCGATCTTGAGCGCATCAAGGGGATGGGGTTGCTCGCGGTCAAAGTCGGTCAGATTTTGGCGCTTCGACCTGACCTCTTGCCACCAGAGCGCTGCTTGGAACTCCAAGGGCTCTACCAACGAACCCACACCAAACATGCAGCACCTCTCTCCCGCCTGATGGCGAAGAATTGCCCTGAAGGGTTTGCCGACCACTTTGCCTCGATTGAGGAAGAACCCATGGCAGCTGCCAGCATCGGACAAGTCCACGCTGCGACCCTTCATGATGGACGTGAAGTGGTCATCAAATTCGTCAAAGACGACTTTGAGGAGCCGTTCCGCAAGGACGTGGCGCGCATGAAGCGCTGGCTTTCTGCTGTGCTGTTCTTCTCACCCCGACTAAGGAAAGTCGGGAATCCGATGGCCTTGTTGAACCACATCGAAACCTATACCCTTGACGAGTTGGACCTTCGCAACGAACGTCGAGGACAGATCCGCTTGCAAGAAGCCATGGAGAGCGTGAGGGATGATTTCCCACTTGAACGGCTTCGCTTCCCGGAGATCCACACCGACATTTCGAGCGAACGGGTGCTGGTGGTCGAACGCGTGCGCGAGCTCTCCATCGAGGACCGCATCGAAGACGGGAGTCTTGGTTGGGACGATTTGCTCCAGCTCTTCCGAATCCAGGGAGCGTTCATGTTTGGCTTGGGCACCTTCCACGGCGACCTCCACCCAGGAAACGCCATGTTGGATGAGGATGGCGTCTACACCTTCATTGACACCGGGGCCATCTGCGAAGCCCCAGAGCACGTGCGTGCTGCCTTGTTTGGTTTCTTCGAGCACCTTGCACGAGGCAACCTCGACGAGGCTTTCATCGCGATGCTCGGTATGGCCGCAACACCTCCAACTGGCGCAAAAATGGAGCGTTACATGCGGGACATGCACCAGTTGTACGATGGCTTTGTTGGAACCAGCGTAAGCGAAGTTTCCTTGACCCAACAGATGATGAAAACCGTTCGGACCGCGGTGCTGGCAGGGTGTACCTTCGGCGAAGAAGCGTTCCCAATCATCCGTTCGCTGATGTACATGGACGGTATGGTGCTCCGCAGCCATCCCGATGTGGACTTGATCACCTCAATGGGCCCGCACTTGGACGCGTTCAAGGCCATCATGCCCGAGGCCAGCGTGGACCTTGCTCCAACCAAGCAGCGTTCACGCCTCAGCGGCACGCCGCTCCCGAGCTGAGGCCTTGTACTCTTGGTCCAGGTCGAGAATCCATTGTGGCGTGGAGCCTGAACCCGGCAATGAGTCATCTTCCCGCGGGTGAATCCCGGTCAACGCTGCGATGCACCACTCCGCCCCACGCCAGAAACGAAGGCGCTCCAACACCGGGTTCAGCCAATTCGTAAAGGCGCAGTAATGCGTTACGCGTGGTAACCCGTGATGAAGAGCATGATGCTGAGGGGTCTGTATGACGCGGGCTTTCTGCAAGGCCCGGACGA
>PCBQ01000048.1 GCA_002731395.1 Methanobacteriota archaeon
CGTGGGACGCTTCAGTTCAGCAGGCGTTTCGTCGGCCTCTTGCTCCCAAAGCGCTGCCTCGTCGATTTGGTTCATGCCAAGCTCCACCGGTTGTTCCTCTGCCTCGCTTCTCGAGCGAACAGCCAAGGCCGTTCCAAGAAGCACCAACAGCACCAGCGGGACAAGAAGAACCCACGTCGGAAGACCGTTGGCTTTCGTCTCTTTCTGGTTTCCAACCTGGTCCTCGTCCTGTGTGCGGTTGACGGGAGACAGACTCACAGGCACCTGAACCGCATCCACTTCTTGATCAACGTCAACACAACGCAGCGTTTGCGTCAAAGTCCCGTTCACGGAGCCTAGCGAGAGCCATGTTGCACTCATCGTGGCTTCTTCTTCGGTGTACGCCACGACCCGGACTTCCTCGTCATGCACCAAGTCCCCTACCGCATCCCGTACCGTCAATCGGCATTCGACGCCGAGCACGCCGTCCAAATCGGTCAATGCTGCACTCAGCGTCACCGGATCACCCGCCACACCTGTGCTGTTGACGGAGACGTTACCGATCTCAGGGGGTGCGTGGCGGAGGACCAGGTCCAACAACGCTCGGCTGCTCGCGCCATCGATGTCGGTGGCCCGCAATCCAACGCTTGCCTCGCCGTTCACGAAGGCTCGGTCCGGACGAAGTCGGAACCAGCGCGCATGCTCATCAGGAGGCACCTGAGAAGCACACGCAGGAGATGGAGAACCTTCGGTGTCGCCTTCCTTCCAGGAGGGGGCGCTCGAACGCCAACCTTCCTGTTCGATGGTGACCACCGTTTCCAGCAGTGGGCGGCTGCTGACCACCCGGGCACCGAACCAGACCTCCATGCCAAAACGGAGTTCCTCAGCATCACCGTACTCGTCGCACAACACGGCCATGTCGATGACGGGGGGCGTCAGCACCACACCGCGCTCAATGGTCGCACGTGCAGGCGCACCGTGTGCGCCAGACAAGTCCACTTCAAGGCTCAATTTCCCCTCTTCCAGAGGATTGGTCGGGGCCTCGAGCGCAACCACTGCGTGCTGGGCGCCTGCCTCAATTTGCAAAGGAAGGACACGGGCTGCCTGGCCGGGCCACGTGACGATGAGATCACCCACTGCTCCCGTGCCCGCATCGTCGGCGTCGTCGTATGTGATGTGCAAACGTTCCGAGCCGTCGCCAATAGCCCGATCCAGGGAGGAGCCCTGCGCATCGAGCAACGAGAGCGTCACGAGCGGGGCGGCGTCTCCGACGGAGAAACGGCGACGCAGACGCTCTTCTTCCGTGACGGTCACCACGAGGTCCACATCGTCCAGCGGCAGCCCATTGGGCAGCGTGAGGTTCCAAGCCGTGCAAATCAGGCTTGGATTCACGTCCACCTCACCGAGCAGGTCGACGCTCAGGGCCAGAGCGGAACCGTCCTTTCGTTCCACGCTCAGAGAAGGAGCCTCGAGCACGCGGTCGTGATCAAGGTCAGAGACACACGCCGTCACTTCCGACGTCGCATTGCGAGGAAGGCCAGTGAACGGCAGGCCTGGAGGCAAGGAAACACCCGACCATGGGGTGGCGTCCACACCCGCGACGTGAGGACCAAACCACGTGCTTGGCGCGTTGAGGACCTCCATTGCACCCTGCAATTCGGCGGTTGTGGTGGCTTGGCTGGCGTCCTTGACGACGGCACGAAGATCGAGCCAGCCTACAGGGTACACGGATGCATCGATGGGCAAAAGCAGGCTGCTCCACCAGACACGGTCGTTGGAGGTCCCCAAGACGAGGGTTTCCCACGGCGAGGTTGTGTTCGTTGTGTCGTTGCGCAAGGACCACATCAATCGAACGTCGGTGACGTTGAGGTCGTCGGTCGCTTCAACCTCACAAATGATCCTGTCTCCGCGGTAGGCGTTTTGTCCCAAGCACCTGACGTCAACCACTTCAGGTGGGGCATTGCTCCAGAAACGATGCAGAAGGAGGTTGTCGTCTGTGGCCACTTCGGCATGTGCATCGTTGGCCACGTAGCGGATTTGCACGTCAATCCAACCGCTGCGGTCAACGGAGAGGTTCAACGGCACAATCACACGTGAACCGCTTATGTTGCCTGCTGGAAGCATGAGGCTTGTCTGTGCGAGCAAGGTTGAGCCTTGCACGTCGCGGATCTCAATGCGCCCATCGGCTGCGCTCATGCCGTGGTTTTCAACCAGGAGCTCAAGCGTCGTGTTGAGGTCTTGCGTGACGTTGCCAACGGTGCGCACATCCATCAAGCGAACGTCGTGGAATCGGTCGGCATATGGCGCCATCTTCGGATCGCCCACGACGACCCCCATCCAACCAATCTTCGTGTTGGCCATCGCGTGTGCCTCAGCCATGGAATATCCGGTCGCGTACGCGTCAAGCAACACCGAAGGCGAGCCGACGGCGGTCAGGTAAGGCTCGTAGACGTAGCCTTTGACGCTGGACACCCCATCTTCAAGCAAATCCGCCACCAAGGATTGGCCGTAGCTAGTGCCCCATGTGAACGAACGACCGCCGGTGGAGACCGCCGTTTCAGCGGTGCTCCCATTGACCCATTGGTTTGATGGACGAATGGCACGCAGCAACACGTCATCGATGTGCAACGCTCCGTCAACAGACGTGGACACGACGTCGAGGGTGACCGTCATCCGAAGTTGCACAGCGCGGTCGTCTGGGCGGAATCGGGTCACATCGGTCTCCCATGACGTCGTCGTCGTCCGAGGAGACGACGTGTTGGTGGAGACCACCGTGCCTTGCGCGTCCAATCCTTCGACCGTGACGTGAAAGGAGCCGTGCGCGGTGCCGGAGCGGCGACCGTGAGCCAAGGCCAACCATGCGTGGGCGTCCAATTCTTCTGGAATATCGAAGGTTTGAGTGACGCTCGCTGCCTGCGCACCGGCAACGGACAAGGGTTGGCACGTGCCGAGCACGCCACGGTTGAGGGCGGTGATTTCCCAGTCTTCCAACGGCGAGGACCAGACGGCAACCTCATCGATCATCCCCTCGAAGTAGGTGCTTCCCGCGCGGTTGACGCCCATGCGATAGCGCTCAATCTCGTTCACAGCTCCTGCGGGCTGCTGGTGGGTGTTGACGAGTACGCCATCGAAATACTGACGCACTTCACCTGAATCGAAGACCGTGACAAGGTGCATCCAACGTTGTGCCTCGATGGCCCCAAAAGCATGGGTCTGGTTGTTGTGCAGACGCCATTCGCCACTAAACGCTGCGTGCTGGAAGGAGGCGTTGGCTCCCGCGTTGTCGGACACCGCAAAGACGGTGGCATAATTTGGCAGCGAGGTGCTGTTGGCCCACACCCATTGGCTCACCGTGAAGTCTCCATTCCAATCGTCGACGTCAACGTCGAGGTAGTCGTCTGCGCCATCAAACCAGAGGCAACCTCCGTCCACACAGGAGCGCCAATTGGAGGCGCTCATGCCGTAGGCGGTCAGGTTCGCGTCACCTGCACCGTCCAGCACCGTGCTGCCTGAACCGTCTTCGAAGGACCAATGGTGTTCCAAGGTCGCACTGGACGGCATCCACGCGTCGTCCACGGCAAACGCACTCGGTGGAATGGGTGTCTTGCTGAGGTTGGAGGTGGACCACGCCAACTTCAACCCGTGCGGACCTCCACCTTGGTAGAATTCAACGCGCAGGTCGTGAAGACCTGCATCAAGGTCCATCCAGCCCGTCCGCTCCACCATGCCGTGCATGCCGTAGTTGGTGACCACACTCTGACCGTCGATCCACAATTCTGTGCCGTCGTCGCTGGTCAGATGGAAGGTCCAGTTGTCGGTCCAAGGCACCTCCACAAGGCCAGAGAAACGGGCGCCCCAGTTGTGTTTGAATCGGTCGTCCAAGCCGGGATAGGGCTGTCCCGAGGAGCCGTAATCGAGGTCGGCCTCGACGCGGGCATGATCTGGCTCACGATCGATGAGCACCGGCATTGCGCCTGAGGGGATGGTTACGCCGCCCTCGTTGTCAAAAAATTCCCCGTGCAAGCCTGATGTCCCGTGACCTGAGAACTGGCTGCAATTGGCCACGACCTCAAGGGCCATCGCCCCAGAACCACCACGCTTCACGTCGCTCCACGTCCACGCAAAGGTCTCTCCTGCCGCTGGCGAGCCTGCAACGGCATCCCAGAATTGCCGACCGCTGGTCGTGGCCGCGTCGGCTGTCTCGAATCCCTGATTCGGGAGGAAATTCTGACTCCATGAGTCGTCGTTGCTGCCCCATGAAGCATAACCCATCACGTTGGACACGTTGGTCAGGAAAGTGGACGTCTCGTCGAACAGAACGTCGACCCCGTGGGTTTGGTTGAGCGTGGCGTTGGCCGCGTAAAGGTCGTCGTTCCAGAACTTGAAACCAGATCCGTTCCGGTTGGTGGCCACATCCAGCACGTACGTGCCTCGTTCACCAAGGCTTCCGCTGGCCTTGTCAATGAGGCCGAGCGCCGTTTCGACGCTGTACCCCGTCAGCCGTGTGACCAAGAAGAAGCCCTGCTCATCACGGCTGAACCGTTCCATCGGCCCGCCGGCCAAGGGTCCGTAGTTGTGGGTGTCCCACCAGTCCTCGCCGATGCTGGAGTTGTACGTGCCACCCACAAGGGACAATTCTTGGTCAAAACTGGCCTTGTGGTTCCCCCCCGACACGCGCAGTGGAATCCCTTTGGTCGTGACCAGGTAATTCAGGGAAGAGGAGGTATTGCGCTCCAACAGCATGGTGCGGAAGGGGTCTTCGAAATGGGTTTGGAAGGCTTGCCGATCGATGGTTTCTGAGCTCGGCACGTCGCTGCCGTTGAAGATGAACACGCGGTCTTCACTGATGTTTCTCGCTGAGACAAAAGCCCCCCCAATCGTCCTGCTGGCTTCTGAATTGTTGTTGATGAGAACGCCCACGTCGCTGTAGTCAAGGACGGTGAGCAGATCAAATTGGCCAGGGACAGCGACGTCCACCCACGGCGTCTGGTTCCACACCTCGGAAGCCGTGCTGGCCTCAAAGCCTGCAAAAAGGCCCTGAAGGCTCGATGTCGCCGTCTTCTCGAAGCCGTTGTTGCCATGCACAACCGAGGGTGGACACAACGGCAGCAAAAACAGGGTCAGCACGGCGAAGACGACCAGGCCTCGCCGCATGGTGGTTGACCTTCCCTCAGCGGTTTAGGGGTGTCGGGATGCCGCGCCTGTTCACATCCGGACCTTCTTGCCGGTCACGGCCCGCCAAATGCGTTGCAGCGGGTCGTAGTAACGGTCGACGACGCGTTCCTTGAGTTGGATGATGGCGTCGTCGGTGATCTGGATGCCTGCAGGACAAACCTCGGTGCAGCAGCGGGTGATGTTGCAGTACTCGATGCCGAATTCCTTGCGAATTTCGGGCACGCGGTCTTCCAAATCCAGCGGGTGCATTTCGTATTGAGCGAGGCGCACCATGTTGCGTGGACCTGCGAAGGAATCGAACTCTTGGTGGTCCCTAAGGACGTGGCAGGTGTTCACGCACAGGAAGCACTCGATGCACTCACGGAAGTGCTGGACACGGTGGGCTTCGGTTTGGTTGAACTTCCAATTTGACTCCTCCGGCCCACGGATCGGAGCAATGCGCTGGGCCACCTCATAGTTCCATGAGACGTCGGTGACGAGATCTTTGATGTGTGGGAAGGTCTTCATCGGACGAATCTCGATGGGTTGGTCCTTTGGAGTCTCTTTGACGACATCCGACATGCGGGTCATGCACATGAGGCGGGGCCGTCCGTTGATTTCCGCGGAACAGGAGCCGCATTTTCCGGCCTTGCAGTTCCAGCGCACGGCCAATTCGGGCTCCTGCTCATATTGGATGCGGTGGACGCAATCGAGGACCACCATGCCTTCGTCGAGTTCAATCTCATAGTCCTGCATGTCGGCGCCTTCGCCGGTGCCACGGGTCACGCGGAAGGATTGTTTTCGACCTTTCAGTGACATTCACTTGCCATCTCCTTGCTTTTCAGCGCGTTCCTTGATCATGGCTTTGACTTCGTCGAGCGCATCCTTGAGGTCATGACGGATGGGTTCAATGCGCTCTTGCCGAATCTTGATTTCACCGTCTTCCATCCAGACGATGTTGAGGTGTTGACCCCAGTGGTCATCGTCGGGAACGGGGAAGTCGTCACGCGTGTGACCACCGCGGCTTTCTTCCCGCGTCAGCGCCGCAAGGGCAGCAACCGTCGAAATGTCGGCCATGTTGATCAGGTCCAGGGCTTGGTGCCATCCGGAATTGTAGCGGCGATCAGTGCCGGGGAAGCAGGCATCTGCACGTGCTCGGAAGGCCTTGAGGTCCTCGAGGGATTCTTCCAATTCTTCCTTGGTGCGGATGATGCCGACTTTGGCTTGCATCATGTCACGCATCTCGTCGTAAATCAGACCCGGGTTCTCGCCCTCTCCACGCTCAAGGGGTTCGAGCATGGTCGCGATAGCGGCCTTCACCTGGTCTTCGTCGATGGGTGGAGGCGCAAGGTTGCGTGCGCGGTGAGCGGCGTGCTCGCCGGCTCGCTTTCCGAACACGATGAGGTCGGACAGGGAGTTGCCGCCCAGACGGTTCGCTCCGTGCAGGCCTGACGCCACTTCACCGCAGGCGTACAAACCAGGAACGGTGGACTCCTGCGTCAGGGGATCAACGCGGACGCCCCCCATGACGTAGTGGGCCGTAGGTCCAACTTCCATCATTTCCTCACTGATGTCCACACCGGCGAGTTCCATGAATTGGTGGTACATCGAGGGGAGTTTCTTCTGGATGGCTTCCTTTCCGCGATGAGAAATGTCGAGGAAAGCGCCACCGTGCGGAGAACCACGCCCTGCTTTGACCTCCTCGTTGATGGCTTTCGCGACCACGTCACGGGTCAGCAGTTCGGGCGGACGACGTACGGTGGCGATTTTGCCGCTGACGACCTCCTCGACCCAGGTATCGGCTTCAGCCTCGGTTTCAGCGTGGTCACCTCGGAACATCTCGGGCACGTACTCGAACATGAAACGCTCCATCTCGTTGTTGAAGAGACGACCCCCTTCACCACGAACACCCTCGGTCACGAGAATGCCACGCACGCTGGGCGGCCAGACCATGCCGGTCGGGTGGAACTGAACGAATTCCATGTCGCGAAGTTCTGCGCCTGCCCATAGGGCCAAGGCATGACCGTCGCCGGTGTATTCCCACGAGCCGGAACACACGGTCCAGCATCGGGTGATGCCGCCGGTGGCAAGCACGATGGATTTGGCCGAGAAGGCCTTGAAGTCGCCCTTGACGCGGCCATAGGCCACACAACCGGTCACGCGGTCGCCTTCCTTGAGCAGCTGGCGAACCGTGTATTCAGTGAACATGTCAATGCCCTCGTGAATGCCACGTTCCTGCAGCGTTCGGATGATCTCCAGACCCGTTGAATCGCCAACGTGCGCAAGACGCGGGAAGGTGTGACCACCGAAGTTTCGCTGGTTGATGATTTGTGAGGGCGTCCGATCGAACACCGCGCCCCACTGTTCGAGTTCCCGCACGCGATCGGGCGCCTCCTTGGCGTGAAGCTCAGCCATCCGCCAGTCGGCGAGATACTTGCTTCCCTTCATCGTGTCATGGAAGTGAACCTTCCAACCGTCACGGTCGTCCGCGTTGGCCAGAGAAGCGGCACAGCCGCCTTCGGCCATGACGGTGTGCGCCTTGCCAAGCAGCGATTTGGTGATGATCGCGGTCTTCGCGCCTTGTCGAGCAGACTCGATGGCAGCGCGCAAACCGGCACCGCCTGCGCCGATGACGATGACATCGTATTCGTGTTCGTCGTATCCCGTGCCGGCCATGTCAGGCGCCCCCCAACAGAACAATGCTGCTTTCCGGGATGGTCCCGTTGGCGACAGACATCACGAAGAGGTCGCCGATGAAGACGAAGCCGAGGCTGGTCCAGAACCAGAAACCGTGGCTGCGGTTGATCCACGGCTTGGTCACAAAACTGTGCAAACGACCGCGGACGCCGGCCATGCCGCCGTCCCAGCGGTCAAGCGTGCCACCCACGAGATGTCGGAAGGCGTGGCAGGAGGTGACGTACATCGTCAGCAGAAAGGATTCGATCGCGAGCACGATGGTGCCAACATCGAGGATGAAGGTCTCCATGATGCGCATTGAGTGAACGACGTCCCACCACTTGAACAGCAGGATGGCGAGGGCAGCGTACAGGAAGTAACGGTGCAGGTTGTTGAAGATGAACAGGCGCTTCTCGCCCGCATAGCCGATGTTCTTGTTGATGTCCGGCTCGTCGACCCAGCAGGCCGCAGGGCTTGCGAAGAATGAGCGGTAGTAGACGCGGCGCATGTAGTAGCACGTGCCACGGAAACCAAAGGGCAGCCACAGGATGAGGATGGCCGAGTTCAGCCATCCCGGGTAGCCGGTCAAACCGGAATAATACAGCACGTCCGGGGAGAAGATGGGAGACACCACACGATGGTTGCCGTAGTGAATGTCGCCGTCCATGATGAGCAGGCGCCATCCGGTGTAAATCATGAGCAGCGTGAGGGCGGAACCCATCACCAGAGGGGTGGTCCACCATGCGTCTTTGCGGTCGGTTCGGCCGAGGCCGTTGATGACGGGGAGACGAATGCCCTCACCGATGTTAACACCCCCCGCATGCGGGATACTGTTGGGTGGGCGCGTGGGTCTTTGAGACCTGCGCCTCCACCGAGATTTTGGTTCTCGCTGAATGTGATATTGCGAGCCTGCTTCCTCTCATGCAAGCGTGGACCAATCCACGGTCGCTTCCGCAGCGTGAATTTCGTCAACGTCCATCTGTGCGAGCTGGAGTTGGCCGCTCAGTTCATCGTTTACAGCGTGCCAGTATGAATAGGCCTCGATGACCCACATGCCTGATTCGCGTGTGCCGTTGCCGGAATTCTTCACACCTCCGAAGGGCAAATGTGCCTCTGCGCCGGTCGTGGAGTTGTTGATGCCCGTCATGCCGGCCTTGATCCCCGTTTTGAAGCGGTAGGCTTCGAGTCGGTCGTTGGTGTAGCAGGCGCTGGACAGGCCAAACGGTGAAGCATTGGCAAGATGAAGGGCGTGATCGAAATCACGGGCCTTGACCACGGTCACGACCGGACCGAAGATTTCGTTCATGAAGCACTCCATGTCTTCGGTGACGTCCGCGTAGACGTGAGGCCACATGAAGACACCAGCATCGGCGTTGTCGACGAAGCCAGAGGGGGCGTTGTCGGTGGTGATGCGCCCTTCGCCCCACAGCTTCGTGGCGCCGTCGCGCTTGGCCATCTCAAGGTCGGCCAGGAAATCCTTGGCATAGACCTCGGACAGCATCGGTCCATAGAGCACGCCTTCGTGGTGAAGGGAATCGCCAATGCGCGTTTCGCGGACCTTGGTCATGAAGCGCACCATGAATTCGTCATGGATGTCCTCATGGAGGATGAGGTTTCCAAGGCTGGTGCAACGCTGTCCTGCGGTGCCGAAGGCCGCCCAATAGGCGCCTTCAACGGCGTTGGCAAGGTCAGCGCTGGGCATGACCACGAGGGGGTTCTTGCCGCCAAGTTCGAGCGAGCAGCTGACCAGATTGCGGCCGCAGACCTCGCCGATCATCTTGCCCACACCGGTCGATCCGGTAAAGGAGACCTTGTTGACGCGGCCCTCGTCGACGGCGTCGATGAGGTGCTGACCGGCACCAGAACCGGTGCCGTGCACGAGGTTCACGACGCCGTCGGGCAGCCCGGCCTGATGCATGATGCGGGCCAGGGCAAAGGAGAGCAGCGGGGCGTCCTTCGGCGACTTCCACACCACGGTGTTGCCGCAGATGAGCGCCGGGATGATCTTCCAGAAGGGCACGGCGGCCGGGAAGTTCGACGCGTTGATGATAGCGCACACGCCAAGCGGGCGACGGTAGGTGGAGAGTTCCTTGTTGGGCAACTCGCTGTGCACGGTTTGGCCGTAGAGGCGGCGTCCCTCGGCTTGGAAAAAGAGGCAGGTGTCGATGGCTTCCTGCACCTCGCCACCGGATTCCTTCAGGGTCTTGCCAATCTCGCGGGTCTCGAGGCGAACGATGTCATCTTTGAGGTCGAGCAGCAGACGGGCCATGTTCCCGATGATCTGGCCGCGGGTTGGGGCAGGAGTGGAGGACCAACCGGGCAGCGCAGCGTGTGCGGCGTCGAGCGCAGCGTGCACGTCGTCCTTGGTCGAGCGGGGGAAGTTGCCAAGCAGATCGTCCTTGTTCGCGGGATTGCGGGACTCGAATCGACCGCCATCGCTGGCCTCGGTCAATTGTCCGTTGATGATGTTCCAGCCCTTGACGGCGGGGAGGCCATGGGGGTTTTCAGCGTCGAGGAGGTCGAGTCCGGTCTCAAGAAGGCGCGCCATGGGACGGCGAGCGGAGGTTGGCCCTTCAATCCTGCTCACCCTGCCCAAACCCAAGCAGACAGCGGTCAAACGTGGTCGTTGACGTCCACGAGCGTGTAGACGAAGTACAGCCTGTACGTCTTCTGAGGGTGAATGCCGCGATCCTCAACCCAGAAACTGAACGTTGTGTCCGCACTTCCGCTTCCGTAGGGTATTGGTCCGCAGTAAGATTCATGGATTCCATCCCATTGTTGTTTCAAAACCGTAGTGTAACTGCTTCCTGGCCACAGATAAGCAGAAGAGTATTCCTCTCCGCGTGCATATGAGTAGTATCCTTCATCAGCATACCATGCTTTGATGGCGTTGTTGTTCACCGAAACAGGGCACTGGATCGCCTTTCCTGCTGGGACGGTGATGTCCATGATGTGCAACAGGTCCGTAGAGGCCTGAGTCCCGTTTGCGAAATAGGAGTTGTCGCACGTTTCTCGCGTGGTGGTGTCGTAAGCATACTCTTGGTACAAATCGGCGATGGTCGAGTTGTACTGGTTGGTCCATGCCATCATGTAATTCGCGCTGTTGGTCCAGTACGGCACCGGGGTCGTGGCAAGCCCGACGAGGTAGTATCCGATGCAATCCAACTCGTAAGTGTACGCCGTGTTGTTATTGTACGACACGTTGTAGACGTTGTGAACCGCTGTGAAGGTGTTGTTCATGCGGTTTGTGGCCGCACTTGCGCCGGTTAGATCTGCCTCGGTGAACACATAGTCCACCACGAAGTATTCCATGCCAGAACCACTTGAGCCGTTGAAATGGTTGCTCGTGTTCTCGTTGGTGGTGGTGTAATCGTTGACCGTCACCGTTGAGTTGTTGACAAAATCTTGGAAATGTTCCTCAAACAGAGCATCCAGTTGCTCGTCGGTCATTTGCACTTCAATCGGTCCGGCGTCGTCTGGTGCAACACAGCCTGCAAGAGACATGGACGCCACGAGGAGAGCAAGCAGCACGGCTCGGTTCATACATGACTTTCAATCGTGGCTCGATTTGAAGGCTGCGCCAAACCATGGCCATCCCCGAGGTTAAAGGAGGTCAGCCGCAGGGAACAGATGAAGCGGGTTCCCCGCAGGTGATGGAATGGGCGATGAAGACGGTGTTTCTCTGCGTGTCTCCAAGGCGGTTCCTTCCGACGTCGGCCACGGCCGCGCCCGGATTTCTGGCGAACATGGCCTCGACCTGAAGCCCGGTGACGTCGTCGAAATCAAGGGCGAGCAGCGGACCACGGCCGCCATCTATTGGCGCAGCCGCCCCGAAGACGCCAAACTCGACATCATTCGCGTGGACGGTATTATTCGCAAGAACGCGGGCGTCTCCCTTGGCGACCGCGTGACCGTGCGGAAGGTGGATCCGAAGGACTGCAAGAAACTCGTTTTGTCTCCCGTGATGCCCAACAAGCAGAAGGTCAAGTTCGGACCAGGCATCGAAGGCTTTGCTCGCCGCGGCCTCCACAAGCGTCCGGTCATGGCCGGCGACCGGATTTTCATTCCCGGCATGACGCTGTTCAGCGAAACGCTGCCGTTCGCGGTGCTGCAGACCACACCCAAGGGCATCGTGCGCGTCACGAACGACACGGAAATCGTGCTCAAGGACGAAGCCGTGGACGAGGACGAAGTCGGCCAAACCGAAGGCATCACCTACGAGGACATCGGCGGCATTGGCCAGCAGTTGCAGAAGATCCGTGAGATGATCGAATTGCCCCTCAAGCACCCTGAACTCTTCCGAAGGCTCGGCATCGACCCACCGAAGGGCGTGCTGCTGCACGGCCCTCCCGGCACCGGGAAAACGATGATCGCGAAGGCGGTGGCCACCGAGGTCAACGCCCACTTCAAGTCCATCAACGGGCCTGAAATCATCTCGAAGTACTACGGTGAATCGGAAAAGCAACTCCGCGAAATCTTTGATGAGGCAAGCGAGAACGCTCCCGCCATCGTGTTCATCGATGAAATTGATTCGATTTGTCCCAAGCGCGAGGACGTTTCGGGTGAAGTCGAGCGCCGCGTTGTGGCGCAGATGTTGACTTTGATGGACGGCATGCAAGGCCGTGAGAACGTCGTGGTGATTGGCGCCACAAACCGCCAAGACGCCCTTGATCCGGCGCTGCGCAGGCCCGGCCGCTTTGACCGCGAAATCGAGATCGGCGTTCCCGACCGCGAAGGCCGCCGAGAAATCATGGAGATTCACACCCGCCAAATGCCCATCTCGGACGATTTTGACATGGCGTGGGTCATGGACAACACGTACGGTTTCGTCGGTGCTGACCTCGGCGCTCTTGTGCGCGAAGCCGCGATGAAGGCCCTACGTCGCTACCTCCCGGAAATCGACCTTGAAGCGGAGACCATCCCGCCTGAGGTGCTCGAGAAGATGGAGGTCAACATGGAGGACTGGAAGGAAGCCATCCGTGACGTCGAACCCTCCGCGCTGCGCGAGATTTACGTCGAGATTCCAGAAGTCAGCTGGAACGAAGTTGGCGGTTTGGACGAGGTCAAGGAGCGACTCAAGGAAAGCGTCGAATGGCCCCTGACCCAACCAGAGGCCTTCGAGCACTTTGGCATCAAGCCGCCCCGTGGCATCGTCCTCTTCGGTGCTCCCGGTACCGGGAAGACCCTGCTTGCAAAGGCCATCGCCAACGAGGCGCAAGCCAATTTCATCAGCATCAAGGGACCTGAACTCATCTCCAAATGGGTGGGTGAATCCGAGCGGGCCATCCGTGAGGTGTTCAAGAAAGCCAAGCAGTCGGCGCCTTCCATCGTCTTCCTTGATGAATTCGAATCCATCGCCAGCATGCGCGCATCGAATTCAGCGACCGGAGGCTCCGACGTTGCCAACCGCGTGGTCAACCAACTGTTGGCCAGCATGGATGGGGTCGAGTCCCTCGACGGCGTCATCGTGGTGGCAGCCACCAACAGGCCTGAGATGATCGATCCAGCCTTGCTTCGAAGCGGCCGCTTTGAGCGCGTCCTTCACGTGCCTCCACCCGACTCCCCTTCCCGTGAAGCCATCCTCGGCATCCACACCGAGGGCATGCCACTGTCCACCTTCTCGATGAAAGACGTGCTCGGCAAAATGGAAGGCTTCACGGGAGCAGACATCGAAGCGGTGTGCCGTGAAGCGGCCCTTATTGCCATGCGAGCAGGGAAGAAGAAGGTCACCAAGACACACTTTGAGGAGGCCATCGGTCGCGTGCGCCCCACGGTCACTTCGGAGATGTTGGAGTATTACGACAAGATGGAGCGCAACATGACCTCCGGCTTGAGCGGCATCAAGCGCAACGCCAAGGACTTCGGATTCGGCATGGAGTCCGCCTGAGGGAGCACGATGGCGAGTTTCTCCTCCGAGATCATCGGCCGCGATGTGGTCGACTTGGAAGGAGCGATGTTCGGTGTGGTCACCGATCTCCGCTTGGCCCCCACCACCGGCGTCATCACCCACGTGTTGGTGCAGCACACCCCTGAAATCGATCCAGAGCGTTTGCCATGGAGCACGCGCAACGGTGTGGTCGAGGTCCCGGCAGAAGAAGTTGAGCGCATTGCCAACTTGGTCCACCTTCGGCGCTGAGCGGTGATGCACGAGCCCACACGGGCGGGCAACCTTCTAAACGTGCATGAAGGCGTCTTTGTCTGAACATTGTTCTAGAGGAGAGGCGCATGGAGGCTTCAGCGAAGGTCAGGAGATTGGCGCTCCAGGTTGCATTCTGGACCGTGCTCGCCACGCTGCTCCTTAGTGTTCTGCTGACCTTCGTCAACATCGCCAACGTCAACCAGCTGTCGGCGTATGACGACGATTGGAATGACCTGTCCTCCTTCCGTGAAGACCTGGAAGCCATGGGGGTCGAAACCCGGTCGCTGGTCAGCAGCCCACTTCTTCTCGCAGACATTGACGATCCTCGAAACACCACCTACATCGTTGCAGGTGTGGAGCGTGACACGCTGTCCTTGCCCCAGTTTGATCCGGACGGGCTGATTCGTTTCGCCACAGAGGACGGGTACTCTCCTTCAGAGATCGAAGCCATCGTGAAGTTCGCCGAAGACGGTGGCACAGTCATCGTGATGGAAGACTTCGGCTATGCGGGCAACATCGCCGATCCCTTCGGACTGAAGTACGGCGGCTGGCAGCTGTACGACACGGTGTACGCCACCGAATTGGACTTCAACTACATCTGGATGTGCGTGCAGGAAAGCCCCTGCGGCATGAACGGCACAAAACTTGACCTGTCCACCGTGGACACCCACCCCCGCTGGGGCGAAGATGCGGAGACCGTCACGCATCCCTGCGCCCTGATTGACGGCGAGGTGATGAGCCAGGAAGACGCGGGCTTGTGTGCACACCACTGGGTCCAGACCGCGCCCGGTCAGGGCGTCGTGGAGTTCAACGCGTCCTACCGCGTGCTGCTGAACAACGCCACCGGCATCGAGGTGTTGCCCGAGGTGCGAGGGGCCTTCAACGAGGTCAACATCCTCGCCAAAACGAGCAACGAAGCCACGGTTGACGTGAACGGAGACGGCGAGATTTGGGTGGGCAACGAAGTCACCGCGGAGACGCCCGACCTCTGGGGTCAGTTCAACCTCAGCGTCGAAGCCTGCGCGGACCGAAGTTGCGACCCTGACGAAGGTGGTCGCATCCTCTTCTACGCAGACGGGAGCATGCTGATCAACGCCCTGTACGACTACCAGGGCTTCAACGACGGCGACTACGGTGTGGTGGAACAGGCCGTTCCAACGAACGACAACCGCAGGCTCATCCTCGACGTGATCGCCGAGTCGCTGGCCGACACCTCGGCCGAACCCACCGGCATGGCTTCGCCAAACGCTCAGGTGATCTTTGACGAAAGCCGGCACGCCCAGAACGCCGTCCTGACGGAGAGCTACAACACCGTCTACTTCCTCTTGGTCTACTTCACGGGCGAAGGCCTGGCCATGGCCATCCTCTTCGTTGGCCTCTTCCTGACCTTCGAGATGGTGCTGCTGCGAAAGCGCGACCCGCAGGGATGGCGTCACGTCTTCAGCATCATCTACTACGGATTCGGTGACGCTGAACGCTACGGCTACTACGCCGAGACCGAGAAAATTCGGCAGGTCTTCCTCTCCAAGGTCCGCAACCAAAGTGGCCTGACGCGCGAAGAATTCGATGACCTTCAGGTGCAAGAACTCGTTCAACTCATCAACGATAACGTGTTGTCCACCTTTGCCGTCAAACCTGCGAAGTACAACCTTGAGCAAACCGTTGCTCTGGTGAAGCGGATCAAAGCATGGGGGCGTGGTTGACCATGTGGACGCGCAAGGCGGCCTTCACCCTCGTGGCCGGACTGTCGCTCATCCTCATCGGGATGATGATTTCCAACTTCCAGATGATGATCCTCGGGTTCACCTTCATCGCCTTCATCACGGTCAATTCCTGGATGTCCGGCCACGGTGACATCGAAGTCCAGCGCACGCTATCGGCGGACAACCTGTACAAGGGCGACGACCTCTACGTGGAACTGCTCGTCATCAACCGCTCACTTCGCCGCACCCAGACCCTCGAAGTCTTCGACAACGTGCCGCACGAAATGAAGCTACGAAGCGGATTGAACCAAATGCGCCTCGACCTCAAGCCCGGTGAGTCGGCCCGCATCCGTTACGTGTTGCGCTGCCCGCTTCGGGGCCACTACACCATCGGACCCGTTTCCCTGCGCCATCGCAACACCTTCAACCTCGGCGTGGACGAAATGAGGGTCGACCACCACTCGGACGTCATCGTGTTTCCACAGGTCAAGGACGTCGAGGAGGCCTTCCTTCGAAGCCGAACGCCAAAGATGTACACCGGTGCGACCACGCTGCGCACCCCCGGTCAAGGCTCAGAGTTCTACTCCCTTCGGGAATACGTCCCCGGTGATCCGTTCAAGAGCATCAACTGGAAGGCATTCGCTCGCACAGGCGAGTTGATGGTCAACGAAAAGTGCCGCGACGCGGTCACGGACGTGTTCATCCTCCTCGACGCACGCGAAATCGCGCGCATTGGTACCGTGCTGAAGAACCCGCTCGAAATGGGCTGCGTTTCCGCCGCATCCTTGGCGAATTACTTCCTCCAGCGTCGTGATTCAGTGGCTCTGGCCGTGTATGGCGACGGTTTGTCCTATCTGCCTCCGGACACCGGCGACAAGCAGTACTTCAAGATCCTCAGCAACCTTGCCGGCGTGGATCACCGAGGCGAGATGCCCCTTCAGGCAGTGACCAACTCCATCTCTGGCCGGTTTAGCCGAGGCTCTCCGGTGTTCATCATCTCCAGCGTGGAAGGCGACGGTACCGTTCCCGCCGCCGTACGCGACCTGGTCGGACGAGGGCACGACGTGACGGTCCTGACGCCCTCAAGCATCGATTTCGAACGCTTGGTCAGCCGAATTCCGCGGCTGTCCTACGAAGTGCTCCGCATGGAACGGCAGAACCGGTTGACGACACTGGCTGGCGCTGGGGCTCAGGTCATCGATTGGATGCCCGACATGGACCTGGCGCAGGCCTTGATGCAAGTGAGGGGGTACTGAGATGGCCGGCGACGTGGAAGCACAATCGGACATCACCCACTCGGGTAGGCACCGGAGCACCTTGCACCTGAAGAACCTGCGACGCCAGTGGCAAATCCTCGCCCTTCAGGTCACGGCTACCGTGGCGCTGGTGTGGATGTACATGGAGGTCATCAGCACTTACGTGGTGGGTTCCATCGACCATACCATGTTGTTCCAAACCCTCGAATTCGTCCTGGGCTCAGATTTGCCTTTGGGCGATTGGATGACGGGCGTGGGACGTTCTGGTCTGGCTCGATTCTACGTGCCGTTGGTGCTCGGACTGTCCTTTGGCGGAAGCATGGCCTTGCTGGCTTTCCAATCACCGAAGGTGCAGCAGCGCATCAAACTCGGCGTCATTGTCGGCCTCATCGTGCTCTTGGTGGGCCGAACTTTGCTGTCGTGGCTTGGAGGAATGATCATCGGGTTTGAGCTCGATCTTCCAAGTTCAGACGAATTGGCCCTGCTGCAATGGCCCTTGATGCTCATCCTCTCGTTGCTCATCATGTTCGTCTATCTGCTGCCCGTCATCATGGGAACGCGCGGCATTTGGGGCCTTTCGAGGCAAGCCATCATCTGGTCGATTGGGTTCACGCTGCTCTTCTTGGGCTTGCACGCCATGCTGACCTTCCCCGTGGTCCTAAACCAACTTGGCACATACGGCGAGGACCTGATCACGCTGGACACCCAAGTCGGAACGCCCACCATCAGCCTGCTTGGCTTTGAGTTGGTCACGCGTGAGCAATTTTCACTCATCCTCATCGCTGTGCTGATGATGGTGTTCCAAGAATCCGCCTTTGGCGTCATCCGTCACCTCGAGTACGCCTACCGCCTGCCTGAGTCCTGCAAGCGTGACGAAGAATACGTTCAGCAAATGGACAACGTCCTCAACAGCCACCTGCGGCACACCGGATTGTACCTCGGGCTGACCGGGTTGGCCACCATGGTGGCCATCGGTTTCCACGGCGTCTTGTTGGAGTTGGTCCAAACCACCACCGGCAGCCAATGGGCCGAACAAGTGTCTGAGTCCATCGAATTGAGGCTGACCTATGGCGTGGTGATTTCCGCCCTGCTCTTCTTGGGCGTGGCTGCGACGGTTCGGCTGTTGGTGCCTTGGGATCGCTTGGCTCAGTTGCGCGCTGCCATAAGTGGGACCATCCGTGGTGAGGCGCCTCCACCTCCTGAGGACAAGACCTGGACCTAAGCGTCCCGATGGCGGAGCTGCACAATGCCCCCAAGGCGCTCGGCCAGCGTCGCCCACACCACGTAGGCCAGCGGCACACTGACCACGACCGTAAGCCACGGTGGCACAGGGAGGTTCAGGGCCAACAGATAGACCAGTCCCCCAACACCGAGCAGGACCAACAGGAGGATGACGCGTTCAATGAACAGCGGGTAAGGACGGTTGCGTTCCCCTTCGCTCTGTTGTGGCGGAAGAGGCGCGGCGTCTGTCATCCTTGCACCTCAAAGATCGATGTCCCCAAGGCGCGCTTCAAGCGCCTCGAGCGCGGGATCTGCGCTTGCTTTGAGGTCGGCCAGACGGACGTGCGGAGAACGTTCAGCGTCCAACGAGGCCAATTCTGCATCGATCTTGCGACGCTCCTCTGCGTCGTCGATCTGGGCAGGGGCAGAAGGAGCAGGTGCTGTGGCTTCCACCACGGCCTCTGACAGGGCTGGAGCAGGTGGTTGTGATGCTGACGGTGCCTCCACGTGGGCCTCCTCGGGTGGCTCGACCGGTGGTGCTTCGGCCAATCCATTGCGGGCCTCGGATGGAAGCAGGCCGCTCGACATGAACCTCCAGAGATGACCCTGAGGCGTGCCCGCAACAAGGCCTGCAGCTTCGAGTTGCGTGAGGAGTTCTTCCAAGGCCTGAGCCGTTCGTTCCAGAGCAACCGCTTCTCCAGCGTCTCTTTGGTCGGCTTCGAGGTGGATGTCATCCAAGGCACGGCGAATCAGTTTATGCGTCGCTTTCGCCGTGGCTGGCAGGGCTTCTGGCCGGCGGCATTGCGCCAAGAGCGCGTCCAATTCCTCCCTGGGCGCTCCAAGGTGGCCGAGTTGTTCCAAGACGTTCCTGGTCCTGCGCAGCATCGTGATGGCGCGGTCCTGGTCCTCAAGCAAATGCTCGAGGTCGAGCACAACATCGGTGACCACATCGTTCAGCGAATGGTCAAGGCGTTGCTGCACCGACCAGCGTGTCAAGCCTCGGACCACACCGGCTGCCTCCGGCACTTGACGCTCAAGCAACATCATGACATCGTCCGAAAGCAGGTGCTTTGGCGTCTCCGCGGCATGGTCGACAACGCGTTGAACCACGTGCAGTGCACGTTCGACCGCACGATCAAGCAAAGCCACGGAATAGCCCTGTTCACGGGTCTGCTCGAGCCGCTCTAAGATTGGTCCAAGCGCGCTCATCGCTGAACCGTCTTCGAGGAGGGCCTGAGCAAGCGGCTCTTCGGTCAGCCGTGCTCGAAGCACACGAGCCTCGTCGATGTCCCTCAAGGCAGACTCGTGGGCCTCTGCCAAGGCTTCGGCCTGATCAGCCAAGTGAGCCACTTCAGCTTCGCTCTGCCCACGCTTGACACCGAGATCACCGAGTTCGCGAAGCACACGCCGACGCTCCTCAAGCAGCTCGCGCAATTCCCCCTCCAGATGACTTCTCCGGACTTCATCTTCGCGTCGGCGCTCGAGTTCATCGTCGGCTCTCCTGCGTGCCGCCTTGACTTCGGCTTCCACAGCCATCAGTTCGGCTTTGGCCGCCCGTACTGCGTCCTCGGCCACCGCAAGGTCACGAACGGTCGCCGCCTGACGTTCGTGCGAGGCACGAGACTGGTCCTCGAGCATACCCAGATGGCGCTCATCCGCCTCCAAGCGTCGTCGAACTTCGGCGAGCCGCTCAGTATCGGTCTGGAGATCAGCGCGAAGCGTGGCCTCTTGTTCTGCCATCCGCTGGATGCTGGCGGCCAACTCGCCACGGGATGAAGAGTCGGCCAAAGCGCGTGCGAGTTCGCCTGCCCTTGACTCCAATTGATGCTCAAGTTCGGTGGTCCGGCGGACCAGACGGTTGGCGCGTTCCTCGGCCGCCTCGGCCCGTGACATGGCGTTGACGGCCTCGAGCTTCAACCGCTCAACATCATGGCCGAGGCCTTCGATCTTGGTGCGACCGTCACCGCGCGCTTCAACGGCCTCTCGTTCGCTGACCTCGGCGCGCATTCGCGCCTCTTCAGCCAACTTGAGCCGAGCCTGGAGTGCTGCGCCCTCGCGCTGGAGTTCATCCACGCGGTGCTCTGCCTTTTCCAGACGTTGGCGGTACCCTGCATCGATCACCAGAGCACCACCACGATCGATTTCGAGGGCGTCCTTTCCAGAAGAACGTGTTTCGGAGCTGACCTTGGGAGCAATGCGTTCCAAGCCCGCATCAAAGCCAAGCAGGTCCTCAAAGCGGGCGGTCAACGTCGCCTGCCGAGATTCAGATCTGGTTCGAACGCTCGCCAGAGCTGCCCCAAATGCGTTGAGCGTAAAGCCTGCCACGTTGGCTGTGCCTTCGCCAATAACGGCGTCAAGTGGAAGTTGGTGCAACCGTGCCACACGAGCGCGATCTGTCAGGTCATGAACCGCTTCTTCCAAAGTGCCTGCGGAAGAGGACACCATGCCAACCGGGCGACCGCGTAGCAGCACGACGGCTGTGGTTCGCTCACCTGCGCCGACGCTCAGGTGCCCATAGACGTCCTCCTCAAGAGCAACTCGGAGCATGGAGAGAATCGCGTCAGGACCACTTTTTCCTTCCCGGAGAACGAAGCCTTCGGGGAGGTGCCCGGCCTGTCCGTCCTCATCAGGCCGACCGGCGACGCTGGATGAGACACGCTGCAAGAGACGCCGATGGTCAGCACCGGCCGTGGTCCAAACGCCCAAGGCAAGGTCGCTTGCTGACGCCAAGAGAACAGAACCCTGCGGCGTGGCCAGGGACCAGTGGCCTTCTTCGGGAAGCCCGAGGCCTCCCATGATGGATTGCCGGGTCAGCAGGGTCTCAGCGACCAAAGCGCCCAGCGTTTCAGCATCTTCAGGTAGATCTCCCGTCGAATCGATGAGCAGACCGCGGTCAACCAGCAACGCACCGAGGACTTCCTCGTCTGCGGACAACCCCGCCATGATGACCGCTGAGGAACGAGAAAGAAGGCGCCTTGCAGGGCCGGGCCCACTTGGTAGACCTTCGACGTCCACAGCGTGCACGGCCGCGTGGGGCATGATGGCCATCAAAGCGGCCAATTCGTTCACGGTGTAGGCCTGTGCTTGATGACGCACGTGCTCGGCGTCGGCTTCTAGCGCATCCAGTTGCGCAGAAGCGGGGGCGCCAAACACCAGCCCCTTGTCGTCCTCAGCCACCCAGCCAATGCATCGTCGTCCTCGCACGATTCGGTGTCCGCTTGGCGTGCGTCGCCGCCCAATCCACGTGGTCACCACGCCATGTTCGAATGGGAAGAGGGTGGTGACGTCAATGGTTTCGTCCACCTCAGAGCCTGGCGGCATGGTGAACATCAGGCCACCTCCCCGGAGAATCGTCCAATCAACGGCCGATGACGTTCAACGGCGTAGCGCCAGCGGCCATGGTGACCCGGCGCCCCTTGCAGGCGAAGGAAGCGGCCGTCCCCGACGTCATCGATCAAGACCGCGGCGTCGGCTTCAATGTACACCTGCAGGCAAGCCCCAAGGTTGCCGCTGTTGGCCACACGCTGGGCATCGGTCATGGCAACGTCAGGGGTCGCTCTGGGTGTGCCCGCGAGCAAAGCAGCCATCTCGACGCCTTCGGTGCCCTCCAAGGCCGTGAGCAAACGCGACAGCATGGACATCGAAGGTTGAGCCGCCACGGGGGGTTTCAAGATGTTTCCCGTCGGAAGGGTTCGAGAAGCAGTTTTCACACTTCAATTCAGAACCCGAACCCGACTTCGTCGCATTTTCCTGAAAATCGCAGCATAGAAGCCCGTTCTTGGGATGAAGAAGCTTGGGTTCATACTGAGGTTGGAATCTCAATTGCAAAATTGATTTTCCAATTGATTTTTTCAATGTACCTCTGAAGGTAGACTCTTCAGCAGGAGGGGGTTGGCCCCGACGTGGCGCCCGCATTCGACGTCCCGGCCTGTTCCGTGTGCCGTGCGCCAGCCGTTGTTTCACAGGCCTATTCTGGGCAAAACTTGTGCGCGCACCACCTTGACCGATCTGTGCGGAAAAAAGTCGGGCGAGAACTCCGGAAACAACTCACCATTGATGCTCCTACCACAGTCTTGGTGGCCATTTCAGGCGGGAAGGACTCGGCCGTTTTGCTGTCGATGCTTGTGGATCTCATCGGCAACAGGCCCGATGTTCGAATTGTCGCAGGGTGTGTGGACGAAGGTATCGAAGGTTACAGGCCACCGTCCATCGAAGCCGCCTCACAACTTTGTGACATGCTCGACGTTGAATTCATCACGACGTCGTTCACCGAAGAGGACTTCCTTGCAATGGACGAAATCACCGCCTCCCTTGATGCCATTTTGCACAAGCATCCTGAGGCACCCCGGCTTCCATGCTCATACTGCGGTGTCTTCAGACGCCAAGGGATCAACGCCCTTGCGGACATGGTGCAAGCGGACGTGGTGGCCCTCGGACACAACCTCGATGACATGGCCCAAACCGTCTTGATGAACCTCACCTCCGGTGAGGTGGAACGAAGTCGACGCCTTGCTCCCCACACCGAGCGACCTGCAGAGGGGCTTGCGCCGAGGATTGTTCCACTTCGCTTGATTCCTGAACAAGAGGTCCACCTTGTGGCGATGCACCGGGGGCTCCCCATCCATAACGAGGTCTGTCCGAATGCAGAAGGAGCACTTCGTTGGCGGATGCGGGACGTGGTGGCCATGCTTGAAGAAGACAGGCCAGGAACGCGACACGGACTTGTGCGTACACTCGATGCCATACGTGCCATGACGCCTGCCGAAGGAAATGCAACCGACCCTGTTGGCTCGTGCGAACGGTGTGGAAAGGCGTCGTCGCGGGCCGTGTGCAAGGCCTGCGAAATGCGGGACCTTGTCAATGTCAAATGACGTTCTGAACCAATTTGTCAAGGTCCTGAGGACGTCTGCAGTAGTGACAGCGTATCTGCAACGGGTCCTTGGAAAGCACACGAAGCCTGTGAGCCATGGGCTCCCTCGGATTCTGAGTGATGCAGTTCGAGAAGGTGCACCGAACCACGTCCACGATTTCGTCGCCGAGCGCGATCTCCAGCTTCTCTGCGACGGAATAGGCACGGATGATGGCCACGCTGGCGCCTCCTGCGACCAAAGCCAAACGGTCGAGTTCCGTTTGTGTCAATTCGCGGTCCTCAACCTTCACGATGTCCTTCGTGCCCTTTCTTTTCGAGGGGACGTTCATCACCAACGAAACTGGGACGGAAGTGTCCTTCCCGATGTTAAGTAATTCGAGCACGCGTAGGGCGCCTCCAGCTGGGATGTGGTCGATCACAGTGCCGTTGCGGATGGCAGTCACACGACGCATGTTGGATTCGTTGGACATCAGGCCTCACCTCTCGGCACATCAACGCCAAGCAACCGACACAGCAAGGCCATTCGCGTGACAACACCGTTGAAGGCTTGCTCAAAGTAGCGGGCATGACGCGTTGCGTCAACGCTTGGGTGAATCTCATCCACCCTCGGAAGCGGGTGCATCACGATCATGTCCTGTCGTACTTCGCCGAGATGCCTGACGTGGAGCTTGTACGCTCCTGCGACCTTGATGTATTCATCCTCGTCGGCGAAGCGTTCCTTCTGAATGCGGGTCATGTACACCACATCCGCAGTGCCTAACGCACCGTAGAGGTCGGTGGTCTCGATCACTGAAGCACCTGCAGCACGGAGGTCCTCAACGATTTCAGGGGGCATGCGCAGAAGTTCCGGGCTGGCAAGCACGAGCCGGCAATCAAAGCGCGCAAGTGCATGTGACAATGA
>PCBQ01000049.1 GCA_002731395.1 Methanobacteriota archaeon
ACCAAAGCCGGTGAAATCTCAGCGTTTTGGCCGCCGCCGCCGCCGTCTCCTCCGGCATCAAGACGCAATACTGTGGACACAGTTGGCGCCACTTCCCCGTACGTGTCAGATGCACGAATCAGCAATTCATGGGCGCCGAGGGGCGTACCCGTGCGGACGTCCAGGCACACCGACCACACGCCGTCGCCTGCGGCTTCATCGGGGCCAAGCCCATCGTTCCTCATCGACGTCCACCCTGCTTGTTCACCTAACGGAGTCAGGGTCCCGCGGTCGATTTGGACGGCATTGATTCCGTCTTGGTCGACGACCTGAACGGTGTAGGGGATGCATGAGTTTCCGCGGCTCCCTTCATCCACGACCATGGTTTCTGCCGAGATGTCTGGGGCATCGTTCAAGACAAGCAAACGGGACCACCCGAGCTCAGCATCCTCGGGTTCGAGGAATGGCCCAACAAGTCCGCCACTTTCGCCCATCAGGACGGTACGTGTCACGACGGCAGAAACCCCCATGTCGTCTTCAACCACCCACGGCAGCGTCATCCAGCCAGGTTGCACGCCCGATGGGAGCGTGAAGGCGCCGCTCCACGTGGTGGTCCCGCTCACCTGACTCAGGGGCACAAGGGACCCGCCAGACAGACCGCTGAGGTCAACACCAACAGAAGCAACGCCGTGTTGATCCACCACGTCAGCCTCAACGATGACCGCTCCTCCACGCTGCACACGATCTGGAACAAGGTCGATGCGGAGGATGCGTGGAGCAGGGTTATCGACCTGAACGGTGGCGTTGTCGTAGGTCGTTGAAGTAAAAGCGTCGACCACCGTGACTGGGGCGGAGAACACCCCTGTGGTCGAGTCGTCGACCGCGAGCGTGGTGGTCCAGCGGTCATCGTCGACGGCTTGATCACCGTCTTGGCCGCGGTCGTTGAGCAAATGCACCCCCAATCCGAGGGCAGTCAAGTCAACCTCCACGCGTTCGAGGTTCCAGTCCACATCCACAACCTCGGCGACGAGCAAGCTGCTGCGCGCCCCCTCCGCAACGGCCAACCCGTTCGGTTGACTCAGACCAAGGAACACAGGAGGTGTGTTGCCCTCCGCGGTCACGACGGAAGGCGACAACACCCGCGCCAAGGTTTGTGACTCGTTCAGCCAAGCGGTCTCGTCGTTTTCCCCGTAGGGCACTTCGAGGCTGCGGGTCACAGAGGTGGAGAGGCCCTTCAGCGGACCAACGGCCACCAAATGGCCGTTCGCGCTGCCGTCGAATTCGTTGTAGGTCCCTGACCAACGCACGGTCTCAAAAGTCCGTCCGTCCGCCTCATCGGTGCTGTAGTCCAACACCTCCACGTCAAGCTCCATGCCGGTTTGCTCGTCTAGCACGAAGCGGTCGCCAGGAGCCGCAGGCATGGGCATTAATCCTGTCTCGCGGCCCACGGTCACGTTGCCCAGCCCGTCCACAGGCTCAGGAGCCTCAGGCTCACGTGGAATTGGAGAGCGCTCTGGTTTCTCATCGCCTTCGGAAGCATCGGGGCCAGATTGCTGCCAAATGACCCGGATGGTGCGGTTATCGTGGTCGATGTCCACGACGTCATAGGACCAAGATTCGTTGTGGTGGGCGCCAAGACCTTGATTGCCAAAGAAGGAACCACCGTTCAATCCAGTGAAATTGAACCACTCTTCCTGATGGATGATGTGCACGCGATGCGAGACGCCGGATGCGTTCTCGGCGTCCACGGTCGTTTCAATGCCGCGTACGATACCAAAGGTGCCCTCGGCGTCACCGGTGAGGACCCCATCCACGTGAAGGTGATCCGCAACGGTTTCTCCGTCCTCGCTCCACTGGTGGAAGTCGTGGACGGTCCCGTTGATGGCCACCGTTGCGTTTTCGTCCTGTTCCACGAAGCCGAAGGTACCTGAACCACGTATGCGCTCGAGTTGGTCCACCCGGACACCGTCCTCCCAGCGCTGAAGGGATTGGAATGCTTCGAGGTCGAGGTCCATGCGGGTCCCATCCTCGATGAGCGTGAAGTCGGCCGTGGCCTCGATCTGCTGGTGGTCAAGCCGTCGCACACCGTCTTCGTCCCACAATTCGAGCACCAAAACCGCCACAGTTCCCTCAATGTCAAGCGAACCTTCGCTCTCGTTGTCCTCGATGGTTTGGACGTCGAGCGTACCGTTCGCCTCAATGCGTAGGCGTTCGCTCACAAGGCCGCTGATCACCGAACGGTTCAGATTCGCTTCACTGACCGATGCGGTAACTTCTGTTCGGACGCCGTCAATGTTGTCGATGAGGGTCAACGTTCCAAATCCAGAAGCATCGAACACGCTGGCCTGAAGCATCCCCGCCGTGCTGCTCTCGTTTCGCCACACCTTGTCGAGGACGAGGTTCAGGTCAATCGTCGAGTTGTCGGCGGTTTCGAGCATCACCAATCGCCCGTCGCCAAGTTCCCACGCCGTTAGCGTCTCACCCACACGCTCTTGCCAGCCATGACCGTCGAATTCGAGGAAGAAACGCTGCGGCGCGCCATCGCTTACGGTGCTTTGGTCAAGGATCCAATTCGATGAGGTCGTGATTTCGTGGTCGGCGAGCGGCTGGTTCCAACGACCGACCTGAATCGCCCGCTCCACGTTGGGCCAATCAACGGGGGAGCCGTCCATGCCCACCACATCAATGACGATGTCGACGGTATCGTTCCACGCAAGTGATTGGTTCACCACCAAGGTCGCCGTTGATCGGCCGTCGTCCACCGACCACGTTGTGGTCATGTTGGTTTGGAGTGGACTGCCGTCGCGTGCATGCACGAGGTTCACCACAATGTCGTAGACCGCATCATCACCCATCACCAAGCGGTAGGCATGGCCGTCCTCGCCGCGGTCCCAATCGATGTGCAAGGCCGGACTGGGCGTTGGTTCCTCGGCATTGACGGGGAGCATCGTGACCATCAGCAGCACGAACATCACAAAGGCGCGCCGTTGCATGAAACGACCTTGGCCGGCTCCCTCAAGAGGGTTGGGGGATGATGTTAGGCATCGAGGACGTATCCCAACAGCAGCGGGAGCACCAGCGTTGCGTCGGATTCGATGACAAAACGCGGCGTTTCTGGAAGCAATTTACCCCACGTGATCTTCTCGTTTGGGGGTGCGCCGGAATATCCTCCAAAGGAAGGCGAAGATTCGCTGATTTGTGCAAACCACGACCAATGTGGAACGTCTTGACCAAGATCTTGACGAAGCATGGGCACGGTGCAAATCGGGAAATCACCTGCGATGCCACCGCCCACTTGGAGGAATCCCACAGGGCAAGTTTGCGCGCGGTACCATTCCGAAAAACGAAGCATGTAATCGACGCCGTTTCGAACAATGTCGGTGCTCTTAAGTGACCCAGAAATGACGTGCGACGCCATGATGTTGGCCAGTGTGGAATCCTCCCAACCCGGGACGACCAGCATCAGGTCATTCTTTGCTGCAGCGAGCAACCACGACGAGTCGGGGTCGGCCTCGAAGCATTCGTCCAAGGCGCCATCGTTCAACAGCCCGTACAGGTACTCATGAGGCAAGTGACGTGTTCCGTCAACCTCAGCGCCTTTCCATCGCTTGAACAGATGGTGTTCTACACGCCTGAAGGCCTCTTCTTCAGGAATGCAAACGTCCGTCACTCGGTTCATCCCGCGCGCGAGCAACTCGGCTTCGTCTTGCGCGGAAAGGTCGCGCCAATCCGGTATCGCTTCGTAGTGGTTCAAGGCCACCAAACGGAACAGATCTTCCTCCAGGTTGGCTCCAGTGCACGAGATTGCTCCAACGTGGCCTGCACGAATCAGCGGTGCAATGCTGCGGCCAAGCCCTGCCGTGCTCATCGCTCCTGCTAGCGTCAGCACAAGAACACCGCCGCGTTCCAAGAAGGACGTCAGGCTTCGTGCCGTGTCCCTCAACGCGCCCGCGTTGAAATGCTGAAAGTGCTCATCCACAAACGCGCGAACGGACACAATCAGCCCTCCTTGGGGTGCAAAAACCGGTCAAAGGCCACCCGTTGTCGAACCACAAGGTTCGGCATGTCCGCCAAGAAGGCGTTTACGACGTCGTCCACGATACCATTCGCATCGGTGCCTCCACAGGTAAAGCAGTCGATGGCCAACCAGCCGCGCTCAGAATAGCAATGCGCGCTGAGATGACTCTCATCCAGCAGAACCACAGCGGCGAATCCGGGCGGAGAGATCGAACCGTCGAAAACCTCGACATGCGCATGAACGTCGCGCGCTCCCGAACGCGCTACTGCGTCCTGCAGCACGGACAACACCCATGCCGCTTCATCAGGACCCCGCGGGACGTACCCTGTGAGGTCAAGCACGACGTGTTGGCCGTGAGCGGCGAGAACATCCTTGGACGTCAACGCGCGGCTGACCGTGAAATTGGATTTGAACCCATCAGTTGGATGGACCGTTGGTAAATGTGCGGCGGAACATGGGAACTCTGACTCCTGCACGCCCGGATGCTGCCTTCTTCCACTGGCCTGCACGGCGTGCAGCAACGTGGGCGCCAACGATTTTTGTGGCCAGCATCGCGGCCGTAAATTGGGTCAATGGCGAATCCTCTTGGCGTGCGATTTCGTTCACGTCGGCGCTGATGACGGTCGCTTTGGGTGCCGAAAACAGCGTCTCAATGACCTGAACGGCGTGCCAAAACGTCAGTCCCCCGGGAACGGGCGTGCCGGTGGCAGGCACCAAGGTGCCGTCCAACCCATCGATATCAAAGGTCAGGTGGACGGGGCCCTCAACACTGTTCAGCATCTGGATGAGCGAGTCCCAGTTCGCTTCGCCCCCATACGGGGCCATGACATCACGAGCAAACCACGTCGTGATGCGTGCGTCTTCGTTGATCCGTTGTTGCTCTTCGAAGCTGTGTGCGCGCACACCCACCTGAATGAGACAGCCTACGCCGAGATCGAGGGCACGCGCCGCGGCGCTCGCATGCGAATAAGGCTCGTCGTCCAGTTGGCTACGAAGGTCAGCGTGCGCGTCAATTTGGACCACGGTCAGACGACCAAGGTCGCCCTCGATCGCAGGGTGATCACGCAACGCCGCGAGCAGTGGTGGGAGGATTCCATGTTCCCCTCCAAGGGCCAATGGAAACACGTCCCCTACGCACCAAGGTCGCAGAAAGGCTTCCATGTCGTCCAGCTGCTCAAGCAGAGACCCTGCGTCGGAGGACCATGGGGCTTCGGTCCTGAACGTAAGGCCAGCCGGCAGGTCTTCACCGAGAAGGGTTTCGTAAACTTCGACTTGAGCACTGGCTTCCAGGCATGCGATTGGACCCTCAGCCGTGCCTTGCCCGTACGAGGTGGTCAACTCGTAGGGCAGCGGCAGGATCACAACGTCGGGTGCTGCATCGCCGTCCTCGGACAAACCGAGGAAGGTGGGCAGGTCATGCTCCATGCCCGGCGGGCAGGGTTGGCCGTCAAGAGCGTTCGCCCGAGAGGGCTTCCGGCAACGAAAAGCCAATTCCCGGAAGAGGGTTTATGTAGGGTGTCGGACAATATAGAATACCGTTGCGGGGTACAAACCTCGGCGAGGTGGGGCGAACATGAGCATGACACTGAAAGACCTCACGCGTGCCATCCAACAACACATCGACACCGACATGGACGTCGAGGTTGCTCGTGGCATGGCCGAACACGCCCTCGGCTTCTTCGGGTTCTACAACCGCATCATCGACAACGCGCTCGAACCCAACGATCGGAACCTGTTCTACATGTTCCAAGACTGGGACCTACTGACCACCGAATCCGAGGAAACCACGCTGTGGGACGGGCGTGAATGGAGGATCCACTACTGGAAATTCAAGCCCGACCTCCGCGAGCGTGTCGAGGCCTACATGCAACGCAGTCTCGACACCGAAGAGGTCGACCCCTACGCAGATGTCTACGCCGGAGATGCAGCGATGATTTGGACGCGTGAATCGGAGCGCATCGCCAATCCCAACGCGTTTACTTCCGACTGGTGAGGGTGGGAAGGGTCATCAGACCCAAGCCCGTCCGATGATCATGCGCGGCCGTGCCATGCTGCTTGTCGTGGTGCTCTTGGCACCGCTGGCAGCAGGAACCGTTCAGGCCCAATGGCCTGAAGCCCCTACCGAAGAAGCCTGGCCCGGCGAGCCCATTGACAACCACGTGCACATGACATGGGCGGCGTTGACCTTGGAGGTCAACGAATGGGCCGACGATCATCCCGACATCGTAGAGCTGATGGACGTGGGTAAATCAGAACTCGGCCGCACGCTATGGATGGTCCGGCTTTCCGATTGGTCGATGGACACCAAGCCAAACGGGACGGCCAAGGAAATCATCTACATCGATGGTGGTCACCACGGCAACGAGTACCTTGGCACAGCATTGGCTTACCTAACCGCGAAGTTCTACATCAACGAGTGGGAGGCCGGCAATCAGGAAGCCATCGATGTCTTGCAGAACACCGAGCTGCACATCCTCATCATGCTCAACCCTGACGGCAACGACATTGACACCCGTTGGAACATCAATCAGGTCGATCTCAACCGAAATTACGACCACTATTGGAACACGTGCCCTACCACGCAACCGGGCAGCAGTGCGTTCAGCGAATCAGAGACCATGCACAACGCCGAATACATGAACGCACACGTCACCGACGCCGATCTGTACGTCACCATGCACACCGGCGTGTGGATCATGCTCTACCCATGGGGCAAATGGGCCGACCAGCCCCCGGACTGGGAGTTGTTTTGGAGCATCCGCGACGAGGTGCACGAAACGGTGTCGGACATCCCCATTCAAAACGCCAACCAGGGGCTTTACCCCAACTGTGGCACCAGCCGCGACTATGGGTATGGTGTGATGGGTTTCCCGACTTTCACCTTTGAGACCGATGATGAACAATTTGTCCCTGGAAGCTTCGAATCCTTGCATGACCGTCTGGCCGAAGAACTCGACGTCATGCGTTACCTGATCAACAAGGTCTGGTACTGGAGGGCTCGACTCGACGTCACCTCACTCGAGGTCAGCGAAGACAGCGTTTCTCTCGACCTGACCAACCACGGCTATGCAAGCACGACCAACGCGTCGCTGGAATACCGCTTGTCAGACGGGAGTGTCGCGTGGGCCTCTGCCTTGTTCAACGTCAACGCCACGACCTCAAAAACGGTGGAATTGCCTTTCGACGGTGCCGCGCTTTCGCCCGGCGGCTCCTGGAACCTGTACTACCAGAAGCGTGTCATCGACGCTTCGACGTGGGTCAACGAAACCGTGCCCGCTGAAGCGGTCGATGAATCAGGTGCATCAGAGGGTGAGGCCATGCCAATTGCTACGGCACCATTGCTGGTGGTTTCCCTGCTCGCGGCCATCGTAGCCGACGGCCGGATCCGCCGAGAAAGCCACGCTGAGGATACGACCGAGGATTGAAGTGCCACCCCTCGGTCCACGACCGGGAACCCACATGCGCATCGAAATCAGCCCGAGCAATACGCTACACGGCACACTCATTCTACCGCTCACGCAAGGCGACGACGTCGCCGATGCCAGCCTTACCGGCGTGCCATCAGCACTCAAGTCCCAAATCGCCAACGCGCTCAGCGATGGCGATTTCAAGGGAAAGAAAGGCGAAATCCTCGCTTTGGTTGGGACCGGAGAAGGGCGTGCCTTGCTCGTTGGTCTTGGCAAGTCCAAGGACCTTGACCGTGACGTGTGGCGCGACACAGGCGCCAAGGTCACGGCGGCCATGAAGCCAAGCCACGGCAAAGAATTCACCGTCGCGGCCGAAGACGGCGACATGCATGACCTTGCTGCGATGGCGGAGGGCATGATGCTCCGCGACTACAGCTACGACGTCTACATCACCAAGGACGACGAAGACGACGAAGACGACGGCGAGACCGTCGTTCGCTTCGCTTGTGAGGACGAAGACACCGAGCCCCTCGCAGCCATCGTCGAGCGCATGTCCGGTGTCGTGAAAGGGGTCCACCGCTCGCGTGATCTTGGCAACTGCCCTCCCAATGACCTCTACCCCATGGCCTATGCGCGCCAAGCGATGGAATTCGCTGAGGCCTCTGAACGCCTCAACGTCTCCGTCATCACCTACGAGGAAGCCCTTGAACGTGGCATGGGTGGCCTGGTTGCCGTGGGTATGGGCTCCTCCCGCAAACCCTGCATGGTCATTTTCGAACTGAACGCCGAGATAAGCGGTCGCGCCCCGGTCATCGTCGGCAAGGGCATCACCTTCGACACCGGTGGCATCTCGATCAAGCCCAGCCCCTCCATGGACGAAATGAAGTACGACATGGGCGGTTCCTCCGTCGTTTTTGGCGTGATGCAAGCCCTTGTCGAAACCGGTTGGGAAGGAAAGGTCACAGGCATCGCCTGCATGGCCGAAAACATGCCCGCTGCCAACGCTCAACGCCCTGGTGATGTGATTCGCACCTACTCTGGCAAGACCATCGAGGTGCTCAACACCGACGCTGAGGGACGCCTCGTCCTTTCTGACGGGCTGTGGAAGGCCGGAGAATATGACCCGGAGTACATCATCGACCTCGCGACCTTGACCGGCGCGTGCGTGGTGGCACTCGGCCACGAAGCCACGGGTCTTTGGTCGAACGACGATGACCTACGCGCTCGCATTCATGAGGCGGGGAACGCCGTCGGCGAGTTGGCATGGCCCATGCCACTCCTCCCTGCTTTCGAGAAGGAAATGACCGATTCCAAGATCGCCGACACCCGAAACCTCGGAGCTGGTCGTTGGGGCGGCGCCAACACCGCAGCTGCCTTCCTGAAGCAGTTCGTCCCCAGCCGCGGCGAAGGCGACGACGAGGAACAGATACCTTGGGCGCACATGGACATCGCAGGCACTTACTGGGGAGCCAAGACGAACGCCACGGTCAAACACGGCGCGACCGGTGTGCACGTGCGAACCCTGCACCACCTGATCACAGGCGAGTGAACGGGACGCCGCATCACGCGGCGCTAAAGTGCTCGATGACCTTCCTGGTCATGTCAACGACGAGGCTGACTTCTTCGCTGGTAAGCCCGAAATGTGGCGTGTAACGAAGTGCATTGCGGCCGCCGTGAATGATGCCTAGGCCGTGACGACGGCACCACATCTCCACTTTCTCGTCCCCGACCACGGGGAAGCGCTCCGGGTCCAACTCAGCACAGACGAGGAGGCCTGTTCCTCGAACAGACAGCACGGCATCGGGATGGTCGGCCATGACTTCCTCAAGGCCAGCGACAAGTTCAGCGCCTCGAGCGCGGATGTTCTCCCGCAATTCAGGCGTGATGCGATCGAGGACGGCGATGGCGGTTTCTAAGGCACGAGGGTTGGTGGTCATCGTGTTGCCGTAGATACCAGTGACGTATTTGTCGGCCACATCAGCGGTCATCCCGACCACGGACAGAGGGAACTGTCCGGCATTGATCGCTTTCGACCATGCCTCCATGTCCGGAGCCTCAGCGTCCTGGAACCCCTCGTAGTCAACGATGCTGAGGCAGCCCTGGCCACGTATGCCGGCTTGCACTGAATCGACGACGAGCATGCTGCCGTGCTCCTTGGTCAAGCGACGGGCCTCATCGTAGAAGGCACGCTCGACACAGACGCCGGGTGCGCCCTCACCCTGAACGGGTTCAATGGCAAGGAGTTCGATGAACACGCCGTCCTCATCGGCCTGCGCGAAAGCCGCTTGAAGAGCCCCGATGTCGTTGGCAGGAATCAGCGCAAGGTTTTCTCTGCCTTGGAAGGTGTTGAGGTTCTTGTCGTAGCGGTCCATGCACGAATGGGAAATCTGGGCAGGTCGGTCGGTCCGACCGTGGAAGGCGCGCTCGATGGCCAGCATCCGGGTGGGCTTTCCTTCATGCCGGCCCCCGGGTCCAGTCATGTGCAGAGCGTTCACGTCGCAAATGCGCATGCCCACCGTCATCCCTTCTGATCCGGAATTCATGCAGATGAACCGGTCGAAGGGGCAACCGTCCTCACGGCTGTGGCCAATCTCGCGGCGCAAGCGGTGGATGAACCTGTGTTGGCTGAACGATGGCGTCATCACGTTGGCCATCACGTGGTTGCTGGCCATGGCGTCGATGACGTCCTGAGGGCCGTGCCCTGCACCCAACATGCCGTATCCGCCGTTGTCGTGCAACACCGCGCCGTGAGCGGTGACGATCCATGGCCCGCGTGCTGCCAGCGCCACGTATGGATTCACGGTCGGAGCGGCGTAGAAATTGACGAAACCTGACTGCAGGTCCCTGACAAGGTCACCCTCTTCACGGAATACGGCGCCTTCGCCGAGTTCCTGCACCAAAACCTCGAGCCGTTGTTCGGCCTCATCGATGGCTTGGAGCAAGCGATGGTCCACGTCGAGGAAACGAGAAATCGTTGCATCATCGAGCCCTGGCGTCCCGCTGGGTCCTTGTCGGGCACGAAGCGCATGGAGGCGTTGGAGGGCATCATGCTGCACGGCCGCGATGGTCATCGATACAGCCACCTCATGTTCAACCCATGAACTTGACCTTGCGCCCACGGTCCACGTCGCCATACCTTGAAATACCCCGCCGTAGACGCCACTATGTAACCTAAGGTTCACTAATGAGGCAGTGGCATGAAAGGCAGTGACGATTGGGAAGAACGGCTCATGGAGCAACTCCTTCAGATGCTGGCCACCTTTGGTATCGAGTTTGACCGCGACGATCTTGAGCGCATGATGGACCTGTTCCGGAATCATTTGGAGAAAATGGGCCTTGACCTCGAGAAAGCCAACGGTGACGTACGGTTCAACCTTGACATGGAGGAACTTGGGCGGCTGTTCCAAAACGGCGGAGGGCTCGAGGACCTCATGCGTGGCCTCGGTCTTGACGTGACCGTGGACGCCAAGCAGGTGGAAGTGGACGACGAAGCGCTGGACGCAAAACCGGACATCGACCTGCCCCCAAGCGACGTTTTCCTTGAAGATTGGAACATGATCATCACCCTCGACGTGGCCCGTAAAACCGATCTTACAGAGGATCAGGTGGAACTGGCTCTTGTCGAGCGTGGCCAGCAAATCGAGGTGCTCCGTCGCACCCAAATCACACCTGTGGCTCGAGTCGCGCTGCCTCACCGGTGTGAGGATGTGGTGGAATGGACCCTCAACAACGGCATCCTCGACATCACACTACGGCTGGTGCCACTGGAAGACGCACCTTCCGAGGTGGACATCGACGAGGCATACGACGATGAGCAACCCGTCGTTGAAGACGGCAGCATCGCCATCGACCTGGCGGACGATGATGACGAAGATGACGACGACGGCGGCATTCCCATTCTTTGAACACACATGGAGGAACACACATGAGCAACGTTATCGGCATAGATCTTGGAACCACAAACAGCTGCGTCGCCACCATCGAAAACGGTGAAGCAGTGGTCATCACCAACGCAGAAGGTGCACGCACCACGCCGTCCGTGGTCGCGTTCGCCAAGGACGGCGGAGAGCGCTTGGTCGGTGTGACCGCCAAGCGCCAAGCGGTCACCAATCCGGATCGGACGATGGTCTCCGTCAAGCGGCACATGGGCACGGATTGGTCCACGGACGTGGACGAGGCATCGTACACCCCCCAGGAAGTCAGCGCCTTCATCCTGCAGAAGCTCAAGGCAGATGCAGAAGCATACCTCGGTCACGACGTAACGAAGGCCGTCATCACCTGCCCAGCGTACTTCACCGACGCACAACGCAAGGCCACCCGTGACGCCGGCCGCATCGCCGGCCTCGAAGTGTTGCGCATCATCAACGAACCCACCGCAGCAGCGTTGGCGTACGGCGTGGACAAGGACGTCGATCAAACCATCCTCGTGTACGACCTTGGCGGTGGTACCTTCGACGTCTCCGTGCTGGAGATCTACGACGTTGACGGTCAACCGCAAATCGAGGTCAAGGCAACGGCCGGCAACAACATGCTCGGTGGCGACGACTTCGACGAGACGGTCATCGAATGGCTGCTGGCTGAATTCAAGAAAAGCACGGGCATTGACCTGTCCGGCGACTCTCAAGCCATGACCCGTCTCAAAGAAGCCGCGGAGAAGGCCAAAATCGAGCTGTCTGGGACCCAGCAAACGCAGATCAGCCTGCCCTTCATCACGATGCGCGACGGCAATCCTGAGCATTTGGACATCAGCCTCGCCCGCAGCACCTTCGAACAACTGACTTCGGACCTCGTCGAGAAGACGATGTCCCCGACCCGTCAGGCGATCAAGGACGCCGGTCTAAAGGCGGGAGACATCGACAAGGTCATCCTCGTGGGCGGCTCAACGCGCATTCCAGCCGTCCAAGAGGCCATCGAGAAAGAAACCGGCAAGTCGCCCTACAAGGGCATTAACCCCGACGAAGCCGTCGCGCTCGGCGCCGCCCTCCAAGCCGGCATCATCGCTGGAGATCAGGGCGTTTCAGACGTGCTCCTGCTCGACGTGACACCATTGACCCTCGGCATCGAAACCCTCGGAGGTGTCACCACCACGATGATCGAGCGCAACACGACCATCCCAACCCGCCGTTCTGAGACCTTCTCGACCGCAACGGACAACCAACCAGCGGTGGAGATTCACGTGCTTCAAGGCGAACGCGAGTTCGCCAAAGACAACGTGACGCTGGGTCAATTCCACCTGGTTGGCCTGCCTCCTGCACCACGCGGCATGCCCCAAATCGAGGTCACGTTCGACATCGATGCCAACGGCATCGTCAACGTCAGCGCCAAGGACCTCGGCACAGGCAAGGAACAATCCATTCAGATCGAGTCGCAGACCTCGCTCAGCGAGGATGAAATCAAGGCCAAGATTGCCGAGGCGGAGGAATTCGCGGAAGCCGACAAGTCCCGCAAGGCAAAGGTCGAACTCCGCAACACTGCGGATCAAATCGTCTACCAAACGCGACGAACCCTCGACGAAGCGGGTGACAAGTTGTCTGATGACGACACGTCGGGCGTCCGTGCCCACCTCGATGAACTCGAGGCGATGGTGCAAGATGACGAAGGGCGTCCCAAGGAAATCGAAGACTTGGACGAGGCCAGCATCCAAGCCAAGGTCGGTGAAATCGAACAGGCCATGCACGGCATCTCCGCCAAGCTCTACGAAGCCGCGGCAGCGGAAGCAGCCGCGGAAGGCGACGAGGAAGACGGCGCCATCAGCGTCGAAGACGACGTGGTGGACGCGGATTTCGAAGTCGTCGATGAAGACTGAGCCGACGCACGGTTGAAGACGTGCCCCCCGGTGGTCATGTCATGGCCGAAGCCCCGGTGCTGGAAGACACCGAGCGCACGACGGGCCGTATTGCGCTTCGAAAGAACATCGCGGCCGCGATGGCGCTCTCTGGCGCGGTCCGCAGTACCCTTGGTCCGAAGGGTCTGGACAAGCTCCTCCTCGATGACGAGGGCCGCACCCTCGTCACGAACGACGGCGTGACGGTCCTCGAAACCGCACGGGTGGAACACCCGGTCGCTCGGATGCTCATCGACGCCTCATCCGCACAAGATCGTGCTGCCCGTGACGGTACCACGTCCGCGGTGGTCATCGCGGCGGAACTGCTTCGCAATGCTTGGCACCTGGTGCTGCAAGGGGTCCACCCGAGCACCATCGTCCGTGGCTATCGCATGGCTGAATCCGAGGCCATCTCCCACCTTGAGGGACTTGCCTTTCAGGGCAGCGAAGAGGACCTCACCACGGCCGTCCGCTCCAGCCTTGCTGGAAAAGCGAGCCGTGCCGTCCAAGACCGCCTCGCAGTGCTGGCCATGGAAGCCGCACAGTGCGTCGAACGGACCGTAAATGGCGTCCTCGAGGTGGACCCAACCCGGGTTTCAACGGTGATGGCTGTTGGCCGGCCGGCCACAGATTCGGAAATCGTCGAAGGGCTCGTGCTCCAAAAGCGTCGAGCCCACCCTGACATGGTGAAACTCGTCGAGAACGGCACCATCGCCTTGCTCGATGGGGGCTTGGAGCGGAGAAAGATGCGAGGTGACGTGACCTTCCAGGCGACCAGCCCCGATGTCCTTGACGCCCTTCGTCGGCGCGAAATCGAGCGCCTGCTCGAAGATGTTGATGCGGTTGCGGCCGCCCAAGTGAACGTCTTGGCCGTTTCAGGAGCCATTGACGACGAAGCCCACCGCCGCTTGCTCGAGTTGGGCGTGCAAGCCTTTCGTCGGGTTCCTGTCGACGACTTGGACTTGCTCGCCCTCGCCACTGGCGCAACGGTACTTCCCCATGTGGATGCATTGCACAAAGACGCCTGTGGAGGCGTGCTTGAAAGCCGCTCGCACATGCTTGGTGACCTCCACCACTGGACCGTGCGGGGTGAAGGCACCGCTGCGACGCTGATTGCCCGTGGCAGCGGCGATGAGATCGTCGAGGAGACCTCCCGCTGTTTCGATGACGCCTTGGGTGTGGCGGCACACCTTCGCAAAGATCGGCGTCTGTTGGTCGGAGGCGGAGCCAGTCACGTGCACCTTGCACGTCACCTCAGACGGTTCGCTGAGGCCACGCCAGGCCGAGAACAAATGGCCATCGAAGCCTTTGCTGATGCACTGGAGGTCATACCGCGCGCACTGGCGGAAAACGCCGGATTGGACCCGATTGATGCTCTGCTCGACGTGACCGCTGCGCAAGCCGATGCAAGCAGCGGAGCCGAGCGCATCGGACTGCATCTTGAACAACACGTCCCCACCGACCTTGGAGCGGCAGGCGTGTTGGAACCGCTGAGCGTAATCCGGCCGACCGTGAGCGGTGCAACGGAAGCAGCATGCGCGGTGTTGCGAATCGATGACGTACTCTGGGCGCGCCTCGAGGCCCAAATTCCAGACGACATTCAGGCTCAACTTGACGCCATGGGCGAGCAAGACGCCTAATCTGGCCTCCTCGGCGAACGCACCTTTCCCGCTTTGCCTCAACACGAGCGTTCATATGCGGCCCGACAGCCCGGGACATGTGACTTCCGAGGGGAATTCCATTACTGTTGGTATCGACGACCTCGCCATCCACGTTCCACGATTGTACTTGGACATGCGAGAATTCGCTGAACTTCGCGAGGCGGATTATGACAAACTGAACAAGGGACTGGGCCTCTCCGCGATGGCCATTCCCGACGTCCACGAGGACACGGCAACCATGGGCGCCATGGCCGTGATGCGGCTGATCGACCGCAACGGTCTCGACCCAAGAGGCATCGGTCGGCTTTACCTTGGCACAGAATCCGCGCTTGACGGAGCCAAACCAACCGCGACCTACATCGTTGACATGCTCACGCAACGTTACGCCTCACGCTACGGTGAGGATTGCTTCCAAAACTGCGACGTTGTTGACATGACCTTCGCATGCATCGGTGCGGTTGACGCATTGCACACGACCTTGGACTGGTGCGCACGGAGCACCGATGACGACGAGCGAATTGGCATCGTCGTTTACGCAGACAACGCGAAGTACGAACTCGGGTCTCCTGGTGAATACACACAAGGCGCCGGAGGCGGTGCCTTGCTCATCCGCCGAAACCCGCGCCTGCTCGTCATTCCAGACTGCTGGGGCATCTCCACCAGCCCTGCGCACGATTTCTTCAAACCACGCCGTGAGATGAGTTTGCGCGCCGTCATGGGCGACGTGCTCGACTTGGCACGTGAAACTGGGGCGAACCTGAAAGAAGGTATCCTCGACAGGATGGTCCGCCACCTGCCCGATTCGGCCCTGCGCAGGCTCGGCATTTTTGCCCACGGCGAAGAGCGCATCAGCATCCACCGTGACGAGCCCGTGTTTGACGGACAGTACTCGAACCGTTGCTACCAAAATGCGGTGCGGGATGCGTTCCTGGATTTCCAGCGCCGAGCTGCGCGGACGGGCCGCTACACCCACGATGAAGACCAGCGCTTCACCGAACAGTGGGAGCGGATCATCATGCACCTGCCGTATGCCTTCCAGGCCAAGCGCATGTTCCCGGCCGTCTTCCATCGCGACCGAGAAGGAACGGCCATGTGGGACGATGTGGAGGCCATCGTTGGAGCTCCGCCCTCGAGGGACGATGATCAAGATGATGCCGCATGGGAGAAGGCCATGGACCAATACCGTCGGGCCATTTCAAAAACCGAGGCGTACGTTTCCTTCCATCGCGACCGCATCGAAAAGGGCCAGCGTGCAAGCAGCCTCATCGGCAATCAGTACACGGGAAGCATCTTCCTCGCGCTCATGTCAACGTTTGAATCCGACCTTGAGGACAACACGAATCTCGACGGCTTACGCTTTGGCTTGTGCGGATACGGGTCCGGCGCGAAGGCCAAGGTCTTCGAAGGCGTCGTGAGTCCGAATTGGCGCGAAGTGGTTTCCCGCTGGAACCTGTTCGAACGTCTGGCCGGCCGCGTTGCCATCGACGCCGTGGTGTATGAAGAACTTCACAAAGGGGTCCGCGAAGACTCCGTGGTCCCGCCCAATGGGGAGTTCGTCCGCTCGGAGGAAGAGGAGAGCGACCTTGAGGGCGCCCGCCGTTATTCCTGGATTTCAGCGTGAACCCTGCAGGTCAAACCTCAAGGGTCTCGGGCCCATCCTGCGTTTGTGGAAGCAGAGGGGACGATGCTGGCATGGACAAAAGTCCGCGACGAGGCCGACGGCTTCGACCTGTTGGAACACCCCATACCGACCCCTGGGGAGGGCGAGGTCCTGATCCGCACTCGGGCCACCAGCATATGTGGAACAGACCTGCACATATGGCAGTGGGATGAATGGAGCCGCGAAAACGTCCCGCTTGGAACGGTCACAGGTCACGAAACATCTGGAGAAATCGCTGCGGTTGGGCCTGGCGTCTTGGACCGAGAGGTCGGTGACATGGTGGCCATCGAGTGCCACTTGGCCTGTTGGGCGTGTCCAAGGTGCGACGAAGGAAACGCCCACGTGTGCGAGAACGGCAGCATCTTTGGCGTTCACGGCCATGGTGCCTTTGCCCCATACTTCGTTGTCCCAGCGGCCAATGCGCGTCCCGTTCCGAAAGGGCTTCTTCCGGAGCACGCCTCCATTCAGGATCCGCTTGGCAACGCCATTCACACGCTGACCGGTGGTCCCGTCGAAGGCGCAACCGTGGCGGTGCACGGCCTCGGCCCAATTGGCCTCTTTGCGGTAAACGCTGCAAAGGCGATGGGAGCGACCAAAGTGATCGCCGTCGACTGGGACAACCGTTACCGGATGCAGATGGCCAAAGAACTCGGGGCCGACGTTGTTCTTGGGAAAGAACACGACGTGGTTGCAGAAATTCTGGCAGCCACCGAAGGCCGTGGGGTCGACAATTCCTGCGAATTTTCTGGAGCCGCAACCGCGCTCGCAAACGCCATCAAATCAACGCGCATGGGCGGATTCGTCAACGTGCTCTCGGTGTATGGCGAAACCATGCCCGAAGTACCGATGAACGAGGTCGTGTTCCGTTATTTGCACCTAAAGGGCATCAATGGACGAAAAATGTGGAGCACATGGGACCGCATGCATGCCCTGCTGGAAGCAGGAGCCATCGACGTGGCCAAGATCGTCACGCACACCTTGCCCGTTGCGGAATTCAAACAAGGCATGGCCTTGTCCAGCAGCGGTGCATGCGGGAAAGTCGTCCTGACCTTCCCTGACGTGGTTTAGGCCAAAGCGTGAAACATCGGAATGATGTCTCGCCTGCATGGGCGGCCCTCGCCAGATGCATCAGCAAAGCGTCGCCGTTGTCGCCATGTTCCTCCTGTGCATGCTGGCCGGTGCGGCCACAACCGCTGCATCGCCCGCAGAGGGTGACCCGTCAAGCGGAAGCAGCACAACCAACGGGAATGAATCCGCCCAAGAAGACCCCCCAGTCAACGACTCTGATACGCTTAACGGCACGGCCGTGCTCGAGTGGTCCGGTTTCGGTTGTGACGAAAGACCTGCTGAGATGGGCGATTGGGTGCAG
>PCBQ01000050.1 GCA_002731395.1 Methanobacteriota archaeon
GAGGCCAAGCCGATGCTGGACCTACCGCTTCCGAATCCTGACGAAGCACCGCCTGTGCAACCTTTGCCCCGTCCCACTCCCCCGGCATCCATCCCGCTGCCTGCGACGCCGAATCCTGACGAAGGAACCACGGCTTTGGGTGACCTGACGGCAGACCTCGACGGCCTGCTTGACGGGTTGGACGACCTGTTTGATGCTCCGCCTGTGGATGCACCAAAGCACGCTGCAGATCACGGCATGGGTGACCTGCTTGACAGCTTGGATGACCTGTTTTGAGGTGAAATCATGTGGTGTTCAGACGTCGATTTGCATTCGCATTCAACCCACAGCGACGGCACCTTGGACGTGGCCACGCTTGCAGCAAGCATGGCGCGTGAAGGCGTTCGCGTATGGAGCCTGACCGATCACGACACCACCACAGGATGGGAAGACGCGGCCGAACAGGCCAAGGCCCACGGAATCGCTTTCTTGCCGGGTGTCGAACTCACCTGCATCCCAGCGATTTCACCATCTTCTGATGCGAAGAGAGAGGGGTCTTGGCACCTTTTGGCGTATTTTCCCAAAGCCCTTGACGCTCCGGAAATGCGCGACATCAGAGGATGGATCGCTGGCCTGACGGAAGCAAGGGGACCACGCATGTCGCAGATGATCGAACGGCTCGCGACCTTTGGCATCCATGTGGATGAGGGCAAAGTTCTCGCCCGCGCTGATGGGGCAGTGGGCCGTCCTCACCTTGCCGCCGAGTTGCTCGACATGGGCGTGGTGGACACCTTCCAGCAAGCCTTTGATGATTGGATTGGCGACGGTGCACCCGCGAACGTCGAGCGCCCTCGTCCGACCTTGGCGGAGGCCAGCGCGCGGGTGCACGCTGCGGGTGGCTTCTGTTCCCTCGCTCACCCCGTGTATTACGGTGTGTCGACGGGCGAAGTGCTGGACCTGCTCTCTTCCTTGGGCATCGAAGCGGTCGAGGCCTTTCATGGCGGCCACACCGACGCGTACCGCGACGAGGTGTGGCGCGCGGCGGTCGAACGTGGATTGTCGGTCACGGCTGGCTCGGACCACCATGGCCCTGAACACCACCCCCGACCAGGTCATCGACCGGTCCCAATCGCGGACATACCGGAAGCCGTCAGACGTTTGCGGGAACAGGACCAAACAACCGGTCAATGATGAGCCCCACCTCGAAAAGGAGCACCACCGGAAGCGCCACCAGGAACAAGGACAGCGGGTCAGGTGGGGAAACGAACGCTCCCATGACCACGCACCCGAACCACACATGACGCCGGTGCGCAACGAGCGTTGAGCGCTCGACAAGACCGCCACGCAGCACGGCCAAGGTCACGAGGGGGGCTTGGAAACCCACCGCCGAGGCCAAGTGCAAACGCACAAGGAAACCAACGTAAGCGATGAGCCGCCAATCTGTGCTCAAGCCAACGGACTGCGCGTCGTTGGTCAGGTAGTCCAGCAACAAAGGCACCAAGCCTACGGAAGCATACAACAGCCCTGCAGCAGCCAAACCAAGGGCGCTGAGGACGAGCAGGAGAAGGGCTCCAAAATTGATTTTCCCCCGCACGGCAACGACGGCTTCCTTGATCGCCGGAGTGCTTCCTTGCGCGGCGGCTCTGAACACATCATAGAGCAACACAATCAGGATGAGGCCCAAGCCAACATCGGCGGCCAATCGGACCTGCAGGAGGAGGAATTCAACGGGCGTGGTCACGATGATGCGCACACCATCGGGAAGGCGTTCATCTGCGATAAGCCACTGAACGACGTCAGATGTAAACGGAAACGCTGCCACGAAGCCGATGAGGCCCAGAGCGAGCAAGACGGGGAGCCGTGTCCGCACATGATCACGGGCTCTCCCGAGGGTTTGACCCATCGGGCTTTGGCCCCACTCGTCGAGGACCCGGACCAGATCCGAGGCACCCGACATGATGCGGGGTGGCGGCCCTCTGTCAAGAAGCGCGCGGCCGCATCAGGCCTCTTCCCAACGGTGGGATGGTATGGATTCCAACCAGTGTCGGCCATGGGTCCGAGCACGTGCAATGCGGTGCAGGACGAAACCTGTCATCCACAGCGACGGCAGCGAGAGCAGGATGGCCTGCCACATGGGAACGTAACCGTAGTCGTTCAGGACGCGGAGTTCGACGGTCTCGCTCGCAGCACCCTCATCCACATGGAACACCAGAATCCACCACACCTTCGGTTGATCGACGGTCAGGTTGATCGTCGCGCCCGGCTCGAGCGTGATGACCTCCCCTGAACCGGCTTGTGCGAGGGTATCCCAATTGAGGTAACCTCGCTCCATGGCCGGTTCGGAAGACTCCGCAATGCGCAAAGCCATGTGCACAGGAGTCTGGTCGTCGAGGTTCGTGACGGTCACAATCACCTCTTCGCCATACCCAAAGCGCTGGATGATCTCGTGGGTGGAATCTCCCGGACCAAGGCGGTACGAGACGCGCTCGTCAACGGTGTCGGCCTGGTGCATGTTGACGCCCGCAAAGGCGGCCGCCATGAGCACCACAACGGTACCCTCGACCAAGACGTGACGCATGATTTTCTGCCGGTCCACGCCTTGGAACCAGCCGCCATGGTCGTTGCGCAAACGTGGCTGAAGGTAGTGAATAAACAGCGCACCCATGCCGCCAATGAGCATCCCGAGGGGGATGTCGATGATCCAGTGGATCCCGAGGTACAGGATGGTGAAGGCGAACACGATGGTGTTGTAGACCACGAAGCGGTGGTAGCCTCGGTGAGTCCAGTCCTTCATTCGGATGCCTTGGTCACGCACGTGGAGGATGTTCAGCAGAATGATGCCAAAGGGAATGGCGATGTGCAGCGAAGGTACGGCGTTGTCCAACGGATCGTTGTTGATGTAGAAGGTTGAATACAAGCCGTCGTGGTAAAGCAAAGGCTCCATGCCCGGTATCCACGACGACGTCACTTCGACGTTGAAAAAGAGGTAATACGGGACAGCAAGCGCGTAAATGAGCAGATAATTCATCGTGACCTTGTCCGTCAAATCTCGCTCCCCAACGTAACCGTAGAAGACGGTGGTCACGTAAATCAAAAAGAGGTAAATGAAGAGGTAATGGAAGTTCAGCACCGCGGTCAACGTGGGAGAGGCAAACGCATCTTGAACCCAAAGCACAAGGTTGCCCTCAAGGCCGTGCACAAGACCCGTCCAATGTCCTGTGACGATTTTGATTGGCTCATTCAGGTCGTCTGTGAAGCCTTTCCACCTGATGATGATCAAGTATCCGAGTGCATGGAGGTAGTACCGTTGCTCATGGATGACCTGCCCAATTTTGTTGAGTTTGGTCCGCGTTTCGGGTGCATGAAGGGTGAAGGCCCAACAAATAACTGGGGTGAGCAAGAGGACCAGACCCATCATGATGGTCCAGGGACTCATGCCTCCGCCTCCTCAGGTCCAGTCTTGAGTATTCCCACGTCACACGGCCACTGAACCCGCTTCTTGGAGGCGACCATTCCTCGCCTTGATGAAGGAGGAGGGAAAGCCTCTGTCATGGGGAGGGAGTTGCCTGAAAATTCACTCGCCGCCCTTCGCGAAGCCATGGTCCATGCAGACGGCATCGAATTTGATCTGCGCATGACCCTCGACGGGCACCTTGTGTTCCATCACGACCGAACGCCGATGATTCCAACACGCGAGAAGCGAGGAGGACCCACCTACGTCGAAGCTTGGACGTTGGATGAACTCCGTGAATTCGGTGCGGAAACTTTTGACGACATGCTTGCCGATGCCACCATCTCGACGGCTTGGCGGGAACAGGCAAAAGTCGGCGTCATCGAAATCAAGCGTCCACACCCCAGGCACACCGGTCGAGGATGGTGGAACGATGATCGTCGTGATCTTGAGCACATGTCCACCGTGGCTGCAAAAGTGGATTCAGCCTTGAACGAGGCCGAAATTCCCGTCCAAAATACGGTGCTGTATGCGTTCCACCCTCGAATGCCAGACCTCGTCAAGACCGCTGGGTGGTCGCGACCTTGGTCGCGCTTGACGCCAAACCTCCCGCCTTATGGTAGCGGTGCCGTTCAGCGCGCATTGGCCGCGCCTTCCTTTGTCCGTAATTCATTTGCACGTCTGGTGCGAACACACCGCTCCGCTGGCTCACCGATGATGCCTTGCGCCTTGGACTACCTGCACGGCATGCGACGTTATGTTCCGTTGGGGAGAAGCGTCGGCCTCACTGGACGTGCGCTCCAGCGGCTCAAGGCCACGTTGGAAGGCTTCCCCGCATACGTATGGCCCGCTCCGTATCGCATGGAGGCCGCCCTCATCGATGCCGGCCTGAGTTTGATTTCGGACAGCGTCACCGACCCACGCGTCCGTCACGTTGACGGGAGGCTGCGATGGAAGCGAATGGCGACTGCCCCGCTTGAGGGCGGCATGCCGAGCGTGGGTTCTGATGAAGAAGCGAGGAGCATGCTCAAACAGCTCGACGCTGAGGTGGCTCCTTGGCATGAATTGGACACAGAGGCACATCGACGTCACCTCGACATTTGGCGGAAGCGATGGGGATGGAAACGCGGTGTGGACGAACTGATGGCGGATGTCGGTGAAGGCGGCAACACGATGCCGTGGGAAAGCGTTCGTATGATCGGTCACCGCGGGGCAGGCAAGACGCCTCGCCCTGTCCTGCACCGCGTGGCGCCTCAGACGTGACGGAGCGATTGCTTTTCGGCGATGTACTTTGGACGGTAGATGGGGACGCCTTTGCCGTCGCGCATCACGGTACGCTCGTCGACGATTTGCGCGCCGATACCGGCAACGCGAGCCCAGCCAAAGAAGGTGGTGTAGTATTCTGGCTTACGCAGACCAACGTGATGCAGCAGGGTACCGCTTGCGATGTCAACGTTCGCGTTGGGGTTGGAGATTTTCGGGTTCTCCGCCAGCACACGTGGCGCGACCTCGCGGAGGGTGCGGATGATGGCGAAGTTCTCATCCTCCGGACACAAGCGCTCGCCCAGAGCGAACTGATACGTGGCGCGCGGGTCTTCAGCGCGGAGCACAGCATGACCGAACCCAAACACAGGACGCTTGGCCTCGAGCTCGCCGCGAATGAAGGATTCAACCTCTGCGGGATCGGAGGTCCCGATCCCGAGCACGAATTCCAAACAAGATTGGTTGGCGCGCCCGTGCAGCGGACCTGAGAGGCTGTTCATCGCGCTGACCATCGAAGCGTAGAGGGTGGCCTTGCCGCTGGCCGTGGCCTTCCCTGTGAAGGTGGACAAATTCCCGCCGCCATGGTCGAGGTGGAGCACCAAGTAGGCGTTCAACACCTCACGCATAACCGACCGATCAACGCCCTCGGGGTCCAAGGTCACAATGAATCGATCCACGAGGCCGAGGCTGAGGTCGTCTTCAGGGATGCCTTCGGAGCGACCTTCACGGAAACGGAAGAGCAGACCCATCACGCGCGGCATGCGGGCCACGAGGTTGAGGGCATCCTCCAACCAATCTCCGCTTGTGTCGGTCATGCCGAGCGTGTGCATCCCAACGCTGAGCCAATCCATCGGGTGGCCTTCGCGGGGCAGGGCCGCGTACACTGAGGCGACCTCCTCGGGCACTGCACCGCGGGCGGCCAAATCTGCTCGGAACGCAGCGGATTGTTCTGCGTTCGGGAGCTCCTTGTGGAACAGGAGATAGATGACGTCTTCCACGTCCATGGCCGCGAGTTCAGCGATGGGGTACCCGCAATAGTGCACGCCTTCGGTGGGGGTCACGAAGGATGTCCGACAGGTCCCCACGGGGATGCCGCGAAGCCCCGTGTTGAGGTGAGCAGAGGTGACCGACAGCAGAGGTTCGTCGTTGGTCATCGCTGCACCGGAACCTGCGTCTTCGGCCTCGCGTATAAATCCGGCTCCGTTGGTCTCATCCGTCAAGGGACGGCAAAGGAAGCCGAACGCCCATGCCGGCTTCGAGGTCGCGCCCGACGTGCATCTGAATCACGTCCCCCTGGATACGCAAAGCGTCGGGGGCGTCAATGCCCGGGCAGGTCCGCTTGATTTTGCGCCATGCTCGCATGGACCGAAGGTTCTCTGACCACCAAGGAAATGCAGCGCACTGTTGCGGACGTTCGTTGTACACGGAGCAGCGTTTGTCGCCTTGCAGGTAAATGCAAATGCCGTCCGAGGGGCGGCTGCGAAGGACCAACCTCCCGTTGAGGGACGTGGTGCAGTCCCTGCGAATCCAGTCGAGTTCATCCATCCCTGCCCGTGCTGCCAAACGTTGGATGTCCGTGCGGGAGAGAAAAACGACGCCACCGGGTTGATCGCAGCACGCACCGCAATCAGATTGGCAGGCGAAATTCACGCCACCGTTCCACCACGGTGTGCGGCTCACGCCTCCTCCTCCGAGGCACGTAGAGGTCGGAGCCTGGCCAGCCGAGCAGGGCCTTTGCCCTTGTCCGCGATTCGCTCAAGTTCCTCATCGATCGCTTGGAGTTCATCCGTGATGGCCAGCAAGGTCTCCACATCGGCCTCACGGGCCTCGTCGGCCAAGGCTTCCATCCGGGCTTTGAGGGCCTCAAGACGGAGGCTTTGATCCTCAGCTTGATGCCGGCGACGGGCGATGGCGGCCTCCGCACCAAGGTCGATTTCCGCCAAGGCATCGGCTGCACGTACAGCGTCTGTGACCTCGAGTTGCTCAACGTCACGAACAAGGTATTGATCGCGCTCATTCGGACGCAGCAATTGGTCCACACGCGGGTCTCTTGCCACGTCAAGCACGGCACGGGCGGGTCCTTCGGGACGGGGAGCGCCTGCCAACAACGCCTCTGCCGATGGGACCTCAGGCGACCATTCGTCGGTAAGTTCGGGCACAGGAGCCATCAATTCGATGCCCCCGAGGACACCACCGGCGTCGACCGCATCGAGGGCCCGTTTGATGACGTCCGTCGCGGTCTGCGCGGGATCCGTCACCGAGGGAGGGGGAGCATCAACTGAGGGAGGAGCGTGAAGGTGAGCGCGAAGGGCGTTTTCCAGGGCCCGCCATGTCGGGTGGCTTTCTGCAATCTGCTGCAGATCAGCGCTCTCCACGACCAAAGCATCCCGAACGACGAGTGAGCGCAATGCCGCCAAGCGGTCGATGGGACCCGGCGAAGCCATCGAGGTGACCAGACCCTCTTGCATCAGCCGAGAAAGCGGGCTGGAGGGCCAATCTGCAGGTAAACGCTCGCTGACCACCACCACCTGAACCCCGAGGTTCATGGCGAGGTCGATGATGTGATGGAGCCGGCGGCTTCGCTCCCCGTCGTCCACGACGCGATCGATGTCGTCAATCAGCAACCCACTTGACGTCGAAAAACGCGCGTCCAATCCAGGAAGTTGTGCGTCCATGTCATCGATGGACACTGTCGCAGGATGGCGCAGAAGGACAACGCCTCCCTGTTGCCCACGGAGCATGGCCTGACCGATGGCGTGGAGCAGATGACTGCGACCTGTTCCTGCCGCGCCTTGGATCACAAGCGGATTGACTTCAGCGGGATGTGTGACCACGTGGTCCGCCCAGCCTGTGGCCTCGCGGTTGCTTTCCAGCACGACCCATTGGCGGAAGGTGTGCTCCTCCGACCAGCGCAAACCCCAGGCCCAAGCCTCTGGGAGGGGTGAAGCCGGCCTTCGCCGGCGCGTTTCGTGACCGAGCACGCTCTGCCACAACGGATGGCCGTCCAAACTCTCACCCAGCGGTTCCAACCTGTCGGCATCGCTCGGCGTCGAGTCGGAATGAAAGGTGGATACGTGCCCTTCCACGCGACGGGCCAAGCGACGGGCCAATTCGCCTTCGAGACCTCGTGCTTCCAACGGAGGCGACGGTTGAGCATCACCGGCAGGGCGCCACGAGGCGATGGAGCGTGGTCGGCTTAGGTTCGGGCGGTCAGATCTGGTCGACAGGCGCTCAATGGTGCTCGCCTGGTCGGGCGAGGGAGCCTTGGCTTTGGTTTGGCCTAACCCGCGGCGGGCACGGAGAGCGGCCGCGCGTAGAGGAGAATCACGCATCGTCATCACCACCAAGCCGTCGGGTTTTGCGGGTCGTTCGACGCCGCCTCCGAGGCACTTTCTTCGCGGGCGCTTCTGCGTTGATGTCATCTGTGGATGTGAACAGGCGCGCGTGAGCGCCATCGACATCGAAGGCCCGCTGGCTGCGCACGGCCGCCTCACGCAGGCCCTTGCCTTTTGGAATGTCAACAGGCGTGACCTCAGGCGCGTAGCGGCGCGCAAGGCGAAGCGAATCCCAAGCTTGCCTCCGCTTGATGGCGTCGGTGGACGGAGCATCCGGCCAGGCTTCTGGCCGTGCGAGGAGTGGTTTGTTGACGACCGGTTCGAGGCTTGGCAAATCACGCACCTTTGCCAGGCCCAGCCCCCTGACGGCCCGGGTTGCTGGCCATGAATCGCCGGAAGTCGGTGCGTTTCGAACAAGGTCCTGTGTGCTGTCTGAGCCGTGACGAGCCGGCCATTCGGCCTCAGGGACATCGCCGTGAGCGGGTGAAAATTTCTCAACACGTGCTTCCCGACGCGGCGCGGGGCTTCGCGCGCGGACGCGCTTGGCGCGACGAGGGCTGCGCTTCATCGGTGGAGGGGCTTCCTCAACCGGTTCCAACACAACAGGCTCTGGAACGGGTTCGGGAACTGGAGGCGCCTCAGCGACGACGGGTTTGTTTTCTGGAACAACCTCCAGCACGGGTTCGGGTTCAGCGGGTTCTTCCAATCCCGGAGCCAATCGTTCCCTGGTGCGAAGGATGGCGTCCACATCGAAGCCACTCAAGCCTCGAAGGCTGCGCTCATCGCTGGCGAGGGCTGAGACGTCTTCAACGCCCATCGGCACGCCGTATCGTGAAAACCTGGCCATCTCCACCGTGGTCAGGACGCTATCGTCCACGTGAAGCAATTGGACCGCGCCTCGCTCTCGACCATGATCGAGCACATCGGCAAACGAGGATGCAGCCACCTCAGGACCAAGCATGACGGAAAGAAGGTGAAGGTCCACACCAACGACGAGCAGCGGCTCATCGCCGAGAGCGATCTCGGGAAGGTTTAGCGCACCTTCGTGAATCCAAAAATGGTGGACGCCTTCGGGTACGTCCTCACCGCGCCTGGTCAACATGAGGCTGCATCCGCCAGCTTTGGCCCACGCTTGTGCCATGCTCACCACGGCTTCAGGCGATGCCGCGTGCACCAGCCTGACGCTTCCTGGAGCGAGGTCCACGTCGTTGGCATGGAGCCGAGCACGTGTGCGGTCAATCGAGTCGCGCACATCATCGGGTGCACGCACCGTTGGCGCCATGGTCGGCAGCCGTGGAGCGCGTGAACGGCGTGGAGAAGGAAGGCGCGTTTCCCACCAACGCACATCGTCATGAACCACGCCATGCACGAGACGGCTTCCTTCGTGCATCGCCAATGCTTCTTGAACCAGTGAACCTGGAAGGTGGTGCACCTCAACTTCCGTTGCGCCGCTTCGCAACAACTCACGCAACGGTCCGAGGGCTTCCTCACCGAGTCGGAGGGTGCCCTCCTCATCCAAAACCGCTCCAATCGGGGAGCCTGAAGAAAGTGCGAGCACGCCTGATGCGCCTCCGCTTCCACGGATCACAAACCCTCCGCTCAGGCCAAGGGTGGCAGCATCCGCGAGCATGACGTCGAGCACCTCGGCACCACCGCGCCGGACCTCGAGCACCTCGCCGCGTGGCCAATCCACCATCTTGCTCCTACCTTCAGCGGCCATGACGGCGTTTGAAGGTCACGTCACTCGTGAAGCCATGCACGGGAGTTTATTCCCCGTCGCGACGAGGCCGTGGCATGAACGGGTCACCTGCTGCGTTGCAGGGCGATGAACCAGCTCACTTTGAGATGGGCCGTCACGAATTCAACGCTGGGCGGTGGTGGGGAGCCCACGAAGCCTGGGAGGAGGTCTGGGTTTCAATGAAAGCAAGAGAAGCCGCGCCGAGGGACATCCTCCTTCTCCAGGGCATGATTCAGTGCGCGGCCCTGTTGTACAACCACCGGCGCGGCACAACGCGGGGCGTTCGCAACCAATGGACAAAGCTCCAACCGAAACTGTCCGGCTTTGTGGACGCATGGGGCGTGAACGTGCCTGCCTTGCTGTCGATGATGGAACCTTA
>PCBQ01000051.1 GCA_002731395.1 Methanobacteriota archaeon
AAAGGAATCGAAACGTTGTGCGAAAGTGTAGATCATGATCGGTACGAGAATGATGCCCATGGCGTGGCTTCGACGGATGCCAATCCGCGGCGGAAGCAGTCCGATGAAGGTCCCCACAATCAGGACGCCAATGCCGATCCAACCGGTGGAAAACCAAACCAATGCGGTCACGAAGACGATAACGCCCAGCACCATGTGGCCCAGCGGAATGGTGGCGTGAAGCCGCAGCACGGCTTTGCCCACGTGGCGCATCATCGGCACCGCAACGAGGCCAGCCGCTACGGTGATGGTCAGCAGGCGAATGAAGTCGGAGGTGGGTTCGACGGCGCTCCACGTTTCCACGGGATACATCATCTTCAGCGCCAGCGTCGCGCCAGACCGAGAGCGGCCGATGATGTAGAGGAAACCCAGCACCATCACGGTCACTGCGGTGTTGACCGCCGACAGGATGGCGATGATCTCCAGGTCTTGGCGCGTCTGGGGTCCTTCCCCGTCGCCTTCTGCCTCCTCCAACGCGATCGCGAGCAATTCATCGTCACTCATGTCGATGAGTTTCCTCGTCTCCCAATCCATGCCCGGGCCCGTGCCACCTTTCAGCCGGGCAGACACGTTTCGTCCGCCCATCACCAACACGGTCGCTTGGCTTGCGGTCATGCCTGGGAGCACACCCATGCAGGCGCCGGCCACACTCGACCAGAAGCACGGCGAAATCAGCGGTTTGGCGTCGGGGAGGGTCCAGTTTTCACGTTGGGGAGGAAGATGTGACGTCGTGGTGTAGATGTCGAGCAGGTTGGCAATCCCGAACAGCCCGGCCAAGCTCGGCAAGAGCAGCGACGCGTCGGGCATGCCCACCGGTGAGGTGGCGGGAAGTTCGAACACCGCCCAACCGTACATGCCTGCGAGCAGGAAAAAGGCCGTAGCGGTCAGGAAACCCGCAATTCGGCTGCTCTCGCCGAGGTATCCGCGGGTCATGCGCTGTATTGGGTCGGGCCAGTCAAGCCGGGTTGTCTCCGTGGCCAAAAGGAGCAGCGAAATCGTCAGCAACACGAAAGGCAGGATGGAACGAAGGCCGTCGTAGAGTCCAAGCTCTGGACCAAAAGCGACGCGAGCCACAATGATGAGCGGAAGCGAGAGCAGCATCCCGAGTTGCGAGCCACGCGCCGACCACGCCACACCTCGTGTGGCGTGCCCGGTCAAGAGCATGCGATGGCCGGGGAGCAGGGACAACGCGGTGTCACCGTCTGGTGCCCCGATCAGGGCGGAAGGGATGTAGTTCAGGAAGGTGTGGACGGTTCCTGTCGAGACGATGATGGCCGCCACGGCGTAAAGGGGGATGCCCAGTTCGAGCAAGGCGGGTGAGAGCGCCAGCAAAATCAGCGCGACGTTGTTCACGTGGAAACCCGGAATGAGGCCCGTAAGTGTACCCAGCAGAATGCCGATGATGAGGGCCGCGAGCGACCACGACAACGTGCTGAGGTACAACTCGAGCATGCTCAAGCCTCCGTGAGTTCCTGACGATCGTCAACGCCGTCGTCGTTGCTGTCCTCGTTGTTCGGATTGGTACCGAGCACGGCCTCAAGGCCATCGGCAAGACCGTCGCCGTCGCGGTCGTTGACGTCCGCTGCGGTCAAGGCATAGGTCATCGACACGCCATCATCCGAGGCAACTTGCGACCACCGTCCGATGAAGCGTAGGGTTGTGTTTGCATGAAGGTCGTCGAGGGCGATGCTCGAGGCCAGCGGTTCGAGGGCGATGGAGCGGTCGCCTCCGGCTTCGTGCAAACGGTAGCCGCCGTTGTCATCAGGCGTCAGGATGCCGCTGAGGGCCACCTGCATGTCGCGGCTGTAGCTCCACTGTTGCGCGCCGTCGTCCCACAACAACTGGACGGGGTCAGGAGCGTCACCGTCGAGCGTCATTTCATGGACCATCAGGCGCGCTCGCATGGCGGCGCCATCCCACGCCACGCTGACGTTCGCGACGATGGCCTGACCCGCTTCAATCCAATCAGAGCGGGGCCCGGGTACGGTCGCGGTGACCGTGCGCCAGCCGGGTCGGTAGGATGCAGAGTCAGCGAGGGAGGTGCTCGAGTCTTCCACGCCTGGAGCGATGGCGTAGCGGGCATAAATGCGGAGCGTAAACCGTTCCCCACTTTCGATGAGGTCGTTGGGAGCGACTTCGAGCATGCCAAGAAGGTCAGCCATCTCGGTCGGAACGATCAGGTCGAGGTCGTCGGAGGTGCTGGCGTCAAGGCACCACGTCCCTTTGGAGGTGGACCAGACCAAGCGACCGGCAGCGGTCGTGGTCGTGTTGACCAAGGCCTTCGCTGCTTCTTCATCGCCCTCACCGGGAATGAAGCAGACCTTGACCCCGTCGTGGGTGAGGTAGAGGTCATCGTCCTGTTGGATAAGGTCGCCTGACAGGCGAACAATCGAGCCGCTGCGGTACGACCAAGAGCCAGGGTCGTCCCAATCGAGGGTGTCGACCGCAGGCGTGTGATCATCGTCGACGCGCACCTCAGGGCCGGTCACGTGGAAAGCCCAAACCAAGTCAGAAGCGTCGTATTGCAGCAACCCGTCGGCTTGGATTCGAGCCCCGTTCTCGATCCATCGCCCCGGAGCGGACGTGATGATGAGTTTCATGTGGTGCTCTGCGTTGCTGTAGGTTGGGTGGTCGTTGAGCATCGCTGATGTCCAACTCGCATCGGGTGGCACCGCTTCGCCGATGTATCCCGTAAGTCGGAGCACCCGGTCGCTGTGGTTTGTAGGGTCGGCGGCGACCTCGGCCAGCGAGGTCATCACAACGTCGGGAAGATCCTCTTGCTGCCAACTCACAGCCCCGGAGCCGAGGGCTTGCATGTAGATGCGGCCGTCCCATTCGATGACGTCGCCGGTGGCGGTGACTTTGGTCCCAATGGGCGGCAGGTCCGTGGCGCGGTACCAGCGCAGTTCAACCACGCCCGTGTCGTCTTCGATGATGATGTCGACGCGATTTTCGCCTGTCCCATACGGGTCTTTCATCCACGTCGTCATCACGCCCTCGACGCGAACAACTTCGTTCGTGTGTTCGATGAGGTTGCCAATGTCAACCACATCTGGTTCCCGCATGACGGCGTATGCATTCATCCCAGCCACAAGCAAAATTGCGACACCAAACATCGCCCACAAACGCTGCCCCATCACGAGGTCGGGGGTCTGGCTGGGTTCCACCATGACACGCCCTTGAGCGGACAGCGGATGAGCGTTCCTCCCGTTCACGCCGTTCCTAGGTGGGGGGTTGATGAGCACTGGCGGGTCCCAACCACCGATGACGGGGCCTCCCGACCGGGTCATCCGAGACGAAGTTCACCGGGATGTCCTGGTGCCGGCGGCACATGCTTCCATCCTGGACACCCGCGAATTCCAACGCTTGCGGTACGTGAAACAGCTCGCGACGTGCGAGTTCGTGTTTCCAAGCGCCACGCACAACCGCTTTGCTCACTCGCTTGGGGCTTACCACCTTGCTGGGCGCCTTCTTGACGCCCTCGAGGAGGCGCACCCTGGACGTATCGATTCAGGCGACGGTGAATTGGTTCAACTGGCGGCTTTGCTTCATGATGTGGGCCATCCGCCCTTCTCGCACCTGCTTGAAACACCGGAGGTCTTTGCCACCTTCCGTCACCACGAATCGTGGGGCAGGGAAATGCTCACGTCCGAACAAACGGAAGTTGGCGCTGCGGTGCGCAAAGTCCTCGGCACGGCTCGCTTCGAGCGATTGCTGGCCTTGCTTGACGGGGCTCAGGAGCACGATGGCATACCCATTCCCAAAGTGCTCAAAGAAATCGTGTCCAGCCAACTTGACGTTGACCGCATGGATTACCTTCTGCGTGACCAAGCCAACACGGGCGCACAGATCGGTGGTTTTGACATCGACCGGGTGATGCGAGCGCTCCGTATCGCGCCAGAAGGAGGGCTTCACGTCAAGCGGTGGGGCCTGCCTGCCATCGAAGCCTACCTCGTCACCCGGTATCACATGTACCTGCAAGTGTATTTCCACAAGGTGAACATGCTCACACAGACCTACTTGGTCCGAATGCTGTCGCGAGCACGAAGCCTTGCGCAACAGGGTGCGCTGGACCTTTCATCTGCATTGACGTCCATGTTGTTGGACGAGGAACTCGACGCATCGACCTACGCCTCGCTGCACGACGCTCACGTCCTCGTTGAATTGCCCGCATGGTCCGACCACGCCGACCCAGCCCTTTCCGCAGATGCCAAGCGGCTGCTTTCCCGTCGTGATTACCACAAATCCTTGCGCATCAGGGACCTGACACGAGAAAGCGTGGACACGGTCAAAGGAGAACTTGCCGCTATTTTGACAGAAGCCGGAGCGAACCCCGACCAGGATCTCATCGTGGCCGCCGTGCGGAAGCGCGGCTACCTGCCATACATGCAGGGCATCTTGCTGGAGGACGGTCGCGATGTGGCCGAGCACTCGCCGATTGTCCGAGCCTTGAGCGAAGCGGCGGACCGCGTGCTCGTGTTCGTTCCTGAAGACGTTCGTGATGCTGCAGAGGCGCTCGTGCGTGAGCGCGTCAAGCCGGAGCAGGCTTCGCTGGATCGCTTCATGTGAGCGGCAACCTCATGGTTCTGGCCCGTCACGAAAGGTTGGACCCGTAGCTCAGACGGGTAGAGCACCCGGCTCATAACCGGGAGGTCAGGGGTTCGATGCCCTTCGGGTCCATTCGCTCGCAGTAAGACGACATGGTTATGAGGGTCCGAATGGACGGAGAGGTGTAGGTGTCCGCATGAAGTCGCTCAATCGTGTCGCGTTCCTCGTTGGCCTGTACCTTTGTTCCGTGCTCATTGTGGCCGTTCCGGCTCAAGCACAGATCCCTGCTGCGGCCGTTTCCATGAATTGTTCTCCCGGTGAAGTTCGCGTTGAAGTGAAGCCCGGTTCTTCCTACTCCGGCTACACCACCTGCACGGTGACCAACCCAACGACCTACATCGAGAAGGTGAACATCCAGGTCACCTCCGACGGCCTCGCCGTCGCTCACGCCGGTGACGTCTACGTCGGCGCCGGCCAAGACGTCGATTTCCAGGTCGTCGTTCGCGCTGACCCATACATGGCGATGCAGAGCCGCCAGTTGTCCGTGACCGGAACGGTCACTGAAATCAACAGCGTTCCCCCTGTGAACGTGGCCAGTTCCCAAACCAACGTGATGGTCAACATCATGCAGTTCTCGCTGGTTCAGGTCGAGGCCGTCGAGCCTTTCGTGCAGCTCATGCCGAAGACGGACAAGCCGTTCGAGTTCAAGGTCACCAACCTTGGCAACCAGATTGACTTCATGCGCATCGGCATCACCGATGATTCCCGTGAGAAGCTTGAGGAAGACGGCTTCACCATCAACCTCCCTGCCGTCAAGACCCAGATCGAGAACAACCCCGCCGGGCAGAAGGTTCGCGTCCTCGTGCGCACCCCCAAGGACTGGGGCTGGACCGACCAGTACTACACGATGAACTTCTACGCCGAGTCGGAGTTCTCCTGCAAGAACGGCGGCTGCGAGCGCGAGTCTCAGATGATCACCATCTACGTCCGCGGTGTGTACCTCCCAGGCTTCGAGGTCGTCCCGACCCTCTCCATGGTCGCCTTGGCTGCAGCCATGGCGGGCAGAAGCCTGCTTCGGACCGAAGAAGAGGAAGGCGTCCCCGTGTTGAGGGAAGCCGCGCCGGGTCTTTGACGAACGTGCAGCAACCGCGTCCCCGTGACGCACGTTTGCCGTCGCCTTCATATGCCCATGAGCGCGAGGTAATGACCGAGGTTACCCCATGAGTGGACTGCTTGACAAAGCCAACACCGCCGCCCAAGCCGCCAGCGAAGAGGAAGCGGCGGCACCCGTCACTCCCGCGCCGGTCAAGGCCGAAGCGCCTGCACCGACTCCTGTTGCTGCAAAGATCGCTGTTGCGGGATCGGACGAAGGCCTCCCGCTCCCGGCCATCCTTTCCTCGGTCGGTGGCATCGGTCTCTTTGTCGGTCTTCTCCTTAGCTTGCAGGGCGGCTTCATCCCCTTCTTCATCACCGGCGCTGTCCTCCTCATCGCCGTCGGAGCCATTGTCTTGGCCGACCAAGTTCAGGGCAAGGACCTCAACGTCGTGAAGACCGGCGGGGCGGTCTTCCTCGCGGTGATCATCGCCATCGTCCCTTACACTGCAGGCGTTGTGGCGCCAGACGGTGAAACCCTCGCCATTTCCGAAGTTTCCCTTGACGAGGCCAACGACCGGTTGGAGTTCAAGGTCCGCGGAAGTTTCGATGCGACCACGGTCACGATTTCCACCTCTCCGGATTGCGACGGCACCGTTGGTGACACCCCTGAGGTGGTGTGGGAAGAGACGCTCGAGTTGGGCCGTGACTTCGTGCGCGTCCAGCCCATGCTCTCTGATTTCTTCTGCGGCAACGCCTATGACGAGGTCAACAACGTCATCCGAACCTACACCGTGACGGCCACGGACGGCGGGTCCCTCTCCCAGTCCTTCGATCTAGATTCCAGCCAGATGACCCGTACGCCGCTTGAGAGCGGCGTGCGCATCGCACCCGTGTTTGACACCTCAACAGGAACCGCTCAAGACCCCAGCAAGACCACCTTCGAAGGCATCACCATTGAGGTCATGGCCGGTCTCTTGCCGGACAGCCACCAGCACCTCGACGGTGCAGACCATTCCACCTCCGGTGACTTGCGCACCGTTCAGGGTGATTACACCATCACGGTGAACGTCAAGAAGGGCACATCCACCGTGTGGACGCATCCTCTGATCACCGTGGATGGCCTTGACGCCACATGGTCCTCAAGCGTCAGAGGAGCCCAAAGCGGTGACATGAACGGGTGGCTCGCTTTGAGCGGCAACACAGAGGAGAACTTCCGAGAATATGTCTCGAAATCTGCCCTTGACTATGAGAACGGAAAATACACCTTCGAGGTCGTGCTGGACGTTGGCACCAGCAGCGGTGGGACGGTCATCACCCACGACGACGTCTGTTGGAACCTTGACTTCGAGGACGGGGACGAGTACAACTCGAACTGGGAAGCAGCAACCTGTTGAGCCGGCTCAAGCCTCGTCCCACGGGGCCACATCGCTGGGCTCCTCGTCAGATTCAGGCTCTTCTGAGGCCTGCTCTTCCTCGGTTGATGCCTCATCCGTCGTCTCTGGGTACACCTTCGCGTCCTCTTCAACGGCGTCTTCCTCGTCCATGTCTTCGCCCTCTTGGCCTGTGCGTGCTGCGGCCACACGAGCAATTCCAGCAACGCCAAGGAGGAAAACGAAGAGGGCGATGACGATCGTCACCATTGGTGTTTCCTCCACTTCCTCGGCGTAAGTCCACGACACTTCGGCGCCCGTGACGCCGATGTCTGCGGTGACCAGGTCTTCGACCGCTTCGAGTGGCGTTCCGCTCAGGTCGATGATGCCGCATGCGAGGGCGTGAGCACCGTCGTTGGGCATCCGCCACGTCAGCGGGATGTCCATCTCGCTGCCTGCGGCCAGGCCGCCATAGGTGGAGAGTTGGATGTAACTTGGTGAGGTATCAGCGGCTTCTCCATCCACGGTGCACTCCAGCACCGGAGACGCCGCATCCGCAGCGCCGCTGTTGCGGACGGTCAGCATCACGCCGAGGCTTTCGTTGACCGTGGCGGTACGTTCCTCGACCTCGATGGCCACGACTTCGATCATGGGCAGTTCGAGGTTTACCACGCTGGTGGGTGCCCATACGGCGGGAACGGTGGTCACGAAGGTCCCCCAACCGGTGGTGGCCGTGACGGTCATGGTCCCGTCTTCCTTCCCGTAGACCCCGTCTCCAGTGAGCCATTCCACGATCCGGGTCATCTCGCTTGAGCCGAGGTCGACACCAACCTCGTCGCCCATGGTCTCAGCAAAGGCGTTGGGGGATTTGCTGCCCTTGTACCCAAGGTCACTGCCGCTGATCAAAGCTCCAGGCATGTTGGTGGTGACCGTCCTGCCGCTGAGCCGTCGTATCCATGCGTCGGTCCAACCGCCCGTGCCGGTGCTGTCTTCGTAGACCAGGTCCGCATTGTCGACAGCGACAACGTCCTCGTCGGTGCGGCTACCAAGGATGATCGAACTTCGGATGCTCAGGGACGAGCCGTCTTCTGCGATGATGGGGGCGCTGCCTTCCATGGTTGAACGGTCGATGGAGCATGAGCCGGTGCAGCGCAGGTCGGCGCCACGCACCGTCGAGTCCTCGATGAGGAGGGTTCCTTGCACGTCGATGCTGAAGGCGGCATCGCCCCAGGTCAGGACAAGGTCAGTTCCCTCGAGGTTCCACGCCTCGTGCCGCATGATGTTCGCCGATGCATCGACCACTTCTACGGCCATGGGTCCGAAGGGGAAGGGATGGTTGTGGGTGACGTTCAGGGTCAAGGTGTCCATGCCGTCGCCGAGATCAACCTGGAGGCTGACCTCATCGCCGCTAGGATCGATCACGCTTTCACCGGTTGACGCCGTGATGGTCAGGGATTCGCTTCCGTTCAACACAGATGACATCATCAGGCGCACCGTCGCCGATCCACTCAGACCAGTTACGGGCAGAGCGATGGTGGATGCACCGCCCGAGAAGGCCATGTAGGCCTCAATCTCAGAACCGGTGAGGTTTGCGTTGTTGAGGTTCAACGTCGCGCCCTCATCGACGCGCACCATCGCGTTCTCGCCAAAGGATATGTTTGCTTCAACGGTGAATGTCGCTCCGTTGGTCACGGTGAATCCTTGGTCGTATGTGGTGTCCTCGCTCAGGGTCTGTGTGCTCTCGATGACGTCCGCCTCGCGTGCATCCACAGCAGCAGCCATGGGTGCTCCGAGAAGGAGGGCCAGAAGGAGGAACGCGGTCAGCGTGCGGGACATGGCTGTGCGTGCATCCAGGGGAACATCAAGTTCCCGCCGACCCGTTCAGTAGGGGACGTCCTTCCAACCGATGGCGTATCCGAGCATGTTGAACGAGCGGTGGAGCACGGGCGTCGCTACCAGAAGAACGAGCATCGGGGCCAACAGGTCAGCCTCACCGTGCAAGCCTGGGAGCAAAAGCCATCCCAACACGAAGACCATCATGGCAAAAGGAAGGGTGTCAAGGAGTGGTGCTTTGGACGAAACGTCACCTTCGCGCTTGAGGCCTCGACGGCGCTTGAAGAAGGAGCCTGTCATGTCACCGAGAAGCGAGAAGAAGCCGAGCGAACTTCCGACGATGAAGGCCCAAAGGCCACGCGACATCGACGCGTCGTGGTCGAGCAGGGGGTCAACGAAGATGCCACAGGCTTCACCGGTGTCGACAGCGCTGGCCATCACCACCATGAGCAGTCCCGAGGTCAGGCTCCCGCCCACAAGTCCGTTCCAAGTCTTCCCGTCTCCGAGCAGCCGGTTTCCATCCCACGCGGTACGTCCTCCGTCGATCGGCCACGGTCCATAGCCCGTCTTGGGCAACCATTTGCCCCACATCATGGCAAAGGTGTTGACAAGAAAGCCCGGGAGGAAAATCCACAACACAAGGAAGCTCATGCCAGCCAAACCGAGGCTCTCCTCGCACGTTCCCCAAAGGGCCTCGTCCATGCGTGGACATCTCTGCTTGGCCCATGAACATGCCCGCAGCCAGCGTTGGGCTTATGGTCCGCAGGGAACGACACCACCGCATGGAAAAGCGGCGCGTCCTTTTGGTGGGCTCAGGTGGACGCGAACACGCGCTTGCCATGGCGCTAACTCGAGACCAGCGGGTCGAGCTGCACACCGCACCAGGCAACCCCGGTACGGCACAGCTTGGCACGAACCATGCCGTCGGCGCTGCTGATGTTGCAGGCCTTCTGGCGCTGGCAAATGAGCTGGACGTGCACCTTGTTGTCGTTGGTCCAGAGGCTCCATTGTGCGACGGCCTTGTGGATGCACTCGGCCAACGTCCCTGCTTCGGTCCGGTGGCCGCACACGCGGCATTGGAGGGTTCCAAGTCCTTCGCAAAAGAGGCCATGCAAGCAGCAGGTGTGCCCACCGCTGAACACGTCATCGTCCGCAGGGCCGGGGCCCTCGGTGACGCCCTTGACCGGTTTTCCGGTGCACCGTGGGTGATCAAACAAGACGGTCTTGCCGGTGGTAAGGGTGTGTTGGTCACAGAAGACAGGGAAAAGGCCGAGGCCTTCGCCCTCAGCGCCGTCGCCACCGCGGGTTCCGTGGTCATCGAGGCCTTCCTTCCCGGTGAAGAGGCCAGCATGCTGGTGCTGATGGATGCCTCCGGTTACCGCTGCTTGCCCGCCAGTCAAGACCACAAGCGCGTCGGGGAGGGCGACGAGGGTCCAAACACCGGCGGCATGGGGGCCTACTGCCCAGCACCTGTCGTGACCCCCGAGGTTCAAGCCAAGGTGGAATCCAGAATCGTCGGCCCGATGCATGCTCACCTCTGCGCGCAAGAGCAGCCCTACCGTGGCGTGCTGTACGTTGGTTTGATGATCGACCAAAGAGGCGACCCTTATGTTGTGGAATTCAACGTTCGTTTCGGCGATCCTGAATGTCAAGTGACGATGCCTCTGCTTGGCGACCACGCCTTGGATTGGTTCACGGCTGTCGCTCAAGACAACCTGGCTCAAGTGATGCATTCCATCGAGGAAAGTGCGTTGCTAACGGTGGTGCTCGCGAGCGAGGGCTATCCATCCAGCGCGGTGACCGGTCGTATCATCGAAGGACTCAACGCCAATGAAGTCACACACACGGGGCACGGCCGAGCATGGGTCAACATGGCGGGCCTAAAATTGGACGCTGACGCGAATCCCATCTCGAGCGGCGGGCGTGTCCTCAGCGTGACGGGCATGAGCGACAGCTTGCAGGGGGCGGCCGACTTGGCTTACGCACGCCTTTCGAGCCTCGCGCTGGAGGGCGCGCATTATCGTCGCGATATCGGTGCGCGGGCGGGTGTTCAGCACCCGGACATAAATTGAACACTCGCTCGGGTGACTGCGGCCCCGTGTTGGGCCGAACCGGTTATAACGATACCATAGGTCGCGAAGTTGCTCCAGCCATGCTGTTGCACCTAGAGAGGGATACCCCATGAACACCACGAACGTGACGACAGTGTCGTCAAAGACGTCGCTCGGCCTGCTTCTTGCGCCGATCGCCGTCCTTTTGGCGATGCTCACCGACCTGATCGGAGGCTTCGGCCTCGGATACGAGAACAACCTGTACCCGCTGCTCTTTGTGGCCGCGGGTGCGATGCTTGGCCGCGCGCCAAGCCTCCTTGCCGAGCGCGAGGTCATTCCAGCGTCGACGTCCACCCTCTCTCTCGGGACGATTGTTGCTGGTGCGGCCTTCGGTTTCATCGCCGTCCCTGCCGTTGGCGGCAGTGCCTTTGTCGGCCTGCTGTTCGCCATCAACCTCATCGGCACGCACGTGCTGGTGAGCGGTGAACGCTCAGAATGGGCGACGGTCCTTACCTTCTCGAGCCTCGGTCTGCTCTTCGGGCTCGTCGCAGCCGCAACGGCTGGTGACACCGGTCTCGTGACCAAGGAATACACCTTCGAAGGCCAGACCGCCCCGACACTCAACGAATACCGGGAAGCCCTCGGCTTTGTGTTCTTCAACATCTGGATCATGTTCAGCGTGCTCGGCGCGCTGGTTGCGGTCCTCGCCCGTGGCGTGCTCAACGAGCCCGGCAAGGGTTGGTTCGGACACCTTTCGGAGTTCGACGGTCCGTGGGACCGCAGCAGCCTTCCGCTCCAGGTTGGTTTGCTCGCATGGTTCGCGGCCCACGCCCTGGTTTTGGCCCAATTCAAGCATGTGGAACTCCACGACAGGCTGGCTTTGACCGGCGTCGATGGATACCACGGTCACTTCTCGGTCTGGGCTGCCGTCCTGACCGGATTTGTGGCTCTTGGCGTGGCCAGCATGGTCGCTGAGCGTTGGTACACACGCGCCATGACGCTTGGATCGATGTGGGTCTACTACCTCGTCGCTGCTGCCTACGAAATGGGCATGTGGGGGGATGTCGAGAACGAAAGTTCGATGGCTCCAGTCGTGTGGTTTGGTGTCACATTCTTCATTGGTCTGGCCATTTACTCAATTTCCACAAACAAGTCGTGGGGCGGTTGGAGCAACCGCTCCGAGGACACCCCGAGCGGCGCCCGCACGTTCTGGTCTGCACATTGGTCCCAGGTCATGATCGCCTCGGCTTTCGTCATGGCCTTCGCGGTCCGCGCTCAGTGGTACGTGGTTCCCGCCATGAACGGCTACGGAACAGGCGACTGGGACCTCACGGGCGGTTCTGACCCGTGGTACATGAAGCGCGTTGTGGATTACATCTTGATGCAAAACGCGCATCTTGTCTTTGACGCAGATCGCTTCTATCCACTTGGCGGCATCAACCCGCGTCCGCCCCTGTTCGTATGGTCCATCGCCCTGCTTGCGATGATTTTGGAACCCTTCCTCGCCACCCCCGAGGATGCCGTTTGGTGGGCGATGGTCTCCATCCCCGCCATCTTTGGTGCCTTGACGGTCTTCCCAGTGGCGGCGATCGCACGTGACCACGTCAGCAAACCCGCTGCGGTTATCGCGGCGTGGCTCATCGCCATGATGCCCGGTCACATCTCTCGTTCGACGTGGGCCAACGCGGACCACGATGCGTTCGTGATGTTCTTCATGGCACTTGGATTCATGTGGTTCCTTCGAGCCATGGCTGCGGGCGGTGATGAACGCCTCACACGCTCTACTGACGCCCGTCCGTCCACCGTCATGCGCGCCTTTGGCGACGTGGCCACGTACCGCCGCTTCGCGGTGGTCAACGCTGCCTTGGCTGGTGTGGCCTTTGGTGTGGTCGCGCTCGGATGGAAGGGTTTCGTGGTCGCACCTTCGATTCTCTTTGTGGGCTACGTCTACATCGTGGCGACCAACATGTTCCGCAACAAGGACAGCACCACGCTCAACATGCTGATGCTGACGATGCTCGGGACAACGCTGCTCCTTGCCATGCCGTTCTACGCCTACCCCGGCATGGATCTGGTCTTCAGCGGCACTGGCCTTCAGCCGCTCCTGTTCGTTCTTGGCTTCACCATGGCCATCGCTTACGTGACCACTGGATTCCGCGACAAGCCATGGCTGCTCGTTCTCGGCTCCTTGGCCGGAGCCGCCGCGGCCTTTGTGGGCATCATCTGGCTGCTTCAGTTCTTGGAGCAATCCAACGCGTTCAACGTCTTGTTCACCGGTGCAGGCTACTTCACCAAGACCAAGATTTTCGGCACGGTTGCTGAAGCCAATGCTCCAGATCGTGGGATGCTCTTCGCGTCGTTTGGCCCTATTGTGTTCATCCTTGCATTGAGCATGGGCATCATCGCCCTTTGGCGAGGCACCCGCCAGCGTCGCCATGAGCACATCTTCATGGCCACATGGATTCTGCTTGCCATCTTCATGTCGTGGACGGCTGCCCGTTTCATCTTCAACGCCACTCCGGCCATGGCCGTGCTTGGCGCTTGGGGCGCTGTGGGGCTTTGGAGCTGGTCCGGCACGAAGGAAATGACGCGCAAGATGCGTCGGCTTGGCGTCCGCACTCCGGCCGACCGTATTGCTTCGGCTCGCAAGGCCGTGTGGCGCACGCCGCAATTTAGCGCGATCATGCTCGTTATGATCATGCTCGGCGGACAACACATGACCTACGGTTTGGACGCTGGTATTCCCGGCACTTCTCCTCAGGAAGACGACATTGACGAGACCATCTACAACATCGTTCCCGACGTGCTTCGCTGGGACGTTGCAGGCTTCTCGTTCCTCAACCCAACCGCGTACGAGGACGGTGGCATGCGTTACCTTGGTGCCTTTGGCAGCAGTTTCAACCAGCAAGGTTGGAACGACGCATACGCATGGCTTGCCGCTCAGGACGTGGACGACCCATACTCTCAGAAACCGGCCTTTGTCTCATGGTGGGACTACGGTTTCCAAGCGCTGACCTCCGGTGACCACCCCTCCGTTTCGGACAACTTCCAGTCGGGTATCCCGGCGACCGGGAACATGCTGCTGGCACGCGGCGAAGCCGACTTGGCAGCGATGTGGTTCTGGCAACTTGCTGAAGGCGACCGCGTGTATGCGGGCGACCGTGGCTATGACACCACCTTCACCCCTTCCTTTGACGCGGTGCTCGTTGACCACCTCACCGACGATCAATACGCCGCCCTGATGGACATCAACAACGGCACGGACTTCCGTGATGAAACGCGGATCATCGACGGTCAAGAGCGGGAAGTCAGCCTGCCCACCGAGGTCCTTGACGCCTCCTTCCACGTCACGCAGACCAACAGGGACACCATCATGACCCAAGGTTACAAGCTGAACGAGGACGGCACCACGAGCGACGACATGCGATGGCGCCTCTGGAAGGACGGAGAGATCCTCGCCTGTGTCGAGAGCCTCGCCAGTTCCTGCGACGGGACGGACTTCATTTCAGAGGAAGACGCCAGCCGATCGTTCAACAACAACGTCCGTTTGACCACGGACACGACTTTCGAGGTCACGCACTATGTGTTTGGCGACTACTGGTACACGGCAGACCTGGCTGAAGAGTTCAACTCGGTCTCGACGCACATCCACCGTTCAAACGCCCGTCTGGCCATGACCGTCCAGTTGCTGGTCAACGGTTTGTCCGAGGAGCAGGTGATGAACCTCTACACTGACATCATCGGTCTGGAAGGCGCATATTCTGTTCAGGATTACCAAGGCGCTCCCGGCGTAACCATCGACCGCGACCATGAAATCCGGTACTTCGCGGTTGACAACCGCTTGTACCCGCGTGCCGGTCGCTACACGGCTGACGCTCAGTACAACGGGGGGCAACCCATGGGCATTTTCGCTGCCCCAACAATCCTCTCTGGTCAGGACCCGACCACGTTCATGACCGAGGTCTACGAAACGCAGCGAGGTGCTTTCACCGATGAGATGACGCGTGAAGAAGTGGATGAAGCCATCCGCCAAGACGTGCTCAACCAACAGGCCGGTGCAGAGATCGATCCTGTGCAAATCATCGATGTGCGGGCCGACCACACGGCCCAGTTCTTCGACACCATGGTGGCGAGAACCTACGTCGGTTACGGCGCATCAACACTCGGTGTGGACAGCGATGGCTCCAACCCCCAGCCAGCGCAGCACTTCGGAATGAGCGGCTCCCCTGGGACCTTCATGGCTCAAGCCCTACCGCTTCCGGGCGCGATGATGAACCATTTCGTGTTGGCCAACTACAACGACGACACGACCGTCGAGAACAGTTACAGTCAGGCCAACTCCATGGTCAAGATCCTGAAGTTTTACCCCGGTGCGGAAATGACCGGTCAGGTGACCTTCGCCGACGACGGCCAACCTCTGGAGAACGTGCGCCTCCTCATTGAGCGTGACGCCTTTTCCGGGGAGTCCGGAGAAGATCTCGACCCGGACACCTACTGGATCCCAATCGGATTCGTCGACACTGATGAGGAAGGGCGCTACTCCTTCCTCGCACCAGCAGGTCACATCCGCGTGAGTGCCTTCATCGGTGAGTACGATCCGTCCTCGGCTCGCAACGCCATCCAAGACGGCTCGTTCACCGAGAACCTTGGCGACATCCTTGCCGAGTACAACGATGACCGCACCATCAACGAAATTACCGCCGTTCTTGGGCAGGTTGCCAACATGACATGGGTGGGCGAGACGCACCTCAACGTGAGCGGTGCCGAAGCCAACCGTGTGGCGCCTTTCGACCGTTCGGCGGACCTTGCGGTGACATCGAGCGGTGTGAGCGGCGTTGTGACGTGGACCGGCGACGAATCCTTTGCCGGCGAACCTCTCGTCGACACGACCTTCATTCTGCGCGACATCTGGTCGTACACCGACAACCACACGGTGGTCACAAACAACGGTTCCTTCACGACCGAGGAGACCCGTATCTTGCAAGGCACCGGTGAGGTGACCTTCACCGAGAACGGGACCTTCGAGTCCGATGGTGTCGCCGTTGCGCGTGGGTTTACGGGGACCTACACCCGTCAATTGAACGGCGATCGCATCCACACCGCCAACGGAACGTGGACCGGCCGCGGCATCATTGAGGGCTGGGTCAGCCAAGAGGACCTCGTCAACGTGTCTGACTGCATGGAAAACGACACCGTGATGCCCGAAAACACCTCTGTGTGTTCCATGACTGGCGCCGACGACGCGGGCAAATACCTCTTCGAGGGAACCGTCACGGCCAGTGGCCGTGTGGAGACCCTATCGCCAACCGTTGTCGTCCGCGATGTGCAGGGTCAGACCTTTGAGGGCGCTGGCGTCTTTGAAGGAACAGGTACCCTCAATGGAACGGGCCTCTTTACCGGGCAAGGCGACTTCTCTGGGCCAATGGTCCAACCCGGCTCTTTCTACAAAACCGGCTTGCTTCCTGGCGTCTACAACATGTTTGCCGTTCTCCCCAACGGGCGGCAGGTCCTGTTGCCAGACCCCGTAACCGTCGGTGTCGAGGCCTCCTACGACCTGGAGATGACCATGCCCGGCGCCGTGTTTGCCGACGTCCTTGAGGACATGGACGGCAACGTCCTACCAAACACGATCATCGAGCTGGTGGACACTGTCCTCGGACTGGATGAATCCGTGACCATTGTGACCGGTGAAAACGGAAGCTTCAGTCAAGGCCCAATCCCATCTGGCGAATACTACTACCGCGTGGACGTTGACCACGACGGCTGGTACGAAATCAACGCCACCTTCAGCGTCCAAGATGAACCTCAAAACATCACGTTGGCGTATCCAGTGCCCCCAATGACCGACGTCACCATCCAGTTGGCTTCACCCTTCGGTAACGACGGCCAGCCCACGGTTGACGTCGCCAACCGGACCGTGACGCTCACGAACAACCTGCCCGACTCTGGTCTCGACCCGTACGTGGCCAAGAGCGATGAAAACGGCGTCCTTTACGCCGAGGTCCCCATGGGCAGTTACACCGTTTCGGACGAAGCTGACGAGGAGCACCTTCTCCTCGCGCTGTTGGAGGTTGAAGAAGACGACATCACGACGACCATGACCTATGCCGTTTCGACATGGCTGAACGGCTCTGTTGATGTTCCATTTGGAGCCGATGAGGGATACGAGGCTTGGCTCTCCCAGCCGGACCCCCCAACAGAGTTGGCCACAGAAGTCGAGGTGATTGCCACCGGAGCCGATGATCTGACCTTCACCGCAAACACCGGTGATGATGGACTGTTCTCCATGCGTGTACCGGTCGATGAGCAGTACTCGTTGACGATGACCAAGGCCTTTGTCAACTACGGATACGGCACGGTCGTGAACGTCACCGAGGGCATGGACGACCTCAGCATCGTGCTCGAGCCCACTGAGTACATCTCAGGTGCTCTGTACCACATCGACAACAGCACGTTCTGGAACAGCGCCATCCCCGGATGGATGCCCGTGGAGATGACGGCCACCAGCACTGAAGGTGTTGTGTGGCAAGCCGCCTCGAACCAAGAAGGCGGTTTCTCGTTCACCCTCCCTGCTGGAACCTACGACATCAGTGTTGTTGACGAAGTTCTGTACAACGCCACGTCCGACGAGGACGTCATCGTGGTTCGCAATCCGGAATTCGTGTTGGAGCCCGCTAGCCTCTACCTCAACCCTGGTGGCCACGCGATGACCTTCCACGTCTTCCAAGACGTGGCAGGAGACGGCAACGCCTCCAACGGGAGCATGGTGATGCCAGACTTCGCGCTCGTGCCAAGCACGGAGCACGGTGAGCGGCTCAACGTGACCGCAGACATGTACGCCGCAAACGGTACACTGACCCTGGACATGCCCATCGGCACCTACACGATTGAATTCGCTGAGCAAGAGGCGGCCTCTGAGAATGCGAGTGCATTCGCCTTGGTGCCTGCTTCGCCGCTTTCGGCCATTGTCATCGGTATCCCTGAGCCGATCGAAGCCATCGATGTCGGTCTGGTGGATGAGTGGCGCGTGACAGGTACAGTCTCCGATGAGAGCGGCTCTGCGCTTCGTCCACAAGGCGACAGCGTGCTCCTTGTGTCCACGGACGGCGAGGACTACCGCAACGTGCCCGTTGACGAAAACGGCACCTTTGCAGACTACGTACCAAGCGGCGACTGGATTGCTGTCATCGGCGCTTTCGAAGGCGAGAACTCGACGGAAATTCTCCGTCAGGCTTTGGCCGTGAATGAAAACAGCGCACGCACGGACGTCTCCTTGCAAACGGTTGCAGCAGCCGATGTGACGCTCCACCTCCGTGAGGCCATCACCGAGCGCAACTTGTCCGGCTTCCGCATGACCTTGGTGTCCGCGGACGGCCTTGGCAACGTTTCCCTTGACCTGACCGATGAAGACGGTCGTGTGACAGAACCCATGATGCCCGGCACGTGGTCGGTGCACATGGAGCGTGAGGACGTTCAAGACCGTTGGACCCTCGACACGAGCAACGCGCCGTTTACGCTCACGGAAGGTGAGGATGAGAACATCACGAACCTCTTCGCCGACCACGAGGTGGAAATCGGCGGCCGCCTGTACTGGGACCTCGATGCTGATGACACACCTGATGCCGACGAAGGCGTTGAAGGTGTGCTCATGAACGTCACGAGCGTCGATGGCACAACCTTCGTTGCGAACGTGACCTCCGATGAAAACGGTGTCTGGCAACTCTTCGTGCCCGTCCAAACCTCCTACGTTGTGGAAGGCAGCAAACTGGGCTTCGCCGACCTCGCCTACGACCTCGACGGCAACGGTTCGTATGTGGTCAACGACAGCGCGATATCTGAAGACCTCGAAGTGTCGGTGGGTCTGGTTGACGTGAGCGGCGCCGTTACGGACGCCGTTGATGCAACACGTCTTGATGGCGCCTCCGTCGTGCTCCAGCCAGCCTCTGGATTGGCTCGTGATGCGGTGGTCGTGGACAGCACGTCCTTCGATGGAACCACCCTGACCTGGGACGCTCAGGTTGAGCCCGGCGCTTGGGTGGCCATCGTTCGAGAAGCCAATCCCGGCGAGAACAACGGCGCGGTTGCCATTGGCGTGCTTGACGCCAGCGTTGGTTCCGGTGGTCACCTCAACCAAACCTTGGTTCTGGGTGGCTTCGTTGACCTGCAGTCGTCGTGGACGGCCATCGACTTGGTCCAGCACCATCTTGGCAGTGCCTCATCAGGTGCTTCGATGATCAGCGAAGGTCCGACCGTGACCGTGGAGCTCGACGACGACGTTTCGTGGGACATCGGTCTGGACGCCGACGGTTCAGTGAGCATGTTGGTGCCCTCTGGACGTGTCTCCTTCTCGGCCGACATGGTCACCGTTCAGCATGAGCTTGCCCTCAACATGAGTTACGAAGGCAGCAACTTCACCAGCGTCTCAGCGGACCGCCAAGAGATGTTCCTGATCCTCGATCGCCGCGCAGACCGCGACCTCTTGGTTGAGGTGAGCTCTGTGGATAACGAAACGGTCGAGTCTTACACCGACGATGCGAACGGTGTGGACATCCTGGCCAAGCAAGACGGAGAATACGAGCACACTGCTGTCGAACTGACGGTTGACGTGACGTATGACGGTACGGAGTTTGAGGACGTCTACACCGCAAGCGGCAACGCGGGTAACGCACCCGATGCCTCGGAATGGAGCGTCGAATTCTGGAACGACACGTCTGAAGATTGGCAATCCACGCTAGAGGTCCGCCTCGGCATCGGCGAAAATGCGTCCACAGATGACGTGCCCACGTCGGCCACATTGAAGGTGCGCGTTTCGTTGCCCGATCAGAACACCTCATTGTCGCTGCAAAACGGCCACAGCGTGAATGTCATGCTGACGGCGGAGACCGGCGAATTCACCGAGCGTTCAATGACCGTCCGCGTTCCTGTGATTCGTGGCTTTGACGTGGAAGCCGTCGATGACCGTGTGGGCATCGGCAGCGATGACGTGCAGACCCTTAGCACAACGTTGACCAACAACGGCAACGGTGATGCGACCTTCACCTTCGGGGTGGTTGAGAACTACGACACGACGTTGTGGGAGATTACGCCAGCATCCAGCACCATCACCGTGGCTTCCGGAGACACGCGCACACAGGCATTCAACGTCCGTTCTGACGCGAGCTTCACCACCGGTGAGCTGAAAGTGACCATCGACGTAACTGAAGTTGGTGGAAGCAGCACAAGCGTACAGATGACGGTGGTGAACGCAGCCATCGCTCTGAGCGTGAACCAATCCTTGGCCGTCCAAGAATCGGACAACACCGCCGAGCAAGAATCGACGATTCTCGTCATTCCGGTCACCAACAGCGGCGAGCGCGATGCCGTGAATTCCGTCATCGTCTATGCCCGTCAGCAAGGCGAGGACCTTGCATACGACAGCACGACGTTATCTGTGCCGGGTGGCGAGACCGTGAACGCGGAATTCGATGTTGGGAAGATGACCAACGGAAACAAGCGGTTTGAGTTCTACCTCGAAGTGACAGGAGAGGACGCTGAATACGCGACCATTGCTCCTGATTCAGACGGAACCGGCGACGAACCGATCGATTTCCAAATCCGGTTCAACATCGAGACCAACACGGACAACACCGGTATCGGTCAAACCGTTCTGGCTTTGCTGGTGATTGCCTTTGTTGGACTGGTGACCTGGGGTGGTTTGAGCATGTCCCGATCTGGAAGCCGCCGGTTCTGACCTTCAACAGGCCTTCAAATGCGGAGGCTCTGATGTGTCAGCCGTGAGGCCCTCAGACCTGGACGGCGTTGAGTTCCTCCCAGAACCAGGAGAACCCCGCATCCTGACCGCAGTCGACCCCTCAGCGGTTCAGCACGAAGCCGCATGGCGTTCAGAAGTCATGGGTTGGGCTCCGCGTGTGGTCACCGCTGTTCCCCATCGCAAGCGGAGCGTTGCCCGCTCTTCCTTCGGCCTTGTGGCTTTGCTTGTCGTGGTCGGAATGATCGTGAGCCAGGGCTGGTTTTTGGTGGAGATCCCACTCGGAGAATCGGAATGGGCCTTCGAGAACACCGGTCTGCGTGATCTCTCTGAGGAAGGGTTCGATGGCACCGGCGTGCGCCTGTGCGTCGTGGACACTGGCATCGATGCATCACATCCGGCCTTTGAGGGTCAAGAGGTGGTCTTCCGCGATTTCGTCGGAAGCTCGAGAGATCCACTTGACCGTGGTGCTACCGCACATGGGACAATGATGGTCGGTCTGCTTGTGGCCGAGGGTCATCAAGACGGTGCGGCACAGGGTGTCACCCTTGGCGTTGCTGCAGCCCTTGCAGGGGACAGCGATGGAGACAACATCGGAGACGATTCAATCGTTGCCGAGGCCATTGACTGGTGCCGCACGGGATTTGATGCTGACCTCATTTCCCTTTCTTTGGGTGGAAAGCGATTGGAGGGCCAGCGCGACGTGGTGGTCTCCTCCGTGCGTCGGGCGCTCGATGACGGCGTGTTTGTCGTCGCAGCAGCCGGCAACGATGGTGGTACAGACGATGACGGTAGGGTTGCGTCACCGGCATTCTTGCCGCGTGTGATCGCGGTGGGCGCCACCAACGAGACGGGGGCCGTTTGGGAAAATTCCTCCCGCGGCGACGGAACGGGGGAGCATCCGAATCTGAAACCAGAGGTCACGGCTCCGGGCGTGAACGTCATTTCTACGGGGTCTGGCGATGCATGGTTCACATCAAGCGGAACCTCTGTGTCCACAGTATTGGTCAGCGCTGCTCTCGCGTTGATTCTTGAAGCTCAACCTGAACTGAAGGTTGACGATGACCGATGCGTGGTCCATCTCAAGCACGCGCTGAGGGAGTCTCTTGGAGCGTCACACTCCCCGAAGGCCGGCTACGGCGAATTGGACGCAATGGCGTGGTTCGAAGCCGTCGACCCGAGTTGTCCAGTGGAACTTTGAGGGCAAAATTAGGTGATACAAAGAGCAGTTTTTTGACACATTTTTCTGCTCAAAACGGCCCACAGCGTTATATGTC
>PCBQ01000052.1 GCA_002731395.1 Methanobacteriota archaeon
AGGCCGTGGACCAGCCACGGGTCATGGTCGGGCTCACTCCTGACTGTTGACCCACTCAAGCAGGGAGGGAATGTCCCAACCCTGGTCGAAGTACCCCTGGATCTGTTCTTGCGTCCATTGCGGGAAGGTCTTCATCGCCTCAGCCATCTGCGGACTGACGTTTGCGGCAGGCGCACGGGCTGGAATGTTCACGACCTCCTTGGAGTCCTCGAAATCATCGTCGTATTCGTCATCGTCGTCCACGACCGAGCCGCCGCCGCCACGGCGCAGGAGCACCATCACCAAGGTGGCCAACACCGCAACAACGCCGACCAAGCCAACCAGCAGGAGGGCCATCGCCCCGCCCTGATTGTCGTCGCTCTGGACCTTCACGTTGATGAGGCCGCCCGCGGTTTCGCTGCCGTTGTAGAGCAGTTCTCCACTGACCTCGTCGTAGATGAGGTAGTACAGGCCTGTCGTCGGCGTCAGGTAGGCTTCGAGGGTGATCGGTTCCCACGCCGTGGCTCCGATTCCCAATTCTTGCGAGGTGTGCACGGTTTCGCGGGAAGCGATGCCGTCATAGACGCCCATCACGCGCAGGTCAACGGTTCCCGCAAGGCTGCCGGTGTTCTGCAGGTAGACTTCGAGGGTCATCTGCTGTCCGACCTCGGGCTGAGCAGGGTCAAACCGTACCGTACCGATGCTGAAAACCGCTTCTTCATTGATCAGGTTGTACTGCGAAACAAAGTCTCCGTCCAGTGTAATCGGCGCCACATTGCCCTCAGACGTTGGGCCACCACCAAGGATTGAGGTTCCTGCTGAATCGGTGCCATACACCCAAAAAATGACCTGAACGCCAGCCATTTGGGATGCTGAAGGTTCGACAGGGTCGGGCCAAAGATCGATGCATTCCGCGGTCGCATAGTACTCGCCTACACCCTTGATGAGCTCAACGGGAGAAGAAAGGGGTCCAGAGCCGAAAGCCTGGCCATAGACGGGCCAGGTGAGTCCCGAGCTCGGGTCAGCGTAGAACTGCCAGCGGATTTCCACCTCATCTTCAAGCAACTTTTCGTTTTCTTTGATGGTCACCGTCGCGTCCACACAATGGAGCACGGAAGAGGGTAAGTCATCCTCAAGGGAAACTTCGGTTCCACCCTTGGTCAAGTCCCAACTTTCCACTTCGGGAGGATTGAAGTCTACCTTGAGGGTGAACTCAGCGCAGCCGTAACCGTCGAAGTCACCGCAGTACGCATCCGTCGCATCGGTGGCCCCCGTGGGCAAGTCAATCAGGCGGAAGGTGTAAACGAATTCGTTCGGAGCCGGCGGTACGGTGATGTTGAAATCGAACACGCCGCCCGTAAATGTCTCAGTGGTCGTTTCTTCCGGGTAAGCAATGTACGATTTGCCGGGTTCACTCACGCGATCAGCGGCCTGCCGAGTGATTTCCATCGTGAGGGGAATCTCAGGCTGAATCGAGACGCCGTTCGCCAAACCTGCCACGTAGGCGTAACGGCCTTGGAACCGAATGATGTCACCGGCCCCAACAAAGCCAACCTGAACATCGCCGGTCATGGGTTCTGTTTGGTCCGAGAGGTATGGGATTTCCATGATGCCAGCATTGAGGTCCGCACGGAAGTCAAGCCGCACGCCATCAGCATACATCCAGTCTTGGAGGTGGCCGGAAAGGCCGAGGTAGTTCTGAATGACGTTGTCAAAGTCTTGGATGCTGACCTTGGGCGTGCTGGCGCCGACGTGCCCAGGAATGCCCCACGCCAACCGAACCGGGAGGTCGAGGTAGAAGGTGTTCTCGAACGGATCGATGAGGGCTCCTCCGTCCATGCGGCGCAGGCTCGGAGAGAGCTCGTCGTCGTCAACGATGGTCAGGTAGGGCGAGGTGGTCCAAGCCGTGCCGTTTCGCGGGTGGAAGTTGATGACCATGTCTTCCGAGGAGGCGCCGTCGAGGTTCACGCGTATGGTGTCCAGATCGCGCCAACCGTTCCCGTCCTGCGCCTCCACGATCACGTGGTAGGTGTTGCCCGCGTAAACGGTCTTGTTCTCAAGGCCTTGGTAGCCGGGGTCGGTGGAGCGCATGAAGCGCAAACCGTTGGCGTCTTCGATGTACACGTTGTTGATGACCGGAGTTACAGAGTTCATTGAAACGTAGGTGACGTAATCGTTCTCGAATCCTGCTGATCCACCGTCGATGGAGTTGCCCGCGAGATCAAAGCCCTCAATCCAAACGCTCACTTTGCCAACAGGGTCGCGGCCAAGGTTGGCTTCGTCGTTGAATTGAGCGATGTAGGAGGCGTTTGGTGCGCCGCCGTCGCTGTTGAGGGTCACCATCGTGTACTCTTGGGGATCGGCTTCGCCGTCGCCGTCATTGTCGTGTTCGTACTCGACCCAGAGGTGCATCGTCATCGTGTCCGGCGGCGAGGGCAGGTCTTGCGCAATGAGACGCATCTGTTGGGTTGCGGAGGGAATCACCCACGTGTCGTCATACACGCGACGCCAATTCTCAGGCAGGTCGGCTCCACCCAGGAAGACCGACATCGAGAGGAGGTTGGGTTCGTAAGTGTCGATCGAGAGGTTGAACGGCACCGCACAATCATCATCAGGCCGCAGATCAGCACCCGGACACAGCGTGTCGCCGCCTTCGTAGCCGACTATGCGGACGCGGAGAATCTCGTCTCCAGCAGCACCTTGGCCGAGGTCGATTGGCCACGAAATGTCGCCACCGATTGGTCCACTGATGTTGTCGATCTCGGTCCAGCCAATGGTGATGTTCCCGTCGATGTTGTCCACCGTCTGTTGCTCCAGCACCAGGTTGTACGCCGAGGGGTCTGGGGCGACGTCAAGGTCTTGCAGACGGACGCTCATGTCGATGGTCATGTAACGGGTGGAGACCGCGTCATCGAGGTCTTGGACCTCTGCGTTGGCGTTGAGCACCTGCAGGCTGGTGATGCTGACGTCGTTTTCGATGGCGTTTCCTTCGCTGGGGTCAAAGAGGACCGCAGCAGGGAGGCCATCAACGCCGTTGGCGCCGACGCTGAACGCGTACACACGCAGGGTTTCTGCGTCTTCCCATTCAGGGTTGATGCGGAAGCGCCACGTGATGTCCTTGCCCACAGGACTGGTGGTGTCCACCACGGTTGAGGTTTCCAAGGTCAGGTAGTTGCCCGGGTCAGCACGCTTCTCAAAGCCGGTCACTTCGGACCACGCCACTTCAACCGTCCCGGTGGATGACTCGAACAGCAGCACGGCCTCTGCAAGGGTGGTTCCGGTTGCGCCGTCGACCGCATGGGTGCTCGTCACCTCGTAAATGTCGCCCGAGGGGTACAGCCCAACAGGATTGCCGCTGACGGTCATCGTGCTGTCGTAACCCGACGCGGTACTGACGCTGAGGTCAGCAAAACGCACGGCACCGCCGTTGCTGGTGTGGACCGCGAAAGGAATGTCCGCCGTACCCGTACCTTGAGCCAGCGCCACACCTTGGTTCAGTTCACGGTCGAAGCCATCAGACTCGTCGAAGGTGCGTTCCCAGTTGTAGATGATGTCGAGGTCACGGACCAGAAGCGAGCTGCCGGTGGAGGCATTGAGGCTCTCAAGTTCGAAACGGAAGGACACCCACTGGTTGCCGTAATCGTCCTCGAACGCGAAGGGCACCTGTGGATTGTTGAGCAGGTTGTTGATCGCATCGGCCAAGCCGATTGGCGTCCCCCCGATGGTGGGCATGATGCGCGTCGCGTTTGGCATGGCACCGAGATCTTCGCTCAGACCACCGACCGCGAGCGTGAGGTCGAAGCCTTCACCGGCGTCGGTCGTGGAGTAAATCGTGTTCTGATCGAACACGATGTCCGCAGCCGTGACGGTCGACCCGTATGGGAGCACGAAACCACCCCCGACCGCCTGCGCGGCGAGGTTGAGCGTCATGGTTTTGCTGTCAACCCCGGTGTGGACATCCCCGATCTTGGCGTTGTAGAACATGGTTTGGCGGCCAAGTGCACCAAAGGCGGGTTGGTCGAAGGCCCAATCGATGTCACCGTCGTTGGCAAGGTCCACACGGATGTCATTGGCGTGGTGCCCGAAGCGAAGGTCGAACCAAATTTCCGAGACCCTGCAATCAAAGAAGTTGTTGGCAGGATCGAAGTTGAAGCTGACCAGAGCCTCGAAGCCAAACATCGGACGGCTAAGTTCGTTCCACTGGTCCACGACGATGTCCTCGGGGAGGTCTTGCTCTGTGGTGGACACCTGAATGTCAGGAGCCTCCGTGCACTCTCGGTTGACGACGGGCTTGATCGCCACGATCGGATGGTCGAAATTGATGCGTTCGATGGCGGGCGAGAATCCAGTGTCCACCAAGGTCGGTTGATAGGCGTACGGACCAGCCATCGCGTTCCATGCACCACCGTAAATCTCTGGATTGGCGAGGTCCGTTTGGTTGAACCCGGTTCCAATGCGTGTTCCAATGTTGAAACCGTGGAGCACGGCCGTGGACAAACGGTCTGGGCCGGAGTCGTAATTGAACATGAAATCAAGCGACTTGTGGACGTTTGCGTCAATGTTCCACAACTCGATGATGTCGCCGCTTAGGCCCGACATCGGGTTGCCGTCAAGGTCGTGGACCATCAGGCCTGTTTGGGTGTTGTACACGTCCACGGTGAGGGTTCCCGTCTGGGTGGTCTCCACTTCCATGTTGAGCAGCCCGTAGCCGTTTGGTTGTGGGTCTCCACCGTTTACCGACGGAAGGAAACCACGGACCTTCATCCAGCCGTTCGCGGGAAGGAGTTGGCCCAGTCGGACGTTGTCGATGTACCAGCCAGGCATGGTGTAATTTACCGGCGTGTTGCCGTTTCCGCCGACGTTGTTGTGCTCCATGACAAAGCGGAGCTGCACCCACTGGCCCACGTAATCCGACAGATCAATCGCAATGTCGGCCCACCCGCTGGGGTTGTTGGTGGTCACCGACGTGCCGCCAAGGGCAGATTGAGTTGAGCCGACGCCCTGGCATCCACTCTGAATCTGACCCTGATTGTTGCCTTTGGTGTACAAACCATTTCCGAAACCGATGTTGGAGGAATTGGCTTGGTCAACGGGAATGTAACTGAACGCGTTGGGGCCGCTCTCATCAGGCGGGAAGAACTCGTCGTTGCGCTCACGGATTTCGACGTAGGCGCAGTCGCGGTAGTACTTCTGAACACCACCTGAACCGGATTCAAGGTAGTTCAAGGCGTGGAAGGAGGAAAAGCGGAAAGTGGTCCCGCCCATCGCAGGGTCAACAAAGATCGCGGGCGAAAGCAGGCTGCTGTCAAACTGGTTACCGTTGTTGTCGTCGCGGTAGTCGTCGTCAAAGGGGTTGGTGCCCCAGCACATCTCGCCAGACTTGCACCCAGCCGGGAGGATGCCAAGCGAGGACGAGATGCTGCCGTGACCCCATGACATCGGGCTCATGGGCGGCTGCGTGCCGTCCGTGAAGTTCTTGGTGGTACCCTCAAAATCACTGAGGAAACCGTTTGACGTCAAGCGAACAGGCGTCGCATCCGAGCCCTCCTCAAACTGGAAGGAAGACTTGGCGGAAAAGGAGGTCAACTGTCCGTTGGCGTCGGGGCTCCACGTCTTTGGAAGGGTCTCGGTGTCGATCCTCACGAAGGCGTCGTGCTCGGCCATGGCTGTGCCCACGGTCATCGAGGCCGAAGTCACCGTCTCGCCTGCCGGGAGCGTCACAGACGCATCGTCGACGTCCATCCATGTCGCAGGGTCACGAACATCGACAACGGCCTCGGCATCTCCACCTGTAAACGTGGTGACGTTGATGGAGGACGCAAGGGGCACAAGAAGAAGCATGGCCATCATCAAGAGGGCGGGCAAGCGGCGGGGGGCATTTGCATTCATGGCGACACCGACGGCTTCGCGACGGCGAGCCTGCCTAAAAGAGTCCCCGTGAGGGTGCTTCCGTGCGCTCCTGCGAGGGAGCCTCTGTGTCGACGCGTCGACTCCACGATGACTAGGGAAGGCAATGAGACGTAGTCGGAGTAACCTTCACCCTCCAACCAATCAAAAACCGCGGCTGTGCACATAATCATGCTCCGAGGATTCATAATATCCTTTGACAACGTGGTATTCACATGGCCACAACGTTCGGTGAATATTACGCCAGGTCGTTCGATGCAGCCAGTTTCTTCGGACTGCAGATGGTCATCAATTGGATGTCGCTTTTTGCTTTCTTGTGGGTGCTTGGCCTTGCATATCTTGTGATCCGGGCAAATCCAAAGGCTCCCGCAAATCGATTCATGGCGGTTTTGTTGGTCTGTGAAGGCATGAAAATGCTGTTTCAAGCGGTTGATGTTTTGCCGTTGGTTGAACGGTATGAGTCGCTCTGGAATGTGGTATGGTTGATCAAAATTGATGTGTTCATTGTCGGAACCATCGCCTCTCTTTTCCTCTACCTTTCCGTTCCTGTGTACTACCGCATCGAACGACTCAAATTCATGCACAGACCTGCTTTCCAAAAGCATGTTTGGTACATGATACCCATCGTCTCCACGGCCATCTGGATGCTTCTTCGGCGAAACCCGTTGTTCCAGATTCCAGACAAGGTCTGGTTGAGTTGTCCAGCAGAAGGAGCAATTCCCGCCACCACCGTATGGACGGGGACGATCAGCCAAGACATGCAAGCCATACTGACCTCAATTGACACATGCCCCGCAGTTTTCGATACCATCCTTGCCACAGAAAGTGCTGGACTTTGGCTCATCGTCATGAGCAGTGTTGCGGTTTCAATCCTCGCTCTTTTCTTCTTGAGGTCATCCATCAAGCGAAATTCAGACGGCAGCGTGCTCAACGAAAAAGACAGCACAACATCAAACTCACTCTACATCGGATTCGCAGGAAAAGTCGTTGGGAACATCTTGTTCTTTGCGTTCATTTTGATCCTTGTTCCGCTGTTGAACGGCGGACCTGCAGGCTTCATTGACGTCAACGATTGGAGGTACGGAGTAGACCGAACGTTCATCTCGAGGCTGAAGTATTTCGTCTGGACGTTCGCTTTGATTTTCCAAGTTTCTGGCGTTGCTTTTGAAGCAATGATGTTCGTTCACGCTTCCCTCAAGGACACCGTCTTTGGTATCGATGAAAACCTCAGAACGACGTTCAGAAACGCCGTGTTCACCAGTTTCGGCGCTTTCCTGTTTATCCTTGGAAGTGAGGTCATGGAAAACGTACTCGGTTTTGGTCTGGCCGGCGGTGTTCTGATGGGAGTTGGATTGGTGGTTATCCGCAAACCAATCCTCGGTGTTTTGGATGGAATATCGAGTCGGCTTCTTTCCACCAGTTTTTCCAAAGAAGACATGGCATACCTCAAGGTCTATTCAGAAGCATTACGCGATGGAAGCATCACAGAACGTGAGAAGGCGATGCTGGCAACTTTTGCTGAATCATACGGGCTGAACGATGACCGTGTGTTGTTTTTGGAAGAATACCACAACTCGGACCGCTCGAACCCGCACGTCGATTCCGCCTCGGCACAGGCTCAGACCGCGTAGCGATGTCGCTTGACGGTTGGCGAACAGAGGGCAGACGTCGATGACCGTGCGGACGACGGCGACGTTTGCATCGCTCTCGGTTTCGCTCTCCATAGCGTGATCAAAGCCAATTCCTTCGCGGTCGAGGCGCGGGCGCGAACACCGCCGGACTTCAGGCCGAGGCACGCCGCCGTGATGACGAAGCCGTAGAAGCCACGTGTTGAGACTTCCCTGATGGCGAGGCTTCTTGACCGACGGTCGCGAGGGCTGGCTGTGCAACCGTACTCCGTTGAACCCGTGACCCTGATCGAGGAAGTGTTCCCTCAGGACACCAACGCATACGACACGCTGTTTGGCGGCCGACTGCTCTCCTTGATGGACAAAGCTGGCGGCATTGCTTGTGCGAAATTCGCGCACCGCGAATTTGTGACCATCTCGATCGATACCTTGACTTTCATTGCGCCGGCCCGTCAAGGCGACCTTCTCGAAGTGACCGGTAAGGTCGTTTTCACCTCCAACCACACCGCTTGCGTGAAGGTGACGGCTCAATCCATGAGCAAGTCCGATTGGGAACGCCGACCCATCTGTGAAGGATACTTCTTCTTCGTCGCCATTGACTCAATGATGCGCCCCATTCCAATTCCCCAGCTGACGCCAGAAGGCGAGGAGGCTGAACGAGAATGGGCGCACGCCGAGGAACTTCGAGCCAACATGCTCCGGAACCGTGCGGCGTCCAAGGCTTGATGTGGAGCACCACGAGGCCACCCCATGCCGGTCCTCAACATCGCGGCGGTATGCACAGACGACCTCGCGCGACTGGTTGCAAAACCGAACGACCAACGGGACGTTCACACCTATGTCCACAAAGAGATGGGCGATTCTGGCGCCCGCATCCTCTCCATCATTCGCCCGGCCAAGTATCCTGAGCGCCTGCGACCGCTGCTCAACGCGCTTTCCGCCGCACGGGTGGGGCTCATCGAAGTGCAGGCCGTTGACGCCGCGCTCGGCGAATCCCTCGTGGCTTTTGCCAGCGCGGGGCTCACGCGAGGCCTGGCCGTGATTCGCCCCAAGGACGGCGGTTGGATTGACGAAGATCAGGTCAAAGGCCTCTTTCAACAAGCTGGACTTGCCACTTGGACCTTCGAGAAAGAGGACGGCCCGCTCCTTCGCGAACGCCTGTATGCGCTGATGGACGACTTGACGGAAGACCTTGCAAAAGCTGCGGAGCAGCCGTTGGTCATCCCTGTTGATCAGCATTTCAACGTTCGAGGCATTGGACTTGTTGCCATTGGGTATGTGCAGGCAGGCACCGTTCAGCAACACGATGATCTTCTCCTCCTTCCCGCCGAGGGTGGGGGCACGGCCAAATCATTGCAGGTGATGGACGACGACGTACCGGTCGCTACCGCCGGTGATCGCGTGGGCCTTGCCCTGCGCAACGCGCAAGAGGCTCATCTGTCCGGTGGAACCCTGATTGTGCATCCGCCAATCGACGACGCTCGAACGGGAACGCATCGCCCCCCAGCCATGGTGGCGCATTCACGCTCGACCGTGCACCTCACGCCCTCTCCGTTCCAGCGTCGAACGTTGCAAACAGGTGACGTGGTTCACCTTTCGGTCGATTTGCAGTTCATAGTCGGTCGAGTGACGGGCGTCGAATCAAACGTGCTCACCGTTGAATGGGAACATCCAGCGCTGATCCGTGCCCAATCCCCGCCTCAAGCCATCATCGCACAGCTCGATTCCAACCCTCGCATCATCGGCTCAGGACAGCTTGAGTTTGAGGCTTGATTCGGCGAACGAGGCCGTCCTTTGCAACCTTGTTGCGAAGGTGCAAGGATGAGGGAGCATTCATATTCCTCTCCACCAAGTGCTCTTGGATGGGAGAAATCGTGCCGGCATCCGCCGGCCCGATGCAGTTGGACCGAGAGGTCCTCGACGGACTGCATCTGGCAGGGATGCGAGGAAGGGTGGCCGTTGAGGTCGACCCATCTGCGCTCCTCATCCGGGCAAAGGAAGGCAAAACCACGACCCTCCCGCTCTCCTCAATCAGTTCCTTCAACCATCATCAGACGCACCTGATGCCGCCATACAGCCACCTGTTCGGCCTGATCCTCATCGGCATGGCCGGTTGGACCATCGAAATGATCGCTGTACGAAACGTGATCATGACCGTGGGGTGTGTCCTCGTGGGCGCGTGGGCGCTGACACGACGTCCAACGCTGACGGTTGACTTGCACAACGGCGAATGCCACGTCATCACCGGTGCTGACGGGAAACTGATGATGCTCGCTTACCTGATGGGGCGACTGATGGCGGGCATGCCGTTGTCCGCAGCGCGCGAGGGCCTTGAAGGTCTTGTGCAACCCCGCTCCACACCCGAAGCACTGGTCGTCCCTACACCAATCACCGGTCTTCTTGAGGGGGAAATCGTCCCGCGGGACGCGCCAGACGAGACAATCATGGCTGAGTTCTTTGACGATCCTGTCCCAGCCATACCAAGCCCCCAAGCCCCAGCTCCAGCGGTCAACATCACCATCGAAGACCGGCGATTGCCAATGCAATCGGACGCTTATCTCGCACCGGTCCACGTACCGGTGCCCATGATGCCTCCGCGAGACGGCTTGCATGCTCGGGCACAGCAGATGATGGTAGAACAGCGTGAGTCTCTACCCAGCCCCGCGCAGGATGCACTCAATCCACGAACCCCCGTTGACAGGGACGTTGCGCAACAAGTCCGTGAGGAAGCGAGTTCTCCTTTTGGGGTGAGCGGAACTGGTTGGCAAGCGGTGCACACAGAGCAGCGCGCCCTACCTGCGCCACGGGTTGAAGCTCCACTTCCTGCGTTCGACCCTGGTGCCGAACCCTACCTGCCCAGCTTCGTCGGCCCGACCGGCGATTCAAGGCCAGCCCCCACACCTGAACCCGCCCCAATGTTCCCCGTCATGGGCCTCCAAGAGCCGATGCCAACCCCGGAACCTGTCGAAATGGAGGTGCAGCCTCCTGCTCCCGCAGTGCGAGGGATTGTTGGGACCTCTCGCCGCTCAGAGAATGAGTTGGCAACCGTTCCCGCAGGGCAGCCGGTCAACCTTCAACCAAAAGCAGGCACCGTCGCTCCACGCCACCTGATTCCACGGCGCGCCAATGCTGTCCGGCCACGTCGTCGTGCGCTTGGAGGGCTCTTTGATGCCGCACTCCGACCGACAACGCCCTCCCCGCAAGAGCAGGATTACGCCGCAATGTACGGTGACGAAGACGGACAGGCTATTGCTGCTGAAGACGTTGAGCCGATGAGCACCTGGCAGCGCACCCGTCTGCGAACCGACGCCTCGTCGCAAGCGATTGTCGACGAGGCCACCCGCGTTCATGCTGGCTCCAGCGGTGGCGAACGGGGCGATGACCCGATGCGCGCTTTGCTCGATGACATTTCGGTTGCTCCACTTCCCGCTTCCGAGGAAACCCTGACTGGAGAGCGCCAGGGACAGATTGCTTCATCCTTCGGCGACATGATTGAGGTTCACGCTGAGCCATCGACTGCACGTCCGTACATGGACCTTGATCGACTTGACGGCTGATCATCGCGTCAGAGCACGAAGGGCCTCAAGCCGCCCCTCGCGGTCGTCTTTCTCCATCGCAACAAGTCCGCTCACGCCAAGACCTTGAAGCGTGAAACTCGCCACCACGGCCGCGCGCTCGAGCCCGACCCGGAGCTCCTCTCGACCCACAGGACCTTCTCCTTTGGAAAGATGAGCGGCGAGCGTGCCTGCGAAACTGTCCCCGCATCCGGTGGGGTCTACAAGCCCCGGAGAGGGCACGGAAGGAACGTGAAGCATGCCGCTCGAGTGCAGGGCAAGCACGCCGTGCTCACCTCGCTTGACCACAAGAATGGCGCCTGGTCTCAATTCACCGTGTAGCCATTGCGCAGCGCGAACCAAGTTCGCGTCCCCGGCGAGCATCCGCACTTCTCCGTCGTTGAGCACGACGAGGTCAACACGGTTGAGCACCTCAACCAAAAGCGGACGCGCAATGTCGATCCAGAGGTTCATCGAATCGAGCATGCGCAAGCGTGTAGGTGTGCACTGCTCCAACACCTTGCTTTGGAGGGCAGGATGGAGGTTGGCGCAAAACAAAACGGTCGGTGCCGTCCATGCTGCCGGGACCTTCGGATCGAAAGCTTCGAACACGTTGAGTTCCGTGTTGAGGGTTGATGCTTCTCCCATCGCACCGGAATACTCGCCTTCCCAGTGGAAGGTGCGCCCCTCTGCGGTGACCACGCCATCGAGGTGAAGCCCGGCTTCGACCAACAGTTGTCGATCTTCGTCGCGAAAGTCCTCGCCAACCACGCCCACAAGGCCGCAGGAAGCACCGTGTGCAGCCGAGGCCAGCCCAGCATAGGTCGCAGAGCCACCCAACAGGCGCTGGCCGTGGGCTGCGGGCGTTTGAATCGAATCGTATGCGAGGCTCCCGACCACGATGACGTCCATGAAGGCCGGCTGACCTTCCAAATGAAGAACCCTTGTCATCGTGGGCGTTCGGTCACGATGGACCGACGTGTGCCGGTCGCAACATCGATGATTTCGCTGGTGGTGACCGTGCGGTGGTCGTCCATGACCACGCCTGGAAGGTATCCGTCGCACACGCCCGCGGCGATGAACACCGCGTCCTTGGACGCGCAGAGGTCCTCGGCTTCCCAACGACGGTCAAGGTCGTCGCCCACCATCGTCGAAGCGCGTGCTGCTTCCTCGTCGTTGCGGAGCACGAGACGACCTTGGAACACGCCCCCAAGCCCGCGAATGGCGGCAGCGGTGATGACACCCTCCGGTGCAGCACCTATGCCCATCAGGAGGTCGAACGGGCCGTCATCTCTGGCCGCCCAAATGGCTGCACTCACGTCGCCGTCAGACATCAATTCGAGTTGTGCGCCCGCATCCCTCACTCCACGGATAAGGTCAGCGTGGCGTTCACGATCAAGCGCGACCACGCGAACATCAGAAACCTCACGGTCGAGAGCGTGTGCGGCCTGTTCGAGGTTCCAGGCCACCTCACCGTCGAGGTCAACATGTCCAGCAAGCGCAGGACCTGCGGCGATTTTGTCCATGTAACAATCTGGGGCGTGAAGGAGTGTTCCACGAGGTGCTGCCGCAAGCACAGCAATGGAATTCGGCAGGTTGTCAGCGCAATTGTTGGTGCATTCCAACGGATCGACGGCTATGTCGAGTTGGAGGGCCCCCTCCCGACCGACTTCAGCGCCGATCGGCTCACCGATGTAGAGCATCGGCGCATCGTCACGCTCCCCTTCACCGATGGCCACTCTGCCGTCAAAGGGCGCATGATCGAAGGAGCGGCGCATCGCTTCGACGGCAGCGCCGTCGGCTGCATCCTTGTCGCCAAGGCCACGCCAATTGGCGCTGGCCAAGGCCGCCATGTCAACGGCTTCGAGCAGATGGGGCCAGACGTCGCCAACGCGCATGGTCCGCGAACGTAAGAGGGGTGATGAACACACCGGAGCAGAACTCAGGCCGTGCCCTTGTGCTTCTCAAGGACTCGAACACCGTCGATTTGAGCCACCGGGTACTGCCCCAAAGCGTCTTTTTCGAGCGATTTGACCATGTCAAACGCGCAAAGCAAGCCCGCTGTAACGCCCGCCAAAGCTTCCATTTCGATCCCGGTCCGGTAGTGTGCACCGACCTCAACCTCGCATCCGAGACGGTCACGCTCGATGCGCCAACGCACCTTGCATGACTCAATGGGAACGGGGTGGCAGTGTGGTATCGTTCGGGGTGTGTCCTTGACCGCTTGGATGGCAGCGATGGTCGATGCTTCCCTGACGTCGCCTTTCTTGACGCGGCCCTCAACAATGGCCGTGAGGGTCTCAGCCCGAAGCGTCACCCAGCCCTCAGCCACGGCTCGACGGTCCACGGCCGGTTTTCGACCGATGTCAACGATGCCCTCAATTTCAACCGAGTCCTGCTTTCCATGTGGCTCCATGATCGGTCACCTCCTTTTTCCACAGGGGGGCCTGCTGCTTGAGTTCATCGATGAGCCAACGGCAGGCCTCGAACGCAGGCCCACGATGTGCAGATCCCACGTGAATGGCCACGATTGGCTCTTGTGGCTCGACGCTCCCGATACGGTGGGCGATCGCCACGGCCCGAAGGCCGTGCGCTTCACCTGCTTGCACCGCGAGGCGGTGCAACACTTTGGGGAGCTCGTCTTGCCAAGCATCGAACTCCAAACGGAGGACCTTCGCGTCACCCTCGGTTCCACGCGTCAGGCCAACAAAACTGACCACAGCCCCAACGCCCTCAACAGGCAAACGTTGGAGCAGCGCATCAGGATCGAGGGGTGCCGAAGGGGTGTCCACAATCACCTCGAGGGGGGTGGACATGAGCAGTGCTCAGGCAGCGCATTCTTCAAACCCTCCGCGCCGATGTCCGTCCATGCAAGGCGAGGGCCCCGTCACCGTGATGGGAGCCGGGCTCTCGGGCTTGGCGGCCGCAACGCTGCTTGCTCGTGCAGGCCGCGAAGTCCACGTCCATGACATCCGGGCAGACTCCGGCGCTCGATTTGATGGAGACTTCCAAGCCCTTGAAAATTGGAGCATGGACGAGGATTTTTTCGACCAACTCGAAACCTGGGGCTTCGATTCCACCTCGTTCAAATCAACCGCGTTCTCGGTGGTTGACCTCATTCATCCAGACGACGAAGTCACCCAAGCAAAAACAGACGGCGTGGCATACCGCATCGTCGAGCGCGGTACGTCCGATCACACCATCGACCAGGCCTTCAAGCGGATGGCCATCGAAGCCGGAGCAACCCTGCATTACAAGTCGCGCATTAGCGAAAAGGACGCGGACATCGTCGCCTGCGGTCCGAAGGACACTTCTGCGCTTGCCCTGGGCGAGATTTTCCGAACCAGTCACCCAAACCACATCGCGTTTCAGTTGAACGACAAACTTGCGCCTGGCGCCTACAGTTACCTCATCATCATCGACGGCGTAGGTCTCATCTGCACCTGCCTGTGGCGGAAGCAAAAGAAAAGCGAACGCTTCCTGAACGAGTGCATTGCCACTTACCAGCGTCTCTACCCGAACATCGACATGGAGCCCATCAAGCGTGTCGGGGGAAAGGGTGATTTCACCCTCAACGGGTTCTACACCGTTCCCGAAACGGGCCAGCACTTTGTCGGTGAGTCCGGCGGCCTCCAGGACTTCATGTGGGGTTTTGGCATGCGCATGGCCGTGTGGTCGGGTGTGCTTGCAGCCGAGGAGATGCTTGGGGGACTGCCGTACGACAAGCAGGTGCGGCAACAACTCCTACCGTACGTACAGACCAGCGTTGCAAACCGCTGGCTGATGAACCGCGTCGGCGATCGTATGTTCAAGCGGATGTGCGTCCGTTGGATGAAGGACCAAGAGCGGTCTGGCGACGGGCTGCGTTGGATTGGCCGTCTTTTCCGACCGAGCTTGCTCAAGCGGCTCGTCTACGCGACCACTTCCCCGTTCATGCTCGAGCGAGGCAGCGGGCCAACGAAACCGAAACGCCTGCCGTTCCGCGCAGCTAAACCTCGCGACACATGGGAGCAGAGCGAGGATGCGCTCGCCGTCAAGGCTCGCTGGGAGGCAGCACGGCGCAGAGGCGGCCATACCTCCTTCGAAAGCCGGGGCGGGGAAGCCCACGAAACCGAACCCACCCTCGCCTAAGCCGCTGCGGTTTCTTCATTAGCGCCCTTCCGTTGGACGGGTCATGTCCGACCTCTACGGCCTGACCTTCGAATCGATGCCCAACAACCTCGTGAACTACGGCACAACCGACAACGGCATCGCCGTCATCGAACTCGCCTCCGACTCCGGTGGCGACCCCCTCCAAAGTGACGCCACTCCGGTGAACACCTACACCCACGGCATGTTCCGCGACTTTGACGAGGCCATCATCCGCGCTCGCTTCGATGACAAAATCACTGCCATCGTCATTACCGGTGCAGGTGAGAAATTCTTCTCGGCCGGTGCGTCCATCAAGATGCTCAACAGCGTTTCTCCAGGCTTCAAGTACAACTTCTGCCTTCACGCCAATGAGACCCTTTCTCGCCTCGAACAGACGCCAAAGATCGTCATTGCGGCCATCAACGGCCACGCTGTCGGTGGCGGTCTGGAGATTGCCATGGCCGCAGATATCCGCATCGCCCGCAAGAACAGCGGCAAGGTCGGTTTGCCCGAGATTAACCTCGGTGTGCTCGCCGGAACCGGCGGCACCGCTCGCTTGACCCGCCTCATCGGCAAGGCCAAGGCCCTCGAGATGATGGTGACAGGCGAACTCATGTCGTTTGAAGACGCCAAGAATTACACCCTGATCAACCAGATTTGGGAAGGCAACGCGACCGAATTCCGTGAGATGATGCTCGATTGGGTCAGCGCCCAGTTCACCCTACCCAACAAAGCCGCAAAGGCCGTTGGCAACATCAAGCGCTCTTGCCAGACCGGCCCCGAGATTCCCTTCGAGTACCACCTTGCGCTCGAGCGCGAACTCCAGGCGGCCCTCTTCTTCAGCGAAGACGCCAAGGAAGGCATCGCGGCGTACGTCGAGAAGCGCATTCCGACCTTCACCGGTCAGTGATGTCTTCCAAGAGACTGACGCACGGTCGATCTTCAAAGTGCGTCATTTGCACTTCAGGGGTTGTTCGGGCGTGTACGTAGTCCTAGACCTCCTGACGACGTGCAGTATTGCCGCACCCACCAAGCCGAAGAAATACGTCCATCCGATCATGGCAATGCCAAGGAAGACGTAAACAATGATGTTGATTGATTCCCCAGCGACCTTGGCGGTAGCGTCCACGGCTTGGACCGTAGAGGCGATCAACCAGGCAGCAAGGGCAAGACCGATGAGGATGAGAGGTCGTCGCATGGTGTCATCCTCATGCCGTCTTTGTCATCGCAGGCGGGTTTCGCCACCCTGCGGGATTTAAAAATTTAGGCATCCCTAAACCACGCGATAATGAGGACAGGAATCCATTCACTGCGAGGTTGGGTGCATGATAGACGGGACAAGCACTGGGCGTGTGGTCAATGTCGCATGACCCATGCCTCGCCGGCAATGTCACCGCAACCAACAAGCAGCAATGTTGTGAAACGTGCGCCCAATCCGAGGTCACTGAGACACATTACATCATCACGCTTGAGCAGGAGGAAACAACACCTCGTGGAGAATCACATGGTAAGGTCGACGGAGCGTTGAAGTCCCGTCACGACGAGGCACCATCATGGACCCCAGCGACGTGATGGTGCCTGCTGATGTGCCCGACGAACTCATCGACACCTACGTCGAGAATTACCTCAACGCCACAGCAGGCACGGGTTCGATGAACCTCTTCGCGTGCGATCAGAAAATCGAACACCTCAACGACGATTTCTACGGTGAGGGCATCCCGCTGTCCTCAAACGATCCCGCACACTTGTTTGAAATCGGTGACCTTTCATTCTCTGAGGGCACCCTCGGCGTGCTTGCTGGTCAACTCGGCCTCATTGCGCAGTACGCTCGAGACGCACCTGACCTCCCTTACCTGGTCAAGCTCAACTCAAAGACGAACCTCGTCAAAACTGCCCAGCGTGATCCTGTGAGCATGGCGATGTGGGACATGGACGACGTCATGTCTTTGGTCCACAACGGCATCAACATCGTGGGCATCGGCTATACGGTCTATCTCGGCAGCGAACACGAACACGAGATGCTCACAGAAGCGGCCACCTTCATCCGCCAAGCACACGAGCTCGGGATGCTCGCCGTGGTCTGGATGTACCCCCGTGGCCAGGCCGTGGTGGACGAGAAAGACCCCCAGCTCATTGCGGGTGCTGCCGGTGTTGCAGCCTGCATTGGTGCAGACTTTGCAAAAGTGAACTATCCACGCCCCTTCGAAGGCATGACCGCTCCCGAGAGCCTCGGTATTGCGGTCGAAGCGGCAGGCCGCACCGGCATCATTTGCTCCGGCGGAGGCTCCATGCCCCCCATGGAGTTCCTCCAGCGCTTGCACGACCAAATTCACGTGTCCGGATGCCGCGGCGCCGCCACGGGTCGGAACATCCATCAGAAGGGCACCGAAGAGGCTGTGCGCATGGCGGCAGCCTGCCATGCCATCATCTGTGAAGGCGCTACGGTCGACGAGGCGCTTGCCCTGTACCAAGGGTGATTGTGAATCGGCTGATCCTCATCGCCCGTTCGAGAGGATGAGGTCAACGGTGGCCTTTGCAGAATTCAGAACGCCCGGCAGTCCCGCACCGGGATGTGTACCAGCACCAACAAGGTAGAGACCCGGAATGCCCGAGTCCTTGTTGGAGGGTCTGAAGTATGCACTCTGCGTCAATTTCGGAGCCACCGAGAAGGCCGAGCCTTTGAACGCCGCAAGTTCGCTTTCAAACGTTTTTGGAGTGATGTGCCGACGGGTCACGATGTGCTTGCTGAGATCTGGCATCTCGACCTCCAAGGCCTCAATGATGCGGTCTCCATATGCCTCAGCGATGGCGTCCCAATCGACGTCTGCACGCCCTAGATGAGGCACTGGAGCAAGGACATAAGCGGCACTGCATCCTTCCGGAGCGAGGCTCTTGTCGGTCACGGTTGGCACGTGAAGGTAGAGGCTGAAGTCATCAGGAAGGTCGTTTCCCTTGAAGATGTCATCGAGGAGACCCTTGTAGCGCGGCCCAAACAAAATCGTGTGATGGGCCACATCATCGTAGGCGATGTCCGTGCCGAAATACAGCACAAACAGAGACATCGACCAATCTGATTTCTCCAACTTTCGCGTTCGTCGCTGCGCTACGGGCGATGAGGCATACAGTTTGCTGTAGGTGTGGTGGACGTCAGCGTTGGACACCACCATGTCGAAGGTGTCCTGACCTCCTTTTCCATCCGAAACGCGATGCCTTGTGCGTCCACCTTCCGTGATCAGGTCGATGCCTTTGACGGGCGTGGAGAGGCGGAGTTCCCCGCCGAGTTCTTCGTACAATTGAACCAGGGTACGAACCAGTGCATGCGTTCCACCCTCTGGGAAGTATACACCCCATTCACGTTCGAGGAAGTGAATCAACGTGTAGATGGAGGAGGTTTGGAAGGGGTTCCCTCCTACCAACAAAGAATGGAAACTCAGCGCCTGCCTCAAGTGGTCGTCCTTCACGTACTTGGCCACGGTGTTGTAAACGGAACGATCGGCCCGCAGACGCATAAGTGAAGGAGACACTGCGAGCATGTCAGAAAAACGGAGGAAGGGGCGATCTGCAAGTCCTGTGTACCCCTTGTCGAACACTTTCTTGGCGTACTGGAAGAACCTCTGGTACCCTTCGGCGTCGCGCGGGCTGCGTGCCCGAATTTGCTCGACCATGGTTGCCTCATCGCGGACGTAGTCAAACCGGTCACCGTCGCTCCAGATGAGACGGTACATCGGCGTTACTTCGATCAGACGGATGTAGTCCTCCAAGCGCCGGTCCGTGAGTTCGAACAAATCTGTGAGGGTGTGTGGGGCGGTGATGACCGTTGGCCCAGCATCGAAGGTGAAACCGTCATCGTGGTAGACGTAGGCTCTGCCGCCAGGGAGATCGCGTGCTTCGTAAAGCACCGTCTGAATTCCTGCGCTTTGCAGCCGTATGGCCGCGCCGAGACCGCCGAAACCACTCCCAATGACCGCTGCTGAACGGTCCGCGGATGGGGCATCCACCATATTGGACGCCCTGTTCGTCGGTATGAGAATCTTCGCTTTTTTTCCCCAAGAAATATCTCGCAAAAAAGCAACCAGTTATATTCTCACAAACGTCATTTTTCTCCATGAAGGGCGCCGACTTGAGGCTCGGCGACCCTGAGCAGGTGTTGGCCACCAGCGGCGAGAGTTTCTTCTGGGCCCGCCGGTTCCTCGGCCGCACCGTTGGACACAACGCAGCCCGTCTGTACTCCTTTTGTCGCGTCCTCGACGACATGGCAGACGGGGACATCCCCAACGGCCCTGCACACCTCAAGGTCATTCAGTCGGACCTCAAACGTGGAGTGTGGGGCAATCACCCTGTGCTCAACCAGTTCCGCGATTTGGTCGAGGATCACGCTCTGCCAATCGATGTCATCGGTTCCTTGGTTGAAGGCCTAATGGACGACCAGCGCCCTGATGTTTTGATTCGGGATGAGGAGGAACTGATCCAGTACGCGTACAAGGTTGCGGGCACGGTTGGCCTCCTCATGTGCAAGGTGCTGAACGTTCAGAACCCTCGTGCTGAAGCACATGCCATCGACCTCGGTATTGCCATGCAACTGACCAACATCGCGCGTGACGTGGTCGAAGACGCCAACATGGGACGCCGCTACCTTCCCGCCTCATGGACCTGGGGCATGTCCCCTGAAGACATCCTACGGGCTGCAGAACACCCCAAGGGCGACGATGCTGCCATTTTGACTACGGCGGTGCGCCGGCTACTCGCCTTGGCCGAGGAATACTACGCAAGCGGGCGAATCGGACTTGCCTACCTACCGTTCAGGGCACATTTCTCCATCGGCGTGGCCGCCAAGATTTACCGACAAATTGGGGTCCAGCTCCTCCAATCTGAACATCTTTGGTTTGGGCCAAAGCACGTTACCAGCAAGCCCACCAAAGCGTTCTGCACCCTCAAAGCCTCATTCGGTCTCGTCCGAAGGCTACCTCACCCGCGCCCGGGCCATGACGCGACCCTACACGCACTGCTGTCGCCAACCATGTTGTCACGAGGTGGCCGGTGATGACGGTCGATACCGTGCTTCTCGGCGACGGCGTTGCCGCGATGAGCTTAGCCGCAGTGGCCGACCAACTTCCGAATCATGCGTTGACGGTGGTGCGCCCCAACGGTGCGCCAAAACCGCACGACCACATGCTCGGATTTTGGAACACCGAGGGTCTGGACTTCGCCGCATCAACCGCCCGTGCGTCTTGGTCAACGTGGTCCATCGTTACGCACGAGGGCACGGCCGTGCTTTCATCGGCCGACCATGCATACCACGTCATGCACAAATTGGCTTACATCGACCGATGCAAAGCCATCGCAACAACACATGATGTCGCATTTGCCACTGAAGCAAACCATGCAGATGCAGACCTCGTGTTCGATTCACGGCCCCCACGTGCGAGCACGAACGCGATGTTGCAACACTTCCATGGTTTGGAAGTTGAAATTGACCGCCCTGTTTTCGACGACAGCACGGCGATCCTGATGGATTTCCGGGTGGATCAAAGCCAAGGCATGCACTTCATGTATCTGCTTCCATTTTCCAAGACCCGGGCACTTGTGGAATCGACCATTTTCAGCACTCAACCCATGCCTGAGACGTATTACGTCGAAGCCATCCATGCCTACCTGATGGAGCACCACCACGCCAAGATTACAAAGGTGCACCATGAAGAGAAAGGCGTCATCCCGATGGGCACGCTTTCTCCTCACGACCCTTCCATCCCTGGCCTCGGGGCCAATGCAGGGGCCATTCGTCCGGCCAGCGGCTACACCTTTGTGTTCATCCAACAGCAGATCCAGCGCGCGATAGAAGGAGTTCGTCATGGGAAGCCACTTCGTTTCAAGCGACCGCACAAGAGCGTCGATGTGTGGATGGACGCCGTTCTCCTCATCGTGCTCAAGCACTGGCCGCATCATGCACCCTCGATGTTCTCAAGGATGGCCACAGGGCTTACTGGGGACGAATTCATCCGTTTCATGAGCGGCCAAGCCACATGGCGACTTCGTCTCAAAGTGATGATGACGATGCCGAAATGGCCGTTCATCAGGGGTGTTTCGAAGCTGATGTTTCAACGCCCTCGTAAGGTGGTGGCATGACCCCACTCGATGTGGGGTCGTCGCTAGGCGGATTGAACCTGCTCGCCTTGGCGTGCATTGTGTTCATCGGACTGCCACACGGCGCCATGGACGGTGCACTTGCCCTCCATTTCGGATGGATGCGTCAACGCGCCAAAGCAGCCGTTTTCTTGTTGTCTTATGTTGGCCTTGCCGCAGCCGTGGTGTTTGCATGGATCATGGCCCCTGTCCTTACTTTCACACTCTTTCTTGGCATCAGCCTTCTCCACTTTGGACGAGGTGACGTGGCGGGTGATGACAACAGCACGTGGCTGCTCGAAAGTTTCGCCCGAGGAGGACTGGTGATTGCAGGCATCAGTCAGTTCCATCGGGTGGAGGCAGACCTCGTTTTCCAAGCCTTGGTGGGATCAGATACCGGCTTCGTATGGCTCTTTTTGGACGTCATTTCTGTTGCTGTTGCCGCGAGCATCGTGGTCGTGGGTGTCAGGACATCTGGCAAAGCCCGTCGTTCGTATGTCCTCGAGACCGTCGGTTTGGCCGCCCTGTTCGCGGCCACTCCCCCTTTGTTCGGCTTCGCGGTGTATTTCTGCTTGGTTCATTCCGCAC
>PCBQ01000053.1 GCA_002731395.1 Methanobacteriota archaeon
GACCACCGCCGCGACCTCCTCCTTTCTTGCCGCTGAAGGGCTTGCCACGGCTCGGCTTTTGACCGGGTTTGGGCACGGCTGCAGGGAAATGGAATTCGTGGTCCTCGATGACGGGAATGTCCTCCCCCAAGAGCCGCTGAATCCCGACAAGGTAGCCCGATTCTGAATCGTCGCAGAAGGAGTACGCCACGCCTTCTCGGCCCGCACGTGCCGTGCGTCCGATGCGGTGCACGTAGACCTCTGGCTCGTTGGGCAGATCGTAGTTGAACACGTGCGAGATGTCGTCAACGTCAATGCCTCGGCTGGCGATGTCGGTGGCGACGAGCACGTCCACGCGGCCTTGTTTGAAATCCTTCAAGGCCTTGGTTCGCGCCGTTTGTGACTTGTTGCCGTGGATGGCTTCAGCGTCGATGTCTTCCTTTTCGAGCTGTCCGGCAAGCCGGTTGGCGCCGTGCTTGGTGCGCGTGAAGACGATGGCACGGCGGATGCCCTCTTCGTGGATGAGTTGGATGAGCAAGCGGCGTTTGTCCGCCTTCTTCACGAAGAACACGTGTTGCTTGATGCGGTCCGTGGTGACCTCTTCGGGGCTGACGTCCACCGTCACCGGGCGGTGCAGCATCTCGGCCACGATGTCGTCAACCGCAGCGGGCATGGTTGCGCTGAACAGCAGATTCTGTCGCTTGTGCGGCATCATTCGAATCACGCGCTTGATGTCGTGGACGAAGCCCATGTCGAGCATGCGGTCGGCCTCGTCAAGCACGAAGTGTTCGACATCACGGAAATCGACGTGACCCTGCTCCTCCAAATCGAGGAGTCGACCTGGTGTGGCCACGAGGATGTCGACGCCGCGGCGAAGGGCATCGACCTGCGGACGTTGCCCCACACCGCCGAAGATGACCTTGTGACGCAGGCCAAGTCTGCCACCGTAGACTTTGATTCGGTCGCCGATTTGTGCGGCCAATTCACGGGTTGGTGAAAGGATGAGGGCGCGGATGGGGCGCCATCCCTTGATCCGCTCCGCCGACAGATGTTGGAGGATCGGCAAAGTGAACGCCGCGGTTTTTCCTGTTCCTGTTTGAGCGACTCCGAGCACGTCGCGTCCGTCCAACGCCGCTGGAATGGTTTGCGCCTGAACCGGCGTTGGCTCGGTGTAGCCCTCGTCCTCAACGGCGTCGAGCAATTCGTCACACAGGCCGAGGTCCTCGAAGGTCGTCATGGGCTCACCACATGCGGGAGGAACCTCCGGGGGGGACCCGAGCGCACGTCCTACATCTCCGACGCGAGGCTCACCACGTATGAAGCAGGGGGGTTCGAACAGGAGCGAAAGCCGTGCCTATGGGCGTTAATGCACCGGCCGAAATCGATTGCGGGCTTCACTTGCCAAGGCGATGGGCCAGGTAAAATCCGCCCGCGAGGGCCGCACCAAAGGCGCCCATCTCAATCAGGTTCTCGATCAGTTCAGTGGCTTGGTTGATCACCAGTTCTTCCGAGCCAAGCAAACCGTTGGTCAACCGATGCCAGTCGACGATGACGATGTGACGTGCTTCGAGCCATTTGACCACCAAGAAGAAGACGAGCAGGAAGGTTTTCACCGCCTTCGTGGCGAGCTTGAGCAGCAATCCAAACACAAACCCCAGAATGAGGCCTTGAACAATGCTTTCCCCGAGTAAAGCCAACAGGTCCATGCCGCGATGTAAGGGTCCGGGTTTTTCATGGTTCCATGATGCTTCTCCACACATCGCTGCACTGGTCGGCATCACAACAGACGCCCCTGGCGAGTCTGAGCGATGGACGCCTCGGCACAGACTCCGACGAAGGAAGCGCGAAGGTGGGCAGGGGCGCGTGAACCGTTGGAATCAGGTCAAGCGCCCCTGCCGAGATTCGAACTCGGGTTCCTCGCTCCGGAGGCGAGGGTGATATCCACTACACTACAAGGGCAAGCCCGGTGCGCGGGCGAGCGCATATGAACGTGCTCCTGAGTCGCAGGGTCACGCTTCGTCGGTAGGCTTGGCGACGTAAACACCCGTGCCATAGGCGAAAATCTCGACCGCAGCGGTTTTCGAGTTTCGGCCTTTGTTGGTGACGATTTCGGCGGTGTCCAATCGAACGTTGATGACGTAATCCACGCCTTCTGCCTGGGCGATCTCGCGCAAACGCTGCAGGGCTTCACGCCGTCCGAACTCGAGCACGTTATCGAGGCTGTAGATGCGACCACCGATGAGTTGCTTCAAACTCGTGCGCAAGAGTTGCCACCACGAAGGGCCAATGCTCACGTTGGCCGTCAACAAGTGGCCGTGGGTGATGGTCTCTCCCGTGTAGATGTTGACCGTGTTGGTCAAAGGATCCCGACCACCAAAGGCCTGCATGCTGGCCTGCTCACGGGCAGCTGTTTCGTTCAATTTCCGCTTTTGGTAGGCGTTGCCTACGAGCCAAGAAAAGAGCAGAGGACCACCGCCGAAAATCAAGGGTGGTCCAATGGTCCACACGAGGGCATAGAGGATACCCAAAGTCGGTTCGTCCGCCATGCGATGACCTCACTGGACCTGGACTGCGGTGCCGTAGGCAAAGAGTTCGGCCGCGCCACCGGCCACGGCCGAGGTCGCAAATCGTACGTTGACAATGGCGTTCGCGCCGAGGCCGGACGCTGCCTGCATCATGCGAAGCATGGCTTCGTTGCGGGCCTCACTCAGCAGGTTCGTGTAGGTGGTCAGCTCTCCGCCAACGACGTTCTTGAAGCCCGCTCCGATGTCCTTGAAGACGTTCTTTGCGCGCACGGTGGAGCCGGTCACAAGACCGAGTGTGGCGGTGATGGTTCGACCTGGGATGGTCTCTGTGTTGGAAATCATCAGTTGCGGAACGCCGCCGGGCTGCATGGTTTGACGTGGGTACGGTGCTCAATAGGCTTGTTGTTGTGTGGAGCCAGCGGAGGGATTCGAACCCCCGACCGCCGGATTACAAATCCGGCGCACTACCACCTATGCTACGCTGGCGCAAGCCGGTCTCGTGGCCGGCCTCACTTCAACCTCGTCCCAAGGGAAGCCGTCAAGTGGTGGAGTCCAACCTCGGGCCATGGACGACGCGAACGGCCTGCTTAGCCCGTCCGCGTCCACCAAACGGGGTCGCGACCCCATCTTTGCCATGCTGTCAAAGTGCCAAGCCGCAGCGGCAGCCGGAGCCGACGTTGTCAACGGCACCATCGGTGCCCTGCTGGAGGATGACGGTACCTTGGCGATAAACGCCACCTACGTGGACGCCATCAAGGCCTCAACGTCCCTTGACGTCGCTGCATACTCACCCCTGTCAGGGCTGTCGGAGTTCAACGACCTGCTTGTTGAGCTCGCACTGGGACCGGAACGAACCGGCTTGCTGCAAAGCCTGAGCGCCAAAGCGATGGCCACCCCAGGTGGCGGCGGCGCGTTGCGCCTGACCGCGGCAAACCTCGTGGAACAAGGTGGCGTGGTGCTCATGCGCGAGAGGCACTGGGGACCGTACCTCGGCTTCCTTGGAGAAGCTGGACTGCAACGCCGTACGTGGCCGCTTTTGGGGCCAAACGGGGCAGACGTTGACCTTGAGGGATTCACCGCGGCGCTGCGCACGACCGTCGGCGAGCAACACCAGGTGCTGGTGTGGCTCAACGACCCTGCCCACAACCCCACCGGACTCTCCATGCAACCTGATTCGCGTGCAGATGTGCTCGACGCAATGGTACATTCCGCCCTTGAACACCCAGAGGTGGGCCACAGCCTGATGATCGACGCGGCCTACACGCTCTACGCCGAGGAACCACACGGTTGGGCCACCACCTTGGCTGAAGCGATGGATGCCGGCATGATGTGGCCGGAGAACCTGATGCTCTTCTGGGCCGTATCGCTATCGAAATCCCACACCGCCTATGGTGCGCGATGCGGCGGTCTTGTTGCGCTCCATCCAGAGGAAGAAGCCCTGTCACGCGTCTACGAGGCCTTTGCCGTGACCGGCCGTGGAACGTGGTCAGGCCCACCTCGCGCACCGCAAAGCGCAGCCGTCGGCGTCCATCAGGACCCAGAACTGGCCGCGACCTGGGGCGAGCGGCTCGAAGTGCTGAGCGAGTTGTTGGTCCGCCGCCGGGCTGCCCTTGTGGCGGCGTGCGACACCCACGGTGTTCCACTCAATCCAACGCATGACGGCTTCTTCGCATGGTTGGAACACAGCCGGGCAAGCGACGTGGTGGACTTTTGCGCAGCGCGTCACGTGTACCTGGTCGCGCTTGACGGGGGGGTTCGGATCGGCCTGTGCGCCATGCCTGAAGCGAGCATGAACCGCGTTGCAGAAGTCATGGCCGAAGCGCTCGAGGTGCTCGCATGACGGGCCTACGGCAGCGCGTTATCGGACTCGGTTGTGCCTTCGTGATCATCGGTGGCGCACTCAGCGCAGGCGGACTGTGGGCCTTTGGCGGCACAATCGGAATCTGGGGCATCGTCGCCTTCGTGGCGGGCATGTTCATGCAAGAACCTGACCGCTTCAATTCTGAAGATGTGGCTGCGTGGCGCCCTTCTGCGGCTCCCATGGCCAACGCAGGCCGGACGATGTACCGCGTGGACACCACCATCGACGAGCCGATCCACACCACGGTCCTGTGCGGATCGTGTGCACATCTTGCAGAAATGGACGGCCCCCGTCCGATCACCTTCACGTGTCCTGGATGTGGGCTGCTGCTTTGGGAAGACGAGGAAGAGTGAGCCTTGCCTCGGATGGGTTGAAGTCGGCATCGCGGCTCCCAAGGGCGTGGCCACCCTAGCCCTGACGAATCCTGAGCGTCGGCTTGCCGTCGCGATGCGCGCGTCAGCGGATGCTGCATGGGACGTCGCGTCCATCCTCGGCGCCTGCGCATGGTCGGACCAAGCGGTGGCGAGCGGAGCAGCCGTTGGCTTGGTTGATCACGGTCTTGTGGAGCAGCATGAGGCCACCTCGGAGACCGTGCGACTCGGCACGCACGGTCATGCCGCCCTCGAACATGGCCTGCTCGAAGCACGCCTTCTTGCATGGATGGTCGAGGCGGAACGCCCGGACATGGCCAGCCTCAACCAAGCCTTTGAGCGCCATGAATCCGGCCCAGGCATCGGTCTGCTCAAGGCCCTCGGCGTGACCATCGAACAAGGTGTCCTGCAGTGCGATGACCTCGACGCTGCCAACGAAACGGTCACCGCACGAAGCGCTTTCCTCACGTCTTTGCCCGTGAACGCGGCCTCTGCGGATGCCGCAATGCTCGATCACTTCCGCCGCCGCCGTGGCCTCATTGAGATGGAATCCATCGTGCATCGCACGTGGACAGCTCTCCCAGCGTTGATGGCCCTCGACGAGGCCCTCCTTGAGGAGAAGACGACCATCGGGGAAATCACGCCTGAGTTGCTGCAGCAGCGTGAGGCGTGGGAGGCGGCCGAATTCCGTCGCTTCGACGTGACCTTGCCGTCCGCCACGCCGCGGATGGGACGCACGCATCCGATGCAGGCGCTCATCGAACGCATCCGCACGATTTTCCTCGAAATGGGCTTCAGCGAACTGGTTGACGATTATGTGCAAACGGCAGGTTGGAACATGGATGCGCTGTTCATTCCGCAAGACCACCCCGCGCGGGAAATGCAGGATACCTTCTACCTCGATTCGCCTGCATCCTTGCCGATTGACCAAGCACGGATGAATCAATGGCGCGCCATTCACGAGCACGGCGGTGAGACCGGCAGCCGCGGTTGGGGAGGCACCTTCTCCGACGATGTCGCGCAGCGCGGCCTGCTGCGAACCCACACCACGGTCAACACGATTCAGCATCTGGCAGAGCACCCGAAGACGCCCTGTCGTGTCTTCTCTGTGGATCGCGTGTTCCGCAAGGAAGCCATCGACCGAACCCACCTGCCCGAATTCCACCAGATTGAGGGCATCATCATGGAAGAGGGCGCCGATCTTCCGATGCTCGTCACGACCCTGCGCACCTTCTACGCCAAAATGGGTTACCCTGAAGTCCGCGTACGGCCTGCCTACTTCCCCTACACCGAGCCCAGCCTCGAAGTCGAAGTTCGATGGCGCGGCAAGTGGCTCGAACTCGGCGGCGCCGGCATCTTCCGACCGGAAGTCACCGAACCACTCGGTTGCATGGCGCCGGTCTGCGCGTGGGGCATGGGCCTCGAACGCTTGGCGATGCTCGTGCTAGGTTTGGACGACATCCGTCAGCTGTACATCTCCGACCTCGCGTGGCTGCGCGACCAACCGATGCTCTGAGGTGGTCCACTGACGCTTCGGCCCTTCCACCTCGCTTTCCCGGTGGACGACTTGGATGCGGCCCGTGCCTTCTACACCGAGGTGTTGGGTTGTGCGGTAGGGCGTAGCAAACCCGAATCCTGCGTGTTCAACCTCCACGGCCACCAGATTGTGGCGCATCGTGTGGCTGAAATGCCGACGCTGTCGACCAACCCGGTCGACGGCAAGGCCGTGCCGGCCATGCACTTTGGCCTCGTGCTCGAATGGGACGCGTGGCATGCGATGCGGGACCGCTTGGAAGCGGCCGGCCAAACCTTTGTTGTCGGCCCTTACCTGCGCTATGCCGACGAACCAGGGGCGCAAGCGACGATGTTCATTCGCGACCCTGCGGGCAACCATCTGGAGTTCAAGTCCTTCAAAGACGACGCGATGATCTTTGACGCATCGTGGAGCCATAACGCGCCCGAAGCGTGAAAACACACACCGAGGTGGCGCACACGTGGCCGAAGCACAGCGCTTGGACGGACGCGCATGCGCCGCCGCCTTGGACGCCAAGACCGCTGAGCGCGCGTCAGCCCTCACGGCGTCTGGCGTTCAGCCCCACCTCGCCGTGGTCATCGTGGGCGATGACCCGGCTTCGCACGTCTACGTGCGCTCCAAGGTGAAGGCCTGCGAGCGCCTCGGGCTGAAGTCGACCCACGTCGAGCGGCCGGCATCGATTTCGCAAGAGGACCTCGAGGCCATCGTGGACGAACTGAACGCCGATGCATCCGTGCACGGTATCCTTGTGCAATCGCCGCTTCCCCCGCACCTCGACGAGGGAGCCATCACCGATCGCATCCATCCGGCCAAGGATGTCGACGGCTTCCATCCAGTGAACCTTGGCCGACTCGTGCAGGGCCGCACCGACGGCCTGCTTCCGTGCACGCCTTCCGGCGTCATGGAAATGCTCCGTTGGGCGAACGTGCCGCTTGAAGGCAAGCGCGCCGTGGTCTTGGGACGAAGCAGGATTGTGGGGATGCCAATGGCGCTTCTTCTCGCCGCGCGTGGGGCAGACGCGACCGTGACTGTGGTCCACTCGCGAAGCGAAGACGTCGCGGAGCGGTGCCGAGAAGCCGACGTCATCGTCGCCGCCGTGGGCCGACCCGACATGGTCCAAGCCGAATGGGTGAAACCCGGCGCGGCCGTTGTCGACGTCGGGATCAACCGCGTTGACGATGACACACGGGAGCGCGGATGGCGCCTCGCCGGTGACGTTCATCCCGACGTGGCAAGCGTCGCAAGATGGCTTTCACCCGTTCCCGGAGGCGTCGGTCCAATGACCATTGCGACCTTGATGGCGAACACGGTTCGCGCCGCTGAAGGGCTCAATTGAGCCGCCAACGGGTTCTTGAGCCAAGAGCGGTAACGAGGAATTGATGGAGGCACGACGTCCTGGTCTTGCCCGCGCTTCGGGCACTGCAGCACTGCTGCTTGGGGCCCTGATGCTCATCAACGCCTTTGCCGGGCGTTGGCCCGGTCACACTGGACTGAAATTCCGCGTTCAACCCTACGTGCTTGCCCGCCTCGACCGTTTCGACGGATCGTGGTGGGGGCCAACGGGATGGTACCATCAAGAAACCGTCGTGGGTGTCGTCATCATCGCCCTGTTCGTCATCCAACGCCAAGCCTCCAAACCACGCCCTGTCCCAACGATTCAACAACGGAGCATCTCCGACCAGTTGGAAGACTTCGAAGCGGGCGGAATCACGGTCCGCTCTGCACCACAGCTCGGCGGTGCATCGGCCACCACGCAAGCCATCGTGCAGAGCATCATTGGCGGGGAATCCGAAGCCCAAGGTGACGTGACGGCGGCCATCGCGCACCTTGACGCCGATGAAACCGGCCAAGAGGCCGCTCGTGTGGTGGCCGCTGCAAAGATGCCACAGCGCGCCATCGTGCGGGAGGCCAAGCCGCTTGAGGCACCTCCTCCCAACGAAGTGGACCTCCCCGCATTGGGACCGGAAACTGCAACCGAGGCCAAGCCGATGCTGGACCTACCGCTTCCGAATCCTGACGA
>PCBQ01000054.1 GCA_002731395.1 Methanobacteriota archaeon
GGCGATGCCGGGCATTCGATGACCGAGCCGCCCATCGCTGCGAAACTTGTGGCCATCATGAATGGGCTTCAGTGAGCACGTGCTGCGACCCAATTGAACAGGTCATGGAAAATAGGGCTGAGGGATTTCGCGTCGTCGGTCAGGGCATATGAGCCCGACACATCGTCTTCCCCCACTTGTTCAATGAGACCATGCTCCTTGAGCTCCTTCAAGCGTCGAGAGACCGTCGTCGAGGTGCTTTCCACGATGCGCTTGAGGTCGGTGAAACGCATAGGACGCCCCCGCTGGTCCAAAACAAGCATGATGTGCAGGGCTTTGGAGCGGGTCAGCACCTCCAACAAATCGTCCATTCGGCCATAGGCTGGGTCGCACGCCGCCTCTTGGTCCATGATGCGAGGTATGTCATGCTCTCCATAAATTGCAAGTCACGCGAGTGGTACCTGCTGCGGCCCGGTGGATGGATGCACCACGCCCCATTCGCCCGAAGCGACGCACCTGAGGCGTCGTCTTCATAGGGTGGAGGACGGTCGAACATGTGAGCATAGGCTCGGGTCGATGAGCATGAGCGACGAAGGCACGGTGACCGATGAGGTCCGCATCCGCGAGCTTGAACAGGCCATTGAGACCGAAACCGACCGACTGCGGAAGCTCTACGCCGCCTACGAACAGCAGGAGAAGGAGCTTGTTGACGCCAAGGCTGAGATTGAAGTCTTGGAGAAGGAAATCGTTGACCGTGAGATCGAAAAAGAGGCCATGGACAACCTTCTGATGGAGAAGGATCTGAAAATCCGCGACCTCGAAATGTCGTCGACCAAATCGGCCAAGCGTGTCGAACACCTCGAACCTGAACTCGAGAAGATGGAAGAAAAGTACACCCGAGAGAAAGATCGCTTGGGCAAGGTCTTCGCCATTGCTGAAGAACTCGACAACGACCTGAAGCTCGCCGTGACCGAGATGAAGGCACGCGACGGCTGGTACGTTGCCCACATGTCCCTCTTTGAGGACCTCAACAAGGCCATCCAAGAGCGCTATGAAATGATTGAGCAAGCCGTGGAAGCCGAACGTGCCGCTCAACAGAAAGCCGACGCCTTCGTGGAGCGCATGGATTCCATGGTCGAAGCCCGCGCGGCTGAGATGACCATCGAAGAAGCTGAAGGCGCCATCGCTGAAGAGGCCACATCCTCGAACACTGGCGAAGAGATCGTCGTCCCAGTGGGCGTGGTCGAAGTCGCCATTTCACCCGGCCCGGACGGGGAGTTTGGAACCGATGACGACGAAGTCGAGGTTCGCGCTCGCGGCTCCGGCGATGATGCGTCCAACGAAGAAGCGTCTGAAGCCGAGGCCGAGCCTGAAGCAGACGAGGCACCTGCCGAGGAAACCGCCACGTGGGACGACGGCGAGGACCCCTGGGACGGAGCGTGACCACGCGAATGGCTTGGCTCGCCGAGGGTTCCTCGGCGATGGTCGTGACCCCCATCGCCTCGGGCAGCCTCGTGCTCCTCATTTCGGCCTTCATCGACCCGCTGTTTGGCCTTGGTCCACTTCTTGGCGTGCTGCTCCTGTGTGCTGCATCGTGGTTGCTGCTGCGTTTTCGAGATCCTCCGCGGAAGATTCCTCAAGACGCCGGACTTTTGGTGGCGCCCATCGATGGTCGTGTTCTTCATCTGCGCCGTGAGCGGGCCACACATCGTCGTCCGGGCTCCGATGCCGCGAGTGCCGACATCTTCGAAGACCTGGGTGGTGGGTCTTGGATCGAAGGTGCGTGCACCATACCCTTCGATACCGAGCAGCGCTTTACCGCCGTGGACGACGAGTGCGAGGGCGACGTCTGGTGCCTGCGCCTTACGGTGGGTGCCTTGGACCTGCAAGTGCACCGCGCGCCCATGGCCGGAACGGTCGTAGCGGGGGAACACCGCCGGGTAGCGGACGGTTGGCCGGAGCGCCTGCGCTGGGTCATCGAGTCCGCTGGACGGCGGATTGAGGTGGTGGCACACCTCACTCGGCCGAGGTTCGCGCTGACCCCGCTGACCTCACCGGGCGAGCCGGTCCGACGCGGCCAACGTTTGGCCTTCATGTCGACCACGCCGACCCTCGAACTCCGCGTTCCCGCGGCTGAGTGGTGCCCAGAAATCACGCTGATGCAGGGTGCGAATCAGGCCAACGGTCAAGAGGTCCACGCCGGGGCTACCGTCGTGTTCCACCCCTTGTGGGACGCGGAGGAATGAGCGTGAGGCGAACCCTTCCAGCGTTGGTCGTTCTGGTGATGTTCCTCATGCCGTACGGCTATTTTGAGGCCGGGATGATCGTCTACAGCGGCGCGACTTTGGCTGAACCTACCTGCGAGGACCACGCGCCCTACAACACCCCGGCTTCTTTCACCCCGCACTACTGGAGCACGGACATGATGGAAGCGGCCCCCAGCAACCTCACGAGCAACATCACCGCCGAAGCGCCGGATGGACTCGCATCGTGGAGCATGCCGGTGTGGTCAAACGTTACCGTTCAGATGCAGGATGAAGCGATTGAGCTCAGCGCTTGGGTGATCGAGCAAGACCCCACCGAGCCGTGGGTCCTTTTCGTGCACGGAATACGCTCCTGCAAAGCCAACCATGAGGTTCTTCTTCCCGCAGGTATGTTGGCTGGTGCGGGGTACAATGTGGTCTTGATGGACCTGCGCGACCATTGGGAAAGCACGCACGAGGACGGCCAAGTGTCGGCCGGTCAGAAGGAATGGCGCGACGTGGTCGCCGTGTGGCAGTGGATTCAGGACGAAAAGGGCGTTCCAGCAGAACGCATCGGCGTGATGGGCGCCTCAATGGGTGCGGGGACTGTCGGCATTGCCTTTGCACAAGAAGAGCGCATGGCGAGCGTTTTCCTCGACTCACCCTTTTCCAACATGGGCGACATCATCGTTGAGGAATTGACGTTCAGAGGATATCCGGTTTTCCTGAAGGACGCTGGCATTTTCGCCGGGCGCGTCAGTTCTGGTGAAGATTTGGTGGCCTACAATCCCATCGACGGGGCCCTCAACATCGGTAATCGCAGCATGACCATCGTGCATGGAAAGGACGACATGCGCATCCGCATCCATCACGGTGAATCGTTGTGCGAAGCCGCCACAGAAGCGGCAGAAGACCCGTCAAAGGTGACCTGCTGGTTTGAGTCGAGCCAGTTGACCTTCAACAGCACCAACGACGGTCGTGTGGTTGAAGGCCACGTCACCCTGATGGTCACGCACACGCCCATGTATGAGCAGCGCATTTTGACTTGGGCGAACGGCCTGCGGGGCACGTCAACTTGAAACAGGGTTCACCAGAGCCGAGGTCGAGGAACATGAGCACACGTTTGACCTTGGTCGGGCAGGGCGAGAAAGCCCAGCGGGTCCATGATTTGGTCAAGGCCCCTGCCAACACCCCCGAATCTCGACGACGTCAAGCGAGCTGGGATGCTGCCCGTCCCGCAACGGTCTACACCACGCCAGAGATGTTGCCTGACGGTACACCTTGCTCGGCGGCGACGGTCATCCTTCGCACCAAAGGTTGCCATTGGTGGTGGTCCAGCGGGTGCACCTTTTGCGGCTACTTCAACGACACACGGGATGGCGTATCGGAAGACGACCTCCACGCGCAGTGGGACTGGTCTGCAAAGAAATTGAACGATTTCGCTGACGTGCAGATGGTCAAGGTCTACACTTCAGGATCACTGCTCGAAGACCGTGAAATCCCTGTCGGTTTCCAGGAGCGGGTGTTGCGCGAGTGCGCAGATCGTGGCCTCCACCTCATCGTCGAAAGCCGGACCGAGCAGTTGACGGAAAAGAAACTGGCCTGGGCAACGAGCATCAATTCAACCTTCACTGTGGCCATCGGCCTCGAAGCCTACGATGACGAAGTACTGCGCTTCCACGTCAACAAAGGGTTCAGCGTAAGATCCTATGATCGCGCGGTGGCCAACCTCAAACAAGCCGGTTTGCGCGTGAAAGCCTACCTGATGTTCAAGCCGCCGTTCATGAGCGAGGCTGATGCTTTGGACCACATCGTCGATTGGATTGCAGCCATCGCAGCAGACGCGGATGAGATCTCCATCAATCCGATGAACATCCAGGGTGGCACCGTCATCGACCGCCTGCATCGTGCACGCCAGTACCGTCCGCCTTGGCTGTGGTCCTTGGTTGAGATGATTCGCCGAGCCCACCCCATCGTGCATCCAGACGGGGGGGTCAACGGCGATGCCGATCAAGTGAGCCGTCTGATTGTTCACCCCACTGCGGGCGGCCGCGTCCGGGGTTCCCACAATTGCGGTTCATGCGACGCTGATGTGGTGGCTGCCATCGAGCGGTATGCCGTATCGGGTGACTTGCTGGAGTTTGACGGACTCCAGTGTGACTGCGAGGCCCGCTGGGCGGCAGATCTGGCCCTCGAGCGCGCACTGCCTGCGCCGCTCGGGCTCTCGCCCTCGCGTCGTGCGCCTGTTGCTGAGCGGCTAAGAGCGCCTTAACGCAGTAAACTGGTTTCTCCACCTTGAGTGGTGAATCTTTATGTCCGTGCCTCAGGTGGGATAAATCGCCCCATTGGGGCTCCATGGGTGGCTCCTTTGGCATCAACAGACATCATCCACGAATCCACGGTCGGCGATGCCGAACCAGAATCAAGCCGCATGGTCCTCGTCCTCCTTGGCGTGGGTCTTCTCGGACTCTTCGCCCTGTTCAGCAACGTCTTCGGTTGGGACAGTGTTCCTGTCCTCGGTGACCTCGTGCCCTTGCTTGGCAACCTCGGTGGCAGTGGCATCTGGTACTACCTCATCGGGCTGATCGTGGGTGCGACGGCGATTGTATCCACGATCATCGGCGAGGTGCTGTCCGAGTGAAGGAGGTGTGATGCATGGAACCTGTTTTCATTTCCGTCGGCGTGATGGTCGGTACCCTTCTTTTCGTTGCATACTACGTCCAGAACGGTATTGGGGGCATGAGTCAGCCCCTGCAAACCCTCGGCCGTTTTTTGCTCGTGAAGGCTCCGGCTGGAGCAGTCGACCTCTTTGACGACAGCGCCGGCCGCGGCGGCCGCATTTGGGCTCGCCTTGGTCTCGCGTGGCTGGTCCTCGCAGGTACCCTCGGATTCGTCGGCCGATGGCACGATTGGGACCCAACGGCCCTCGACTCATTGGCCAGCCTCGGTTGGTCTTACGACGACGGCAGCGGATTGGCAACCACAATCAGCATGACCTTACGCACCGGCCTGGTGATGATCTTCATCGGTACCACCCTGACCGCCACGGGCCGCACGTCCGGGGGTCGTCTCAGCAGCGAAGCCAGCGCCTCGATGATGGCCTTGGTCTTCACCGGTGTTTCTCTGCTCGTTCTTCTGCTGCCGACCTTGGCCGGCTTGTTCGGCATGGGTGTGGCCACCGAAGACCTTCTGATCAAGGTCGTCTCCTCTGTGGTCCTGCACAGCGTGGTGGGTGGAGCCCTCCTCGTCAACGTCCTGATCACCATCGCCAACCGTGGCGATGCGCCCATCGCTTACACCAGTTGGTTCCTTCTCAACGCGCTTGTGGTCATGCTGGTGGCCCCGCTGCTCTACATCGGTGGTGAACTCGCGAGTGGCACGCAGACGGTGTGGCTGGCTCAAGCGGCCCTCGAGGGCTGGCTTCCGCTCGCCCTCATGCTCGGCACCGCTTACGCGGTAATCCCCGCCGCTTCCGAGCGGGCCATTTGGTCCTCTTCACTTGCCACGGCCTCCCTTGCCTTGCTCTTCTTGACCGCGCCTGCGGTGTCGGTCCGGCAGGTGGATGCCCCCGCTCTGCTCGAGAACCTCGGTGGTATCCTGATGACCTTCAGCATGCTTCCTTTGCTCGCCGCCTCCATCAACCTGCTCCAGACCGCCCGTTCCGGCGCCTCACAGGCTTTCTCGAGTCCTGCCGGCTTAGCCGGCGTCCTGGCGATGTTCCTGCTGCCCATTTATGCGGTCGGTGCGTACTTTTCCGGGATGGAAACCCTCGTTGGCGAAGCAAGCCTCCACGGCCTGAACATGGCCCTTTCCCACGGCCTGTTTTTCACCGTTGGTGGGCTGCTCGCTCTCTCGGCTACCCTCGGTTACCTCCCTCAGGCCAACGGTCGGGCTGCGGCCGACACCGGTGGGGCGTCCACTGCCGTTTGGATGGTCGCCCTGGGCGGTTTCCTCGCGACGATTTCCACCGCTTTGTCCACCCTTGCCACCCGCGCGGTTGAGCGCGGTGTCTCGGACGAGGACATGGCCGAGGCTGCCTTGGCCAACATGGCGGGCTTCGATCTTGTTGGTGCGTTCCTGTTCTACGGCGTGGCCCTCGGATTCATGATCGCTGCTTCGATCAGCGTTCGCATCGAGTTCTCCCCCGCCTCGGCCAGCACCTCGGTCGGAAGCGACATTCGGTCGTACGCTCTTTCCGGGGGCAGCACGAGCATCCGCTCGCTCCTCGGCCGTGGCGTTGGACTCGACACCGAGCTGATCATCGGAGGCGAAGGAAAGGCCACGGCCGGTTCCACCGTCATCGCTGTCCGTGCCGACCTCCACAACGACGAGGTCACGGAATTTCCGGAAGATGCGCACGCCGTGCCCGAGGAGCTCCAAATGTTGGCGGACTACTTGGACGAAACCAACCAGGACGTCTTCTCCTTCTTCCGCTCCATCGATCTTGACGACAGCGGCTCCATCGACGCCCGCGAACTGCAGAACGCGCTCCGTGGTGCCAAGATTGCCAACCTGCCACCCTGGGACATGGGGCGCCTGATTGCGGCCATCGACATCGATGGGGACGGTCACATCAACCTCCCTGAACTTGACATCACCGTGGCCCGCTTGCGCGCCCCTTCCCTTGAGGAAGAATGAGGGGGGACCGCCCTGCGCATCGGGCTGGTCGGCAAGCCCAACGTTGGGAAATCCACGTTCTTTGCAGCGACCACGCTGGCCAAAGTGGACATCGCGAACTACCCGTTTTGCACCATCGATCCAAACGTGGGCGTGGCGTTCCCCCGTGCTCGTTTGCCGTGCCCTTGCAAGGAACTGCGGGCGCGGCTGGTCGAGGAAGGTCGTTTTGAGGACGATGCGAACGAGCGAGGCGGCTCAATGTGCTCGCCTCGAACGGGCACATGCCTCCACTTCGAACGTCACGTGCCGGTTGCATTGGTCGACGTTGCCGGGCTTGTGCCCGGAGCTTCAGAAGGGCGGGGTAGGGGGAATGCCTTCCTTGCCGACCTCGCGGGCTGCGACGCTCTGATCCAGGTTGTGGATGGCGCGGCAGCCACGGACGTCGAAGGCAACCCGATTTCACCGGCCACGGACCCAGCGGCTGCAGCCGCGTCCATCGCTCACGAGGTCACTTTCCTGACCACAGAACTCGAGCAGTGGATTGCCAGCGTCCTCGCTGACGGCTGGTCCAGGGGCGTTCGTCGCGTTCAAGCCGAGGGTGAACGAGGCCTGCTGGGCTTCCTCGTTGAGCGCTTGAGCGGTCTAGGTGCGACCACGGCCCTCATCAGCTCAGCGCTTGATGCGCTCCGTGATGGCGGACGTGACCTCGGTCAACCGTGGACGTGGGGCGACGACGAGATGGGAGCGTTGGCCAAAAGCCTGCGTCGAGGTTTGTTCCCACTGCACGTCGCGGTGAACAAACTGGACCTTGCTCCAGAGGGTGTGATGGACCATCTGAGCCTCGAAGTGGACGCAACGCCCTGCCTTGCGGACATGGAATTGGCCTTGCGCCGTGCAGATGCGGCAGGCCTCATCCGCTACCGAACCGGGGACGTTGACTTCGTGGTTCCTGAGGACGCACCACTTTCCGATGCCCAACGCACTGCTCTGGAACGGATGCGTGGGGCTTTGGCTTCGGCCGGTGGCACCGGCATCGAGGCCCTGCTGGACGCGGTGGTGTTCGACACGCTCGAACGCATTGTCGTTTATCCCGTGCAGGACGAAGGCCGGTGGGTCGACGGCGACGGGCGGGTCCTTCCAGATGCGCTTGTTGTGCCTTCAGGCGTCACCGCAAAGGCGGTGGCCGGACGTGTGCATACGGATTTGGAAACAGGCTTCATCCGCGGTGTGGATGGCCGCACGCGTCGCGTGGTCGGTGCAGATCACCAAGTCGAGGACGGCGCCGTTCTGAAAATTCACGCCAAAACGTGATTCAGTGCCCCTTCGGGCGCTCATGAGCAGGGGTCAGACGCGCCATGTCGCTGGTGTACTTGGCCCGGTAAAGTAGGATTTGGGCCGGCAAAAGCAAGGTGCCAAGACCCAAGAGGACGAGCACGTAAGTGCCCCAGGGGGAAACACCGGTCAGGAAGGTCAACCAGAGCGTCCACCCCATCAGAATCGTGATTGAAGGTCCCCACCGTCGAGACACCACTGAGAGTCGAGAAGCGATGAGGTTCTCGTCGAAGAAGGTTGGAACGTCCTCCTTGCTCACAAGGCCTTGATCGAGGCCACAACGCACACAGATTTGGGCGCGTGGTCCATTTCCGTGGATGAAATATTCACGTGCAAACGTCCCGTTGCAGCTTCGGCACAGCGGCATGCTCTCACTCTGTTCCTACGACCGGCTCCCGTCCTTTCAACCATGCGATGCGTCGAGAAAGGTTCGAAGGAGGCGGTCGCCTTCTTCACTGCCGATGGATTCAGGGTGCCCTTGCAATCCATGAACGTTGAATTGAGGTGACCGCACGCCCATGGTCACGTGACCAGAACGTGCGTTGACGTCCAAGCCTGCCAAATCTGAACCTTCGACCACCAGCGAATTGTAGCGTACCATCCGCATGGTTTGGCCTGAAACATCGCGGAAGAGCCCGCTTCCATCGTGCACCAATTGGACAGGACGGCCGTGCACGGGTCCATGCGGATCGTGGTTGATGCGGCCACCCGCCGCCAGTCCGAGGGCTTGGTGACCGAGGCACACCCCAAGCAAGGGCGGTGTTCGGCCTTGCAGTGCCAATTCTGCCAAATGCATCGAGAGCCCGGCTTCCTCAGGTCGGCCGGGACCCGGCCCCAGCACGATGTGGCTTGGACTTGCTTCCAACATCACCCTCACGCTGCCGTCAATGTCGTGCGGGCCTTTCGGGCCACGTCCTTGCACCACGTGCACGTCGTGTCCCAGTTGCATGATCGCATGGGCGATGTTATGGGTGAAGGAGTCCAGGTTGTCCACCAACACGACTGCGTGGTGGGGGCGTGTTCGTGCTTGGCCTAAGCGCCCTCCAAGGGGTGCACCTTGCGGGACCCGAAGTGGTGTGATTCGCAACCTTCCTCGGGTGCTGGTTTGCGGCGAGCCCCATCCTGCGGCCCTGAGCAGGGCATCGGCCTTCCACACCGCTTCCTCAATCTCACGGGCGGCCACGCTTCCAATGGTGATGCCACCCCCGGCCAGAACATCAGCCATGCGCTGCTTGCCTTCGAAACGGACTTGCATCGTTCGAATCAGGATGTTCCAAGCCCCGTGGTGCCCTTCAGGGTCCCACCATCCAACAGATCCGCACCAAAAGCGCCGTGGTTCCCCCTCAACTGCGTCGATGGCCGCGCAGACCACCGTCCTTGGACAACCGGTGATGGAACCACCTGGGAACACCGAAGCAAAGGCTGCGGGTGGATCGACGGTCAACGTCGCACCGACGTGCGACACCAAGTGCTGGACGGTGGCGTAGGCTTCGACGTCATAGCGCTGAACATGGACCGATCCAGGACGGCTGATGGCACCCAAATCGTTGCGCATCAAATCCACGAGCATCCTGTGCTCAGCGGTTTCTTTCTCGTCCTCCACCAACGCACGGCGGAGGGCTTGCTCTTCCAGTGCGTCGCTTCCTCGCGGATAGGTGCCCTTGATGGGCGAGGTCATTGCCTGACCGGCGTGAATCCGTAAGAGCGATTCTGGCGAACTTGACAACAGGTGGTGGTTGAGGTCAGGAGCCCACGTCCACGCAGAGAAGGGAGCGGGATTTCCTTCCAGCAAGCGCCGCATCACGTTCCACGGCTCGTCATCAAGTGGCCCCGTCCACCTTCGGCCAATGTTGACCTGGTACATCCGCCCGTCCACGATGGCCTGCTTGACCGCTTCAATGGCCTCGGCGTGCTGTGTATCGTCCATGGAACTTCTCAACGTGGGTTGGCTCGCAGCGGGCGGTGGAGTCACGCGCGGTTCTGCCGGCTCAGGGCGCCGTGCCCACGTGTCGCCTTCGGTGTGCAGTCGATGAATCTGGCCAGATGCGTGATCGATGAGCAGGGCCCCCTCCACTACCCACAACACGGCCAGCAGTGCCTTACTTTCAGGCACGTGGCGGATTTTGATGGGTTGCGTCCACTGCACCAAATCGTAAGCGAAAGCACCGCTGAGGAAGGGCCGCTGTGGCCACCCTTCCACCCGGCTCACGAAGGGCTGAGGATTGAGCATCACGTCTTCCAAGGTCCGCATGAGGTCATCCAACGTCGGAGCCGAAACCTGCTGTTTGTCATGCCAAGCTCCACTGGACCAGATCTGAACGGTGGCCTTCAATTCGCCTTCTGCGCTCCATTCGGGTTCGGCCTTCAGCGGGTTGCTGGGGTCAGGCACGTCGTCCGCTGATTCGGGCTGTCGTACCACGGCTCGACATCGTGGTGGTCGAGCGATCATCGAGTGTTTGGCCAAATGACTGGCCGGTCCAGTGGAAAGGAGCAACACCTCGTCCGGGGAACCGAAAGCTCCGGCCGTCGGTCCGAGATGACCCTGCTCACGCAACCCCTCAACCGTTCGAATGAGGTCCATGTCAACCTCCTCCGAGGGCCGTCCAGGTGGTCTGGTCCTTCATGTGGCGCTCGTATGCGTCAGAGCAAACGTGAAACAAGCGCGGACTGGGCGAAACAAAAGGTACCCCATCGATGGTATCGACCAAAGCCACGCCAAGTCCGGTGCCAACAAGCACCATGGCGGTGGCTCGAGCCACACGCCGTTCGTTGAGGTGGCCCCGTTGAACGGGAAGGCCCGCGGCTGCGAGGCCCGTTTGGAGGGTACGCAGGGTCACGCTGTCCACACCCCCGTCGTCCTCTTGTGCGGCCCACACCACGCCGTCATCGTCCAACAACAGGGGAGTCGAACGCCGCTCGTCCACGATGCGGTGCTCGTGCACCAACAGCACCGCATCGGCGCCCATGGCTTCACCATGAGCCGCCGCTTCATCCGCCCACGCCCACGCGCCGTGTTTTGTTCCAGTCACGCGACCTGCCCACCGTGGGGCAGGTGCCGTGATGGCGTCCAGTTCCCGAAGCGTCTGGCGGTCGCGTATCGTGCAACTCCATCCGTCGTTTGACCATGCGAGGCGAACCAGACCCTCCAATGTGCGGTCTTGGCAGGTCTCCTGCAGGGCGATGAGGGCGCCAGGCATGTGTGGTGTCAACCGCAAGGCTTCGGCATGGGTTTCGAGGCGTGCAAGGTGCAGATTGAGATCGGCGACGCCGAGCTGCGGACGGAAAAGCAGCGTCGTGAACACAGCATCACGCGGTCCTGCAGGCATGTGCTCACCTCAGGGAAGGCGGTGTCGTGCTTCAGCGCACCGGTCAAAGCAAATCGTCGAGGAAGGAGGTGTCCAAGCCACCTTGGGCAGCAGGTGGTGCATTGTCAAGGCCAAGGTCGTCCAGCAGGCCATCAATGTTGGCCGGTGAACCGCCCTGGCGGGTGACAGGGGCCTCCATTCGAGCAGGACTGAGTTGCTGCGCTGCGGCGTACAGGTCGACGGACAGAGCCTCCGGAGCCGCCAGTGCCGATGCCACCGAGGGTGGAGCAGCGGGTGGAGGCGATGGGGCCGGAGCCGTTGGAATCGGGCCGAAGGCGTCCTCCTGAATGCCCCATGTGGCCTCTTGCAACGTGTAGGCCTTGTTGCCTTCGCCACCGCGGCGTCGCAGCACCAGCAGGGCCAAGAGCACGGTGATGAGGATCAACCCGGCGACGATGGCGTTGGGGCCGGTCAGGTAGGTCCCGAGGTCCAATCCACCGTCCACTGCGCCGTCGCTGTCCTCACCTTGGGTCAAAGGTGCCAGGAAGACGGGCTCAACGGAGGTCCTTTCGAAAACGTCGTCGACGGGTGTGACCGCGATGTACCACCCGGTTGAATTCACCAGTTCGGGGAAGGCTGCGGCGGTGATGCGGAATGAGTTTGAGGCTTGCACTTCGCCGGCTAGCGTGGCGCTTTCAACGTCAGGGAAGGTGGCCTCAGCGAAGTAGACACGGTAGGCACGAACACTCGGATCGTTGGTGTGCTGCCAAGCAACAAGCACGTCGGTTTCGTCAACCCATGCGGCGGAGACGCCGGTGATTGAGTCAAGGTAGAGCCCTGGGTCCTCAACACCGTCGTCAACGGGCGCAACCGACACTGTCGTAAGATCGGTGAGGTGTGCGTTCCCGCTGGTGTCTCGGACCACGACAGCGAGATGTACGGTGACGCCTGCCTCGAGGGAGCTGCCGTCAGAGTAACGGTCCACGACGACGGGGAAATTCGGGGTGCGGTCAAGGATCAGGCTTGGCGAGGCGCCTTCACTGACGCGATTGAAAGGAGCACTGAGGACGTAGACCTCGTAAGCATCGACATCGCTTGCTGTGCTCGGCAGGAACTCCAGCAGCACCGCTCGGCCGTCGTCTTCGGGCCGGTCGGTGGCCACAAGGTCTTGGATGCGGTCAGGTGCTTCACGGTCCGCCACGTTGTCGATCGCCACGGCTGAGTCTGTGGCGAGTCCATCAAGGTGAACGTTTCCGCGCAGGTCGTGGACGGTGACCGCGGCGTGCACGGTCATACCGTCCACGATGGGAACCACAGACCACGTACCGTCTTGATTTCGGTGCATCGCCTCATTCATGGTGATCTCAAAGGATGAGCCGTCGGCGTCAATGCGCTGCGTGTCAATCCGCAAAGCGCTGACTGAATCGCTGGGCATGCCGTTGAGGTGCCATGCGCTGACGTTCGTGATCGCCTCAGTGAAGGTCCACACCAGGTAATGGCCGAAGTCGTCAGCAGCGGACGGCGCGAAGACCACATCGACGGCGGTTCCGTCATCCTCTGGATGGTCAAAGGCCTCCACCGACTCAAGGCGCGCCGGTGGCACGCCCTCATCCACGACGTTTCGGTACGGAATGGCGTCGTCGATGATGGTGTCCTGACCAAGGCTGAGGTCGACATTGAGCCACACGTCGTGGGCGGTCACGGCCACCAGGTAGGTGCGTCCGTCAACGAGTTCACGGCCGCCGATGTCATCAACCACGGTTCCGTTGGCCGAGCAATCGGTCACCACCTTGCTTTCTTCGAAGGCGAGGCTTCCGTCGCGAAGGTCCTGGATTGCTTCGGCCACCAAGGTGGCGTATGGCCCATCGTCTTGGCCCGGTTGGTCCATGCTTTGGATGTCGCCAAGCTCGTGCAGCCAGACCGTGTAGAATGCGCAATCAACAGCGATGGAGGGCGTCCACGTGACCGTCAACCGTCCACCTTCGTCGTTTGGTGCATCTTTCGCATCAACGTCTTTGAGCGCGGGAGGAGCACGGCCGTCATCAAGACCACCCGTGGGCACCACTGGGCCTAGGATGAGGGCGTCGCTAAGGTTCTCTTGCCCAGACTCGTCCACACATGTCAGGCCGATCCAATACACGCGTCCGGGCTGGAGGGAGAGCGTGGTCTCGTTGCCCTCGCTCTTCGGCACGTCCCGTTCAGGCGTGAGTCCGAGGACGTCGGTGCGCTCGACGGTTGAGGCGTACAACCTGGTGGAGGCATGGTCCAAGGCCGTGCACCGTTCCCATCGGACCTCGAGGTCCCCGTCGGCTGCGTTGCTCAGGGTGGAAGGCATGGCTTCACCGCTGTTTGGAGGCCTTGGAATTTCATCGCTGGACGTGGCTGGGCCGAGGGGCATTGAAGGTGTGCCGAGCCGGCCGTCAGCGTATTCAACGACGATCACGGCGCTGTAGTCTTGGCCGTCGATCAGCGGTTGACCTCCGGCCGTGAAGACATCTGCCTGCAATCGACTGTGCAGGGCGATGGCTGCGTCTGGCTCAACGTTGGAGGCCTGCAGCTCTGCTGCGGTTGGTGGAGCGGCCCAACCGTCCGCTTTGAGGTAAATCAGGTAACGCGCGAAATCGTCGTCGTGGACGAGGGACCACGAGGCGCGCAGTGCACCGCCACCGTCATCAGGTCGATCCGTCAGGTCCAGTAGTTCGATGGGCGTCTCGGTACGGCTCCAATCGTAAATCAGGCGCACATCCATCGAACCGTTCACCGGGCTGAACAGCTGTGCTTCAACGGTCAGGTTCCCATTCAGCATGCGCCCGGTGTCTACGGCGGCTTGCAAGCGGCTGACGAATGCGTCGTCCGCCATGTCGAACGTACCGTCCCAGAGCAACAATTCAGTGGAGGCCCATACGGCTGCACCTTGGGTGTTTGAACTGAAGACCAGCGGTAAAGCGGTGGGCGTGAGTGCCCCTGCCGCCCCAGCGGCAAGGGACAGGTTGTCCAGGCCAGTGAGGTTGAGCAGGTCGATGCCGGTGCCAGGGTGCAGGTAATCGGTCACGTCAGCGAAGCCTGTCCCGATGCCTAGATTGAGCGGCGTGGCCCGGAGGTTGGCTGCGCTCGGTACGGGCTGGTAGCCTGGAGGTGGGCCCCATGCGGCAAGGCCGTCATCGAAGGTGCTGGCCCAGATGGCGCCGGTTGCATCGAGTGCAACGTCCGAAATGCCGAGGACGGTTTCAGACGCCAAGAGCGTATGCGTCGATGACGACGCCTCAACGACCACAATGCCGTTGTCAATCATCAGCACCGCCGTTGTGCCGTCGGCCACAATCCGTTCAACCCGCTGATTCGTTGGGCTTCGGTCAAGTCCTTCCTCGAATTCTTCGCTCAGGGCGTTCCAATGCGTCATCGTGCCGCTCTCCGTCGAAATGTGGAGGCCCCACCAGTCGGAAGCCACCGCAGTCACGTCGTTGGAGGGGAGTTGATCGAAGCGGTGGACGTCGTCCACCACGAAACCGCCCGGTGCAGTTGGCGAGGCGCCAAGCACCGTTGCACCCGGGCGAGAAGAGCCGAGCCC
>PCBQ01000055.1 GCA_002731395.1 Methanobacteriota archaeon
CCCGCGTGATCAAACTCCGTGTGCCGCTTGACGAAGGTTTCAGCAGCAGCGCCGCGAACGAACCTGAACCCATTCCCCAATTGCCTCCGCTTCCCCTTCCTGACGGATTGCCACCGCTGGGCGACCTGCCGCCACTCCCGGATCCCATTGAAGCACGCTCAGACGCGCTTGCAGCACTTGCGCCAAGCGACGACTGAACCTCGCTTGGAAAGCTTCTTCTCATGAAGTGCTGAGGCCCGGCACTCGACGTTGCTCGGTCCGGTTGTTCGGGACACCCGCATCCGGACGTGGTGTGTGCGCTGCAACATGATGTGACATGAAAGCGTCATGTTTATATCCTCCTGCGCCTACGTATAACCATGGCGCAGCCCATCTGACCCTCCGATGCCGGATCGAGCCTGCTGGCCACGAGCCAGCTTTGGCCACCGGCATAGGAGAAGAACAGATTATGGGAAGCAGAATTGGAAAGAAAGAACGGCGCGCGCGCCGTTCACGACGCGACAACATGGCCCGTGGTGCCAAGGAACCACAGCACGAGATGACCTACTCCGAGCGGGTCAAAGCCTCCAGCAAAGGCGGCTCCCTCGGGAAGCGCATGACCGCCAGCAAGCGCCGGCAACGGACACCGACCGTGTCCCGTGCCCCGCGTCTTTGCTGCGCGAACGACGCGGTCCGAAAAGAGACCACGGAACGGATGCTTGCGGATCTCCGCAATGCACGTCTCGACCGGAGCTGGTCCAACGGTGCTTGGAAGATGCAAGCGCCGGTGTGGTTCCTTCGGAAGTACCGACGGCATCTCCACCACCTGCCCGACGACGTTCGGGCGAAACTGAACCTGCGCTGAGGCGCACGTCCAATTCGGGACTTCGCGTCCCGTGGCCGCGACCTGGGGTCCTGCGGGGCCTCAGGTCGCCTCATTCATGCGTCCATTCGGGCGTTTCACGGCTCAAGAAGGCCTCAACGCCAATGGCGGTGTCAGCGGTGTCAAACAACGCTGAGAAAGCGTCCAATTCGACCGTCAACCCATCGCTCAGCGATGTTTCCATGCTGGCGCGCATTGTGGCTTTGGCCACCTTCATGGTCGCTGCAGACTTGCTGCCGATGGTACGGGCAAGCGCCAGCGTGCGCTCCAACAGGTCCTCGGCAGGCACCACGTGATTCACAAGGCCAATGCGATGGGCTTCCATCGCGTCGATCATTTCGCCGGTGAACACCATTTCCATGGCCCGGCCCAAACCGATCAAACGGGCCAAGCGCTGGGTGCCACCACCACCGGGCATGAGACCGAGGTTGATCTCAGGGGTGCCGAAACTCGATCGGTCGCTGGCGATACGAAGGTCGCAGGCGACCGCCACCTCACATCCGCCTCCGAGGGCAAAGCCGTCAATCATGGCGATGGTCGGCTTGCTGATGCCCCAGATGGCTTCCCAACCGTTGTCTGCAAAAATGGGGTAAATCTGCTTGCTGTCTTTTCCGGCAAAATCAGCGATGTCGGCACCGGCCACGAAGGCGTTCGGTTTGGGGCGTCGCCCCTCGGGAGCAGGGCCCGGTGCGGCGCCGGTGAAGACCACACAGCGCACGTGATCGTGCGTTTCAACCTCTTTCGCGTAAGCCTTGATGGCCCCCATGACGTCCTGATTCAAAGCGTTCAGTTTGCCAGGTCGGTTGATGGTGACCATGGCGATGACACCTCCGTCATCGGATTCTGGTGCGATGGGGAGATGTTCGACGAGCAGCACGTCTTCGGCCATGTTGGGCCCACGCAGCGCCCCCTCAAGAGCGCACCGACGACGCCAAGCACGCCGAACGTTCAAGGCGTTCACCCGAAGGCAGGAACGTGGAAGGCGTCTACCTGACGTGGATGATCAGCGCCCTGGCGCTGGGCGTGGTGCTCCTTCCCGTCTATGCTCCGCCGTGGAGTCGCCTGACGCTCTCTGGATTCGTGGATTTCATTCGTCGGTACTGGGTTCACGTGCTCTTGCTGTTCATGATCTACAACGCGAAGGACTTCCTCGATCAGGTTGATCGAATCCTGATGGCCAACACCAATCTGGACATGACGGCATGGATTTACGCTGTTGAAGGCGACTTGGTGTTGCGCATTCAAGAGGCGTTCCAAGTCAGGTGGTTGTCCATCGCTTTGACCCATTTTTACGTGGCAGGATTCATGTTCATCTGCTACGTTTCTGTGTTCTATGTCGCGTATTTTGACGACCGCTGGATGGCCGACCGCATCGTGTTGTCAATCGCGTGGGTCTACGTTTTGGCTGTTCCCTTCTACCTCTTCTTCAACGTCCGAGTGACCGGAGACGTCATCCCGGGCATGGAAACCATCGCCTACGATTTGACCCCTGAAATCGCAGATTGGTTCCGCCGTATCGACCCCTTCACCAACGGGATGCCCAGCCTGCACATCGGCATCCCATTTGTCGTATGGCTGTGCCTGCTTCGCTACGATGAAGACCGCCGGTGGAAACGTTACCGCCACACGGTCCTGCTCTACACGGTGGTCACCGCGTTCACCATCGTGTACCTCGGGATTCACTGGATCTCCGACATCGTCGGGGGCCTGCTCATCGCTGCAGGAGCGGTGGCCATGACCGACCGCTCCGTTGGCTTCGTTTGGCGCATCGGCGACGAACGGACCATGAACGCGCGCCTCGCGTCGTTGCTGACGCAACCACGAGTTGCGCTGCGTGCCCTCATGGCGCCCGTCAAGTCACAACTTAACCGGTTCCGAACGCCGGGAGCGCGCGAATCACGGCTCGGTCTTGGCGTGGTGCTGTTCCTCGTGCTGATGGTCGTGACGTACGATTTGACGCACCAGGCTTTGCCAGCCGGCGGCATTGAAGCACCTGAAGGAGCCGCAGCAGCAGACGGCTGGGTGGTGACCATGGACAACCGAAGCGGCGTGCATACGGTGGTCCTGAACGATCTGTCAACCCCTGACGTGATCATCGAGGTCACCCAACCAAACATGACGGAGGGTGACCTTGTGGCTCTCGACGGCAGACATGTGGTGATGGCCAATGCCTCTGTGATTCAAACCGTGAGGACGGATGCACCGCAAGAAATCACGATGCAGGCTTCAATTGAAGCCAAACCGTCCATCTTGACCTTGGCCGATGGCCCCCAAGGCGCTGTGGTGCTGGCGGTCATCAACGGCACCCTGCACGGTTGGTCGATGCTGGGCGAGGAGGCCTTGCTTCCGGCTCAGGCTTCTGGCGTGATCGCTCTGGCCACCAACGGCGCAGAATTGGCATGGAGCACGGAGGCTCAGCCGCTTGAGGTCCGCATGGCCCGCTTAGGGACCAGTGGGGCATTGACCGTGCCGCTCAACGCCAGCGCAAGTCCAGAGCAGGAAGCCGAGATGTTTGGCTGGGGCCTTCCAGCAGACGTGGAGAACGGGACCGTCATCGACCTCGAACTCAGCCAAACACATCTCGTGGCCGTGGTCAACGTTAGCACCGTGGACCGTTTGGTGCTGTACGACCGAGCGTTTGGTGCCATGCACCTCATCGGGGACGGGAAATACTCAGCCGCCGATCCCGCCCTCGGCATAGACGTGCTCGCATACACCGGGTGGGACCACCTCAATCCAATCAATCCCGAGGCCAAGTACCTCGATGGAGAAATCCACCTCCATGACCTTTCCACGAACCTCACTGAGGTCTTGACCGCAGACACCCGGGACCAATGGTCGCCAACGGTGCTTGAAGATCACATCATCTACCTCGAACGGAGCGCATCTGATGAGACATCGGTCCGGATTTACAGCCGCGAGGTCGTGCTCCAACCATACTCAAATGTGGTCCTTCAGGTGGGTTTGATGGTCATGCTTGCGCTGACGTTCGCGTATGTGGTCCAAATTCAACAGGAAGCACGCGGAAGAAGCGCTGAGGAAGAATGAGCCTCATCCGTGGTACCGCACTCGGCTTCGGACCTGAGACAACCGTGCGAGAACGTCTGCCGCTGACGGGACCGTCCCGCCCGGGGATTCAACCTCTCCTGCATGCTCGGAGTCAAGGTAGCCCGCTTCGAGGGCGGCCATGGCGCCTTCACGGTCAGGATGACTGGCGCCGAGCACCTCGTCCAAAACGTGGAGGTCGATGCCGTACCGCTCGAGGTCGTACTCGATGGAAGCAAGACCAAAATCGATGAGCACCACGCCTCCATTGTCACGGATCATGATGTTGTTCGTCGACAGGTCGCCGTGCGTCACCGCCTGAGCGTGAAGGTGGCGTACCGCCTGTCCGACCGCGTGCAAAAAGGGCTCAACGTCAACCACCGAGGCGTCACGAAGCACGTCGATGAGCGGGCGTCCGTCAACCTGCTCCAACACCAAGCGATCCTCGTCCACGTCCGCGTCCAACAAAGCTGGGACGGGCAAGCCTGAGCGATGGAGACGAAGGAGGATTCGTGCCTCGGCCAGCATGCGTTGGCGCCCAAGGCGCTCATCGAGGTCGGGGTGACGCCAGCCTCGGGCCCGACGTTGCTTCATGACCGCTGGAAGCCCAAACCACGTGCCTGCAGTCACCTCGGCTTCAGCGCCGAGGTGGAGGCGAGATTGGGGCACGAACACGTGCTCACCACGCTCCGTGAACGTAGGGCTTACCGCCGTCGGGATCCTGGTTATTGGCGAGGGCCCATAGGCGTTCGAACCGGTAAATCCCGGAACTGCATCCTGCGTCTTCCCACTCGAAGGTCAGCGCGTAATTGCCGACCATGCGGACCGTTGGTTTGGTTGGAGGCAACGCTTCCACTTGACGACGGAGTGTTTTGCTCGTCTCGTCCTCGTTGCGAGATGGAGCACACTTTGCACACGGACAAGCGTGGCGTAAATCGTCGTACGACACGGTGTATTTCGAACCGTCGTCGTAGGTCAGACGGAGGTCCACTTGACGACGCTCGAGGCGGGTCAAGGTCGGCATCGCTTCGCTCACGAGGGCTCACCTCACACGATTTCCAAGCCCGTTCCACCGGACTGACCGATTTGGGCTTGAATGGCGGCGACCACGTCGGCAAAGGCAACAGACGCAGCACCTTCTGGATCGCTGACGATACGATGCACCCCATCGTCTCCACCACGCACGAAACCGGGGTCAAAGGGCAGTGCGCCGAGGAAGGGGATGCCGAATTCTTCTGCGGTCGCTGCGCCACCGCCTTGCTTGAACAAATCAAGGGTCACGTGGAACGCCCCGTCATCGTCGGCGGTGACGCTGTGGGTTCGCCCACCTGGCCCCGCAATCTGAACCTCGGTGCCAGCCGGGGCTCGCCCGTGCACGGTGTATCCACTCATGTTTTCGACCACACCAAGCACAGGGACCTTGAGCGAATCAGCGAAGCCGATCGACTTGCGGCTGTCGAGCAGCGCCACGTCTTGCGGCGTGGTCACGATGACCATGCCGTCGATGTCAGGCAATGACTGAGCCACCGTCAGCGGTTCATCGGAGGTGCCCGGTGGGAAATCGATGACCAAGTAGTCGAGATCGCCCCACTCCACGTCGCCAATGAACTGCTGGATGGCGCCAAGCTTGATTGGGCCTCGCCAGACCACGGGAGTGTCGTCGTCATCAAGCAAGAAGGCCATCGAGATGACCTTCACACCGAGGTGGCCTTGGGCTGGGTGGATACGACCTTCTTCGACATGGAGGCGACGGCCGTCAAGTCCCATCATTTTGGGCACGTTCGGGCCGGTGATGTCGATGTCAAGAATCCCAACCCTGTGCCCTTGTTGCGCCAAGGACAAGGCCAACCCGGTGGAAACGGTGGATTTCCCCACGCCGCCTTTCCCTGAGAGGACCATGATCTTGTGTTTGATGCGCTTGCCAAGGGATTGCATGGCCATCTTTCGCTTCATCTGCGCGTAGGCCTGTTCCATCTGGCGCTGTTCCTGAGCAGAGGGGCCGTCCGGGGCGGGGCCATCGCTCGGCGTGTGGGTGGACACAGGGGGGCCCGCCATGGCCTTCCATCGGGAGGGCTCTTTTCAATTCACGCTCAACACAAGCGCCCGCGTGGTCCTCAATAGCGAAATTCAAATCCTCTGATGCTGAGAATCATCCATGCACCTTGCCTTTGTTTGTGTGGGCAACTCCTGCCGCTCCCAAATGGCGGAAGCCATCGCACGTTCGATGGGGTTCTTGGCCTCAAGCGCAGGCACTCATCCGGCTTCGGCCGTCGCGGAACATGCCCTCACGGTTCTGAATTCCCGAGGCATCGACGTTTCTGGCTTGCACCCGAAAGGCATCGAGATGGTGGACGCAGAAGCCGCTGACATGATCATCTCAATGGGCTGCGGGGTGTCTTGTCCCGCACTAACCATCACCGAAGACTGGGGCCTTGAGGATCCTGTTGGAGGGCCGTTGTCCTTGTACGAAGCAACCGCTGACGACATCACTCGGCGTCTCGAGGCAATTCGAGATGCTCACTCTTCCTCGCTCTGAGCCGGCACGTCGCCTTCGCCTTCAAGGACGATGTGAATGACGCTCACGCCCCGCTCACCGCCGCCATCGCGGCGTTCGGTCATTTCCGTGGCGATGTCGACCGAACGTACATGTACGGTTTTGGGCAAACCTGCGGCGATCGTTCCGTGGCGACGACGGCACAATTCTGCGGTATCGACCGCGTTTCCAATGGCGGCGCCTCGTGCGGTCAGTCGGACCAGACGGTCACCCGATTCCATGGCCATGACCACGGCGCGCACGTAGAGGTGAACGGGCTTTTTGCCCACGAAGATTTGACGCTCGTCCATGGGTGTTTGACGACCGTGTTTGGGTTCAACCTACCGGTGTTGAACGTGGTGCTGGAGTGCGAGCGCCGGGACTCGAACCCGGGTTCTAGCGTTGGCAACGCCAGGTGATAACCACTACACTACGCTCGCGTGTGCAACCGTTCCACCGGGGCCGAGTATAAACGGTTGTCGGAGCAGGTGCCAAAAGGGCATTAGCGGTCCCCAAACCGGTCACTTTCGCTGCCTTCCCGGCGGGACAAACCGACGAGTAATCCGACGACAACCACCGCGAGGAGGCCAAAGCCACCCCACACCAAAGCCGGTGAAATCTCAGCGTTTTGGCCGCCGCCGCCGCCGTCTCCTCCGGCATCAAGACGCAATACTGTGGACACAGTTGGCGCCACTTCCCCG
>PCBQ01000056.1 GCA_002731395.1 Methanobacteriota archaeon
GCTGGCGTCTCGGCCAAGGTTCGAGCGAAGCCCACCTCACCCCGGACCATGACGGGGCTTGAGGAACTCGCCCGGCGTCGTAAAACTGAGGCCAAGCGCATTCGCGCGCTCCTCGACGGCGGCCACGAGAACCGCATGGCGGACCTCAAGATCGGCGAGACCGCCGTCGCCTTCGTGAAGGAGGAGTTGTGCATCGGGTGCGATCAGTGTCCGTTGGTGTGCGACGACGACGCCATCGACATGGTGCATCGCCCAATGCGAAGCCCTCTTCTCGAACTTGAATCGAACCGAAAGGCAGTCATCCGCCGCGACGATTGCACCGGGTGCGCTTTGTGCGTGTTGGCTTGCCCAACCGATGCAATCGCCATGATCGACCGATGAAGGAGCCGTTGCCATGTCGAAGCAAGGAAAGGAAGCCACTGCTCAGCGCTTTGGGGGCGAGTTTGGGCCCTACCGTAAGCCCGGGACGCAGGGTGTTTCGCTGTCGACATTCAAGACGCTCGTGTGGACCAGCAACATCGGCGGCTTGGTCCTCTTGGTCATCTCACTGGAACTGCTTTTCGTGGCCCAGCAATTTGGATGGGGCTTGCTCCTCCTTGTGCTCGGTGTTGGGGTGGCGCTCTTCCCTTCGAATTACGAAATCCGCGGCATGGAAGACGACGAGGAAGCGCCGTCCTCTGAAGGCGAGGCCGACGCATCGCCCTCGGCCGAAGCCTGAAGCCCTTGGGCTGGCGGGTCTCGGCGGCTTGCCGTGACGTAGAATCATAGGGTGCCGTTTGACCCTGAGTAGACAAGGTGAATCCATGATCACGATCGCTGACATCGAGCAGGCACAACACGCATGGGGACAAGGTATCGTGGCCATCGCTGCGGCCCACCGAGATGGTGGCGATTATGCTGAGCGTGCCCGCGTGCACGTCGAGTCGCTCTATGCCTACGGACGTTCTGAGGTGCTGTTCAAGCCAACGCTGGCCGCCATCGAGCAGTTTCGGCCCACCTTCGACGAGGCGTGGTCCTACTTCACCGCCTCGAACGGGGCCTGCCCCGAGGACAAAGGCTTCGCGATCAAGGGGTGGACCGCGGTACGTTTCGAGAACGCGGGTGTGCTCCTCCACGGAAGCACAGCCCAAGCCATGGGGAATTACTTCTTCACCGATGCAGAGGGAAGTGAAGTGAAGGTCGAATACACCTTTGGTTACGTGCAGGACGAGGTTGGAGCACTTCGCATTAACCTGCACCATTCGTCGATACCGGCTGAATCAAGCTGAAGCCCGACCGTTCAGCGCATGACGACCATGCCGCCGCGAACCTTCGAACAGGAACTCGGAATGAGGAACAGGTCGATCAGCCACCACAGGCCGAGCCCTTGCAGGGTGATGAGGGACAGCAACCAAACGCCCACGCCTCGGCCGATGTATAGGTGATGAATTCCGAATGGGCCAAGAAAGAACCAGAGCAGATAGGCAAGGATGGCGCTCGGTGGGTGCCGAACAGGCGCGACCATGGCGTTTGGTTGAGCCACGACCACCGGCTGGTGCGCGACGTGAACATATTGAGGCTGGTGCTGAGGTTGCATGGTCAACGCGACTGCCTTTGCACACGCTGACATAACGGTGTTGGAGGCCTCGGAAACACGCCGAGCGCCCTACTCCTCTTCCGGGTCTTTCGCGCTACGGTCAAAGGTGGTGTTGAGCCACAACACCCCCACAGCAAGCACGCAAGCAAGGATGAACAGTGCGGCGCCAGCGTACCCAGGTGTGCCGATGCCCACACGAATCACCACCGTGGACAGCACGAAACCCGTGTTGCGGGCGAGGTGGTTGAAATCCGTGGTGTGCTTGTATGAAATCAGCAGAATCAGGATGTCCGACATCACCAACCAGGTGAAGAAGTCAGAGAAGAACACCGTCCGGCTGAGGTTGCCCTCGCCTCCAATGACGCCGCTGGTCCACGTCGTAAAGGACCACAGGGCGACGAGAACATAGACCACGAAGAGGGCTGTGGCGAGGGTCTTCTTTTGTCGCACAAAGGAGGAAATTGCACGATCAGCGTGCATCTTGGGCGTGGCTTTGGAGGTTGTTTTACGGAAGTAGAGGGCGGTGGCGAAGAGGACGATGAAGGCCACTACCTCCACAGCGATGAAGGCAACTGGGTCGTACAAGGCCGTGGATTCGGTTTCATTGAGGTCTGCAAGGTTCTTGAAAATGTCACGAACGACGAGCAGGGTGACGACCTCGAATTGTTTTCCAATGGCGTTCGAGAAGGATTCGGGAATGGCCCGGATCAGTTCGTACACCTCGTAAGCGAGGATGATGGAAAACGGCGTGTACAACGCATCGAGGTAGGAGTCGATCAGCGGCTCCATGCCCGGCAGATCAATGCGCCCCGTTCCGTACAGCACGCACAGCACAAGATGGGCGAGAAAGCCCACAACGGCGGCATTGATCGACTGCTGCCGGAGGAATTCGTCGGTCTTTTCACCCAGCACGAAGCGGTACAGCCTCGGCTCGTCCATGCCCTGCGGAAGACCTTGTATGGGAAATAGGCCTGTTCAGGCCCGCAGCGCTTGGCGGTGGGCGCGTTGCCCGATTCAGGCTTCGACGCCAACGCGTGTGTCGGCTTCGACCTGGGACTTCTTTGCCTCGACCTGCTGAGCGAGGAAGGTCACGACGTCGAGGATCTCGATGCCCTCGTAGCGCTCGTCGCCTTCGAACTTCAGGCACTCCAGGTGCGTGACGCACTTGGGGCAGGAGGTGAGCATCTTGTCCGCACCGGTCGCGCGGACTTCCTCCATGCGGTTGACACGGAGGGCGCGTGCGTTCTCGTTGCACGACATCATGCTGGACACACCACAGCACATGGCGTCCTCGCCATGGTGTTCCATCTCCACGAGTTCAACGTTTTCGACTTGGCCGAGGAGTTCACGAGGCTCTTCGGTGATGCCCATCTGTCGCCCGAGGCGGCACGGGTCGTGGTAGGTCACAGTGGTGCCTTCGTCGGCCTTGAGCTCCATGTCGAAGCCCTGCTCGAGGAGGTACTCCGTGGTGTGCATGACCTTGACGCCGTCGAGCTCGTAGTCGCGGGCGAAGGTGCGGAAGCATTCGGCGCAGGAGGAGACGAGGGTGTCGATGCCCGATTCCTCGATCTTCTTCTGGTTGTAGGCTTTGAGCTTCTCAAAGACCTCGGTCATGCCTTGCCACTTCTGGTCGTGACCGCAGCACTTCAGGAAGTCGCGGCCAAGGTAGGTCACGTCATCGCCCATCTCTTCGAAGAGGGTAAAGGCCGCGGTGGTGCTGGCACCGAGGTTCATGGTGCCCTCGTTGAGGTGGCTGAAGACCATCTCCTGGTCGAGGTAGTCCACGCAGCCTGGGTAGAAGCCCACGTTGCTGGTGATGGGGTAGTTCTCGGTGGCGATGAAGTCCGCGTCGGCGCTCTCCTCGGCCTCGGCGTTGAGGACGGCTTGGAGCACGGTGTGAGGGATCTCGGCTTGCGGGCCGCCGACGATGAGGCTTCGGCGGATGTCCACGTAGGAGTCGTAGTCCACAAGTTGCGGGCAAGCGTTGGTGCACGCAGAGCAGGTCAAACAGGAATACAACGGAACACCGTCGTCCTCGTTGTTCCACGAGTTGTAGATGATGTTGAGCTTGTCACCGCCGTTGAACAAGCGAACGGGGCAGGCATCGTCACAGAGGTCACAGCCGTAGCACTTGTTCATCTCGAATTCGTATCCGGTGGCCATCGAGCGGAGAAGGACGAAGACGAGCGCACCGAGGGTCAAACATGGGATGAACATCGCGTAGGTCAACTTGGCGTCAAGGGCCTTGGGGTTCTCATGGAATGAGGGGTTGACGACCTGTGCGTAGTCTTGGGCCATCGTCACGTGCTCGCCGTTGTTGAGATCAACGGCATGACCGGCAAGGTTGGCGTCGGAAAGGTCGGCATCGAAGAGCAGCAGAGGCTGGTAGGCCGCGATGTTCATCGTGACTTCGGTGATTAAATCGCTGTCAGCCAAGGCACCAGAAGCGGTCACAGTGAAGGTGTAGGTGTACGTGCCCACGGGCAACTCGGCCATTTCAGCACCGGCGCAGTCGTCGAAGGAAGCTGCACTGACCGTCGCGCCGTCGGCGTCCTTGACGGTCAGGGTAGAACTGAGCATGTCTGCGGTCTTTGCTTCGCCAATCTTGCGTTCTTCCGCGCGGTAGGAGCAGGCTGCGTCGAGTGGGATGGTGGCCACGCTGACGTGATGACCGTCAGGGAAGTGGGTGCTGTCCTCGGTGATGCTGAAAGTACCATCAACGGCAAAGCCTTCTCCGCCAGAGAAATTACCGATCACAGAGGCTGCGTTGATGCCTTGATCCGGCTGTTGATGGTTGTTCGCATCGGCGAAATCGTAGATGACTTCGCGTGCCGGTTGGAAGATTTGCCAATCCAGCCACGCGACAGCGGGGACCGTCATTGTCTCAGAGTACCCGAGCTTGTCGGTGAATTCGTTGGCCTCGTGGACGTGAATGTCCGAGGGTTGCGAGCGCATGGCCTCGAGTTCCTCGTAGGATTCGATGGTCAGCAGACCTCTGGCCTCCCAGAAGCCCTTGTCGTAGGTGTCCCAGGTGGCCACGGTGGCAGCGGTGGACAGCACGAGGGCACCCATGAGGATGCGCTTTGCGTTGGCCTGCGTCAGCCGAGCACCGATGGTTTTGACGAGGAACATCCGTGCACCGAAGTGCAACACAATCCAGAGCAGCACGCCTGTCATCAGCCATGGTATGGCGTTGAACACTTCAGCCAACCACGGCGGACGCGTTCCGCACAACAGGTCGCCGTGGCTGTCCAGCTTACAGAAGTCGGTTCGGTTTTTGCCGTACAACTCGAGGAAGATGTTGATCGAGAAAACCGAGATGAACCAAATGTGGGCGAGGTAGACCGCACCGGCGCTGGCGTACCACGGATCCTCGACTGGGCGCTTTTCGCGGCCGCCAAGGAAAGGTGGGAGAGCGAGGATGCCAACAGGGATGCCGGTCAGGGCAGCGCCCCACCAGGCGGCGTTCCAGGCAAAGACCGGTTGGTCAACGATGGCGCCGATGGGACCGGTGGGCACGGTAAACTGGGGGAGGTATTCGCCCCAGCGCAGGTAGCCGTAGGAAAACAGCACGTACCAGTCGGGGAACACGAAGCCAGCCTGTGCATAGGGGTCGGCCGCGCCGTGAAGGGGTGGGGGAATGAGCCAAGCGTAGAACAGCAGCACGGAGAGCATGGACGCGAAAATGATCGCGTCACGCAGCACTTCGTGCGGCCAGAAGCCGTGACCCATTCGGGTACGCTTCCGCTTCTCTCCGACCGTTTGGAGCTTTTCTTTCTCGTCCATGTAGACGCTCGCGACGCGCCCTAGATTCTCGATGAGTCCCATGTCATGCCCTCCTGATCAATGTGGCTCCGCGATGCCTTGCACCCAGACGATGAAAAGATGGATGATGATGAGGGTCGTCACGATCACGGGCAGGATGAACACGTGAATGAAGTACATCCTGGTGACCGTTCGGTCCGTCAAGCTGCTTCCACCAAAGAGCAGTGTTGCGATGTATTTCCCGACCAGAGGTGAGGCGTTGCTGAGGTTGATGCCGATCACGGCAGCACCGTAGGCAAGGCTGTCCCATGGCAGGAGATAGCCGGAGTAACCGAACACGATGGTCAGGGCCATCAGAGCGACGCCGATGAGCCAGTTGAGCTCACGTGGGTTCCGGTAGGCACCGGTAAAGTACACGCGGCACATGTGAAGGAAGACGCTGGCCACCATGAAGTGGGTCGTCCAGTGGTGGACGGCACGGATGATGTAGCCGAAGGGCAGTTCGGTCATGATGAACTGCATGCTCTTGTAGGCCGGTGAAGGGTCGCCTTCGCCACCGGGCACGTAGTAGATGCCAAGCACCGTGCCGGTGATCACGAGGATGATGAAGGACAGGAAGGAGATGCCACCCAAGCAGTACAGCGGGTACCAGTACCAGATGATGCGGAGTTTGTACTTCTCAGCGTGGGTCAGGGGCATTTGGCGGTGCATGTTGTAGTATGCGGACTTCGACATGTTCCAGTAGTCCTGGATGCGGAAGCGCGTGTCCAGCCAACTGAACACCCACAGGAAGGAGCGTTCAGCCAGACCCATCGAACCGCTGGATTCGACGGCACGAAGGATTTCGCGGCGAGGCATCTCTTCGTCTTCCTTGCGGAGGGTGAAGGCGACGAGGACCGCCACGAAGGCGATAAAGAACCAGAGAACGATGGAAATCGTGTTCATCAAATCACCTCAGTCGCAATAGGTCAACCAGCCCATGTAGTCGGTGATGCCCTCGATGGTGTCACCGTTGAGTTGAATCGGAATCAGCGGCAGGCCCACTGGAGCCGGTCCGCCTGAACGTCGAATGCCGGCGTAGGTGAAGGTGGCACCGTTCGCGCGGTTTCGGTTGGTGTTGAGTTCAAGTGCGGTAGGGTCGAAGCGGGAAGAGTGGCAGATGCAGAACAGCTTCGTGCCTCCGTCATCGCCGCCGCCAGGCGTCCATGTGTCTTCGGTGAAGGTGTTGCTAACGAGTTGCCAACCGGGGATGCAGCAGAGGTGGGTGCAACGTCCGAACACCATCACGAGACCACCGGTCGGGAAGATGCGTGGGTCGGCATCGACCATGTCGTCGAAGTGTCCGACGTACTTGCCGGTCTCGTCGTAGCCTTCCATGGACTGGTACCGGGCCTTGCCGCTGGAGGTGGGGGTGCTGCTGTTCGCGTCGTGATCGACGTAGTTCACGACAACGGGCACGCCGTTCCATACGCCTGCAGCACCAGCAGTGCCGGTGCTGGTCTTGGCGGCTTCGGCCACGAAGTCTTCGCGGGTCATTGACTGCAGGTGTTTGGCACCGTACCAGGCTTCGTCCTCACGTCCCTTGGCCCAATACTTCACGGCCAAGTCGCCACCGCTTCCTGCACCTGGCGGGAGCAGGATGGCGGCAAAACCGAGGACGCCAACCGAGGCGGCGAGCACGCCGGTGGTGGCGTTGAAGCCGTAGCGGAGGAATTGGCGGCGGTTGACCACGGATGCACCGCCAGAAGCGTCCGCCTTCTCGCCGTTGAGCGGGGCGGGCTTGAGGTCGTAGGACTTCGCCATGCGGATCACCACTTGTACTCCCGCCAATCCTTGGCGTGTTCTGGGATGTATTTGTTCGCAGCGTGCTTGACGATGATGGTGTCAGGCAGGACGAACTTGAGGTAGATGATGCCCATCATGATGAGGGTAACCAACGTGATGGCCAGATGGTAGGCCAACTGCTGTTGGTCCCATCCTTGGATGAGGCCGTACATCATGGAGAAGGACCAGTACATGACCCAGAAGAGGCCCCAGCCGAGGAAGGCCATGGTGAGGTACGAGGCGCCGGAAGGCGCAAGCGAAGCAGACACGATGGACCCGACCTCGGCTTCCGTGAACACGCCGCGATCGATGGCTTCGTCGAGTTGCTTCTCGTTGAGTTCGACTTCGAGGAGCGCCTTTCGTGCGTCTTCGATGGGCACGGTGCCGTTGGCGACCATGCGCAGGAGCTTGGTGACCTCGTCGTCCATCACTGATCACCTCGTCGATTCAAATGGTAACGCAGACGCAGTTGGTTGGAGCGTCCTTGGTAGGAGGTGGAGAAGCCGTAGCGCAGGAGGAAACCGGCGAAGGCGACCACCACGATGACGGCTCCGAAGCCGAGCAGCCCAAGCCAGTGGGCGCGAAGTTTTGCGCCCATGTGGTGCAGATCAACGCCGTGGTGGTCGGGTTCAGGCGCCTGGACGTTGCCGTCGCCGGCAAAAAGGGTGCGCAGTCCGGCCGGGGAAGCACCGTCGTTCTCGGGCAGGGTGAAGAAGAGCTGGTTCCAACGGTCATCGGCGCCCGGTATCGCGTCGCCGTTGACGCTGTTACCGGTGATCCAGAAGGTCACGGCACCGGTGCCGGCAGCCGGTGCGGTCCAATCGATGACCCACATGCGGTCGGCCACGTTGGCGCTGGCTTCGATTTGCGTGAGGGTTGTGAGGTCACCCTCCCAGTTCTGGACGTCTTCGCCACCTAGGCTTCCTTCGCTGACGCGCATGGAGAAGCCGCCCGTCCACGCCCCGCCGGCTTCAGGTCCACCAATCAATTGCAGGTGCATGGTGTAGGTTTCTCCTTCGGCCCAGCCGTATGGAACTTCGTCGAGGATGACCTGAACGGTGTTGTCCGCTTCCGTATTGTGGCAGAGGCAGCCTTCCTTGGCGACGTCTTCGATGACTTCGCCAGCGTTGTTTTGCTCGCCACCGATGCCGGTGTGATAGGACGTCGCGGCCCCAGGGAGGAGCAACGCAAACACCAGCAAGGCGGCTAGGGAGAGCCGGAGCGTGGAGGTGCGCTTGAGCATGGCCTCACCCTATGCTCTAACCCACTTGGATGGGAGCCTTAAACATTGTCTGCTAAATGCCACAATGTAGCGGCGCAGTACCCCGTTTCTAACGTTAAAACTGAGGGGCAAGAAACTTCATGTTTGGCCCAGTGGTCCTAGGCCCATGACGGAGCACGCGTTTGATAACGTCTACGGGCTTTCAGACGACCAACTCCGTCGGCTCGACGAAGCGGAGGAGTTCATGCTCCGTGGAGAAATCGGAAAGGCCGAAGCCATCCTGCTGGACATGCTGAACGAGGACGACGAGTGCATCCCAGTGTTGTCCAACCTTGGTCACATGCATGGACGGCATTTGTCGGAGTTTGAACAGGCGGTGGCCTACTACAACCGCGTTCTTGATCTCGAGCCCGACAACGCATGGGCTCGCGATGCGCGGCGTCGCTACCTCCGCTACATCGACTGAACCCGTGGCTCAGGTTGATGGACCGGTGCAGCCTCAAGCCCGTTCATGGACGGTGGGCAAATCGTCATCGCCGGGGTCGGAGGCCTTGGTTGTGCGTGGGCCGCCTCCGCGCATCGCCGTTGTCCCACCACGCGTTTGCTGGCTGTGGATGCGGACGACCGCAGCCTCCGCATCGGTGCTGAAGGTCACGTGCTTCGTCTTGGGCACGCGATGGAGGCTGAGGGGTGTGCGGCTTTGCCGGCCCTTGCGGAGCAGCGGATGCGCCGGCTCGACGCAATGGCGCGTCCTGTGCTCGAAGGGGCGGATTTGGTGGTGCTCTTGACCGGACTCGGTGGCGGGGCCGGGAGCGGTGCTGCAGCAGAACTCGCCCGACAAGCTCGACGGTCAGGAGCCATCGTCATCGCCGTCGCTTCCCTTCCTTTCGCCAACGAACAGCCGCATCGCACCGGCATAGCCAACCGTGCCTTGGTGGGTCTGCAAGCCAACGCCGACGTGACCGTGCGCGTCTCCCTCGAACGTTTGGCGCACAGAGCACGCGAACGTGGTGAGGATTGGGCCATGGGTTCGGAGTGGATCGAGGACTTGGTGGATGGTTTGGTCCACTCGTTGCTCAAGATGAGCCTCATGAATCTGGATTTGATGGACTTGAGGGCCATCCTCGCCAACGGCCGAGCGGCCACCTTGTTGGTCGGCAGCGGGTCTTCAGACGATGTGGAAGGTCTGATTCGCCAGGCCGCAGGCGCCCCGCTTTCCGATGTCGACGTCGGTGGCGCCACGGGCTGTTACATCCACCTGGAGGGCGGGCCCGACCTTTCCATCGCACAGATGGGGGCCATTTCTGAGGCCTTTACGCGGACCCTCAGCCAAGACGCGAAAGTAATCCTCGGAGCTCGTGTGTCAGAGGCCATGTACGGGCGTGTCCGGGTCATCCTGCTGCTGTCCGGTTTGAGCTCTGACGACTAATCGAGCACTTCGATGATGTCGTCGCCGTGGTCAGCGAGGGCCACTGAACCCTGTTCTGGTATCGACTCGCTCTGAAGGACCTCGTCTTCTGGCGCTGAGGGGCCATCTCCTCCAGCGTGTGTGGGTTCTGAGGGTGCCTTTGGCCGCTGAGCGAGACGTGCCTCGACCTGTGATCCCATGGCCGCATGTTCGAGGGCCGTGGCGTGCCGCTGAGCCAAGGCTGGACCCGTGGACCGCAAAAGAACCAGCAGCGTCAAGGCCACCACGACGTGACCGAGGAAGAGCACGCCACTGACGCCCTGCACGACGGTGCTGAGCATCGCCACAGAACCGGCGTAGGCGTAGCCAAAGGAGAGCCCCCAAAACAGCGCGTTGCTGCGGCGAACGATGCCCAGGTCCGACCCGCGGGTTCGGCTGGTCATGGACCACACCGCCATGACAACCGTCACGGTCATGAGGATGATTTCTTCGACAGCGGTCGCCACTTGAGGTTGCTCCGAGGTGATGTGACGCCATGCGGTTCCAAGATGCCACGCGGCGAAGGTTAGGGCCAACACCTGCCACCGTGCGAACATGCGCGATGTCCATCGATCTTTGCCGCATGTTCGCCGTCCTTTTGCGGTGAGGAACTCCCCTGCCACCAACAAAGCGACAAGGCCCCCGGCAAGGGCCAATTGGTCAAGAAGCACGTCCATTATCCCCACCGATGCGGTCAGGATGGAGGTTCCCGCGAGAGCAGCCTGGACCACGAGCACGACGGTGAGAAGCACTGCGGTGCTCAGCAATCGGAATGTTGTGGCGACACCACCGCTTGGGTTGCGGGGTGAAGGAGCCAAAGCGGGCGTTGGCCAGCGGACGATGGCGGTTCGAAAAGACCGGCCTTGGCCGATGGACCACGCCACGAAGAGCGCGGCCAACGCCACAGGCAGAGCCGTGCGAAGTCCGGCTGCGTCAGCGATCATGAGCAGAGCGCCAGTCAGGACCGCAGCAGTGGCCAAGGGTAGGATCAGAACCGTCATTAGCGTCCATGGGGAACTCCCTTTTTCCGCCACGATCCATGAACGGAAGCTCGCATGGTCTGCCAGACCGGCCACGGCCGCGTAGGATGCACCCATGCCCACGAAGGCCGCAGCCACTTCGGTTTCGAGCCCACGCGTGCTGCTGACGGTCACAAACAACGTGATGACCACAGCGAGGAATCCGATCAGATGCGGTGCTGTGGCCCGCGCGGTCAAGGTACGAATCAATCCGATGAGGGTCAGGGGCGTCTCCTCCACCTCTTCCCCGTCCATTGCTCCCTGACGGGACGCACTGGCTTTGAACGTGCGGGGAGAACGGTCATCAAGGACGGGCTGAACCAACCTTGCATGGCCCGTCCGTCGAAAGCCCATCGTCCAAAGCGACGATGGATTGGCGTCGAGCTCGGTCCACGCTTCGCATCACGCGAGGACATCGAGCAAGCATTGGTCGACCTCTTTCCCGTCAACGTTCGCTTGATGGACGCCATTCCCGCCTCGAAGCGCAACGAGGAGGTTGGTCTGGCCATCCTCGGTGTGACGCTTGCGGTCGCACCAACCGTTCGGTCCGTCCTTGAGAACGCGTCAACATGGTCAGAGCACGGCCTTCGAGGGGTGACCACCTCAGGAAAGATTCGACTGGTTCGAGAACGCCTCGGCCTGCCTCGACCGCCACGACGTTGATGAATCAGAGCGCTGAGGGGTCAGCATGGGAGCCGGGGGCGATGCACCACCGCTTCGTGCGCAGGACGTCCTCATGCTGGTCGGCCTCAGTTTGTTGGTGGGCAGCATCGTGATGCTTGCTTGGGATGACCCTGTCCCCTTTACCGAGGACGATGGAGTATCAGGAAACGCCCGCCTTGGCGGAGGTGATTCGGTGGACATGACCTACACCGTGAACCAAACGTCTGTGGTCACCATACGGTTCCAACTTGAGGGTCAAGAAGAAGTGCTCATCACCGAGGCCGTGGCCGCCGGAGACACGGAAACGGCGAGTTTTGACGTGACGGATCGTGGAACCGTGTCGTGGTCCATCTCTGTGGCTGAAGGCAGCGGTGAGGTGGATGTGGACCTGAACCGAGGGACGGTGAGCATGGTGTGGGCACCTCTTCTCGGAGCGGTGCTCGTGGGATATGCCATGGTGCTTTCCCGTCAACAGGGAGACGTCGTCTCGGACGCAGAAAGCCTTGACGCTGAATTGCTTGACTGAGCCTTAGGGCCACGCGTGCCAACGTACTGCATCAAGGTCGTGGATCGGCTCTTGTTCACCTTCGACGCACAACCCTCCGTGTTCGTCCATGTCTGTGGGGACCAGGTCCGCTCCGTCAAGGTCGCTCATGCCCAAACGATGGGCTGATGCGCGGTAGGCAAGAACAGCCTCCTCCACAAGACGGCGGCGTCCGGGCGTGCTGGACAGGTCGCCCAACCGGCTGCGGAGGCGGGCGTGCAGGGCTGCATGCAGTGCATCAGCGGAGGTCCCTTCCACGTGGGCACGAGGCGTTCCGTCCACAACGGGTGGTCCTTCGGTCAGGTTGAGCCCCAAGCCAGCGACAATCCTCGTGTTCCGGCCATGTTGCACGGACTCGATGAGCCAACCTCCAACTTTGGCTGGTGCGCTTTTGTTGAGCAAAATGTCGTTTGGCCACTTCAGCAGCACGTGTTCGGTGTCCACGCAGCCGAGGTCGGTCAACACGTCCCGCGTGGCAAGGGCGCATGCTGCTTGAATGAGGCCGTGGGATGGCACCGATGATGACCCCTCGTGGATGACCCAAGACGCAGTCAGATCTCCGTGGTTTGAGGTCCATGAAGCCGTGCGTCGTCCGCGTCCGCTGGTCTGCTGTTCGGCACGGAGGGACTCACCCACGTTTCGCTCTCCCATCATGAGGTCCGCATTGGTGCTTCCAGTGGAGGCAACCACGGTGGAGGTTGCACCGGGCCACGCGCGGGCCAAAGTCAGCACGTTCAGGCACTCTCCGTCATCAAACTCAAGCCGGCCGACCTTGGAGCAAGCCCACCCTCGCTTCGTTGCATCGCTTCGGAGGTCGGCAGCGGCCCGCTCTTGGAGAACCAAGGCGACAAGCGGGCGCTCTCCTCTCGACGCGGCGTCCAATCGCGCCAGAAGGGCGTGACCGGATCCTTCAGGAAGCGGGTCGGACAACCCAGCCTCTTCCAAGGGGCCAAGGTGATCGTGTCCGGTTTTGACCGAAGGCAGGTATGGCGTGTTCCACAGCACGAGGTCTGCCTTGGCGAGCAGGGATGCATCAAGTTCGCTGACGTCAGCCTCGAGGATGCGTCCAGCATAACCGTGCGATGCAAGGGCGTGACGCGTGGCTGCGACCGCGTATGGGTGAACGTCACAGCCGCTGACGCTCCACCCGTCAGCGGCCGCCTGAAGCATGATGGCGCCGCTGCCAACGCCGATTTCAAACACCGAGCGTCCTGCACCAGGTCCCAGCGTAGCAAGCCACTGCGCCAACAAATCGGTGTCTTCCCTTGGAGGGTAGACGGTGTGGGGGACCGCGAGTTCCCAAGGGCGGTTTTTTGCGTCGATCCAACATGTGTCCTGAGGCGGTCGTTCAGGCCGAAACCGTTCGGCCTCAGCGTCGGCCGGAGCAAATGGGGCATTCATGCGTTCCATGCCGTCCACCACATGTGCTATACATCAGGGTGCTGCGTGGACAATCATCATCCGAAGGCGGCGGTAACCGACACGCGAAATCTTCATAAAGGGAGGTCCGGTCGGACGCTCGCCCAAGATGCGCATTGGGCCTGTAGCTTAGCCAGGTAGAGCGTCGGGCTTTTAACCCGATGGTCGCGGGTTCGAACCCCGTCGGGCCCGCCTGGATAGGCTTCAGGTCCATCGTTCACGGGCCAAAGGCGGGGATAATTTGGTCGTGAAAAGCGCAACGAAAAAACGCCTCATTGAGCTCGGTGTCGAGGAAGAAGCGGCCCACAAGTTGGCCACCGATCGCAACATGGCGGACATCAAGAAGATGAGCCCCGATGAGGTTGCGTCATGCCTCAGCGTCTCCAAAGAAAGCGACGTTCATGCCAACGTGATGCGCATCATTGCCGACCAAGGCTCCCGCCGTCGAGCGCAAAAGAAGAGCCGTAAGCTCACCATCCGGGCCAAGGCCATTGACGACTACGACCGGCCCGAGGTCAACATTCGGTTCAACCCTCTGAACCACACGATGGTGCCTCACCAGGAACTCCTCGGCGCTCCCAACATTTCCAGCGAAGAGCAATTTGCGGTCGAAGTTGACGAACTTGCGCCGTGGGACCTTGTCCGCGAAGACCCCGAAACCGGGGAACAGCGTTTGGCCAAGGAACTGCTCCCCAAGATCCTGATCACCGACCCTGTGGTCCAAGTCATCAAGGAAGCCGCTGAAGCCCAAGACGTGGCTGCTCTCGCTGCGAATCCCGACCACAAGCCGCTGGCTTCGGGTTGGATCGCCGACCGTGTCCTCAAGGTGGTTCGGAAGTCGCCCTCCGCTGGCGTCGCCGTCGCCTATCGCCTCATTGTGGAGGGGAGCTGAACCGGAGGGAGCATCATGCAGGAGATTATCGAAGCCTACTTCCGCGAGCGCAGTCTCGTGAACCACCAAATTGCATCCTACGACGACTGCATCCCTTCAGGGGAAAACCTTCCATCCCGTATGGAAACCATCATCCGAAACATCCGCGTTGGCACCGACGAGGAAATCGAAGACGAGGAAGGCGGCTTCATCCGCCTCGACGTTGCAGACCAAGACATTGTCATTCGCCTAAAGAACGTCCAACTCGGCGAACCCATGACCAAGGAGGCCAATGGGTCCGAGCACCCCTCGACCCCCATGGAGTGCCGTCTGCGCAAGCTCACCTACTTCTCCCCGGTCACCATCGACTTCACCATCTACAGGAACGGCGTGCCTGGAAACCCCGAGAAGGCGGTTCAGGTCGGTAACATGCCGATCATGGTGCGCTCCAAGCGCTGCAACCTCCACCCCAACCACATCGCCGGTGACCGTGTGCTGGCCCCGACCACGTCCCATGACGACATGGACGCATGGCACGCCTTGCTCCGCACCAAAGGCGAGGATCCCCTCGACCCTGGTGGCTACTTCATCATCAACGGCACTGAGCGCGTGCTCATCTCCATGGAAGACCTCGCGCCCAACCGCGTGACCGTGGAAATCAACAAGCGTTACGCCAAGCAGACGGAAGTCGCCAAAATTTTCTCCCAGAAAGACGGCATGCGAAAGCCCCTCACCGTCGAAAAGCGCCGCGACGGGATGCTCATGGTGAAGGTCAGCACCGCCGGCACGACCGCCATCCCTGTGGTCCTTCTGATGCGTGCTCTTGGCATCGACAACGATCAGGAGATCTTCACCGCCATCGCCGGCCCCACTGAGACCTTCAAGTACATCGTGGCCAACATCAACGAAGTCAACGACAACGAAGAGTACAACACGATGAACACTCAGGAAGCGCATGAGTGGCTCCAGAAGAAGTTCGCAGCCGGTCAGCAGCGTGAATACCGCGAGCAGCGCGTCAACCAACTCCTCGACCGTGAGCTTCTGCCTCACCTCGGCGACACCACCGCCGACCGGAAGAAGAAAGCCATCTTCGTGGGCCGCATCGTCCGACAGGTGCTCGAAATGGCGCTGACGGATAAGGCGCCCAACGACAAGGACCACTACGCCAACAAGCGTGTGCGCCTCGCCGGTGACCTCGTGGAAGACCTCTTCCGCGTGTCCGCTGGTCAGCTCGCTCGCGACCTCAAGTACCAACTTGAGCGCCACCACAACCGCAAGCGCGAACTTCGCATCAGCTCCTGCCTCCGACCTGACGTGTTGACCTCGAAAATCATGCACGCGCTGGCCACCGGAAACTGGGTGGGTGGACGCAGCGGTGTGAGCCAACTGTTGGACCGCACCACCTTCCTGTCCGCGCTCTCGCACATGCGACGCGTGACCAGCCCGCTGGTCCGCAGCCAACCCCACTTCGAGGCCCGTGACCTGCACCCCACACAGTGGGGTCGATTGTGCCCTAACGAGACCCCAGAGGGTCAGAATTGCGGTCTGGTCAAGAACGCCTCTCAGATGATCGACGTTTCAGAGCAAGTCGATGACGCCATGATTTGTGGACAACTCGACGACATGGACGTCTATCAGCCCGACGATTGGACCAACGGTGACCGCGTCCACGTCAACGGTGACATCTACGGCATTCACGACAACGGCATGAACCTGGTCAACCAGTTCAAGAATGCCCGACGCCGCGGTTTGATCCCCCCTGAGGTGTCCATCCGCCACGACGCTGAGAACCGTGACATCTTCATCAATACCGACAAGGGCCGAATCTTGCGCCCATTGCTCATCCTTCATGACGGCGCACCACGTTTGACGCCCGGTCATCTCGAAGACCTGCGCACCGGCGAAACCACCTTCGCCAACCTGCTTACCAAGGGCATCATCGAGTGGGTGGACGCCGAAGAGGAAGAAGACCTCTTCATCGCTTCCCGCCCCTTCCTGCTCCCCGAGAAGGTCCCCGAAGGCAGCGAGCATGCCGGTCGCCCAGTGACCAACGAGAACGTGACTTGGACCAACATGGGGCAAGTGAACGCCAGCAACGCCGTCCTCGAGGCCAAGATCCGTTTGCCCAACGGCGAGTGGGGCACCACCTCGTTCGAGGTTGAACTTGAGTACACCAACGAGCACACGCACTGTGAGATTGACCCACAACTGATGCTCGGTGTCTGCGCTTCGCTCATCCCCTACCCTGAGCACAACTCCACTCCTCGCGTGACCGGCGGCACGGCGATGGTCAAGCAATCCCTAGGGCTGCCCAGCGCCAACTATCGACTACGCCCCGACACCCGAGCGCACATCCTGCACTACCCGCACCGCTCGATCACCAAGACCGACGCAATGAGCACCACGGGCTTCGACGAGCGCCCCGGTGGCCAGAACTTCATCGTGGCCATCATGTCCCTGCACGGCTACAACATGCAGGACGCCGTCATCATGAACCGCGGATCCGTTGAGCGCGCCCTTGGCCGCTCCACCTTCAACCGCACCTACAACGCCGAGCGCAAGCGCTTCCCGGGCGGTCAAATCGAAGAGATTGAGAAGCCAGGCTCTTCGCTCCAAGAAGTCAAGGGACTGAAGCCTGAGTCCTCGTACCAGCACCTCGAGGGAGACGGCCTGCCCGTCCCCGAGACTCACCTCGGCGGTGGAGACGTGCTCGTCGGGAAGACCAGCCCACCTCGCTTCCTCGAAGAGTCAGGAGGCGGTACCTTCCTGCAAGCTCAAGAACGCCGCGAGTCCTCGATGCTTGTTCGCCATGGTGAGATGGGCCACGTGGACAACGTCTACGTGACCGAATCATTGGACAGCGGCCGTCTGGTTCGCGTCATCGTGCGCAGCCACAAGGTGCCCGAAGTCGGCGACAAGTTCGCGTCGCGCCACGGTCAGAAAGGCGTGATTGGACGCCTGCTCGACCCCGAGGACATGCCCTTCACCGAAGACGGCGTTGTGCCTGACCTCATCATCAACCCCCACGCGATTCCGTCGCGCATGACGGTGGCCCACGTCCTCGAGATGATCGGGGGCAAAGTCGGTTCCATGGAAGGTCGCCGCATCAACGGCACTGCCTTCCGTGGTGAGAAGGAAAGCAGCCTGCGCGACGCTCTTGTTCGCAATGGCTTCGACCACTCCGGCCGTGAGCGCATGATCAACGGTGAAACCGGTGAAGCCTATCCCGCTGACATCTTTGTTGGCTGCATCTTCTACCAGCGCCTGCACCACTTGGTGTCCTCGAAGATTCACGCCCGTTCTCGCGGTCGCGTGCAAATCCTCACCCGCCAACCGACCGAAGGTCGCGCCCGGCAGGGTGGTCTTCGCTTCGGTGAGATGGAGCGTGATTGCCTCATCGCACACGGTGCATCGATGGTCATCAAGGACCGTCTGCTGGACGAATCCGACGGCATTGATTTGTACGTCTGCCAAGAATCAGGTCACATCGCGTGGTACGATCCAAAACGGAACACGTACGTGAGTCCCATCGCAGGGGACGGTGCGGAGGTCTACAAGGTGCAGACCTCGTACGCATTCAAGCTGCTGCTCGACGAGATGAAGAGTCTTGGAGTGGCCATGCGCCTTGAACTGGAGGACCGCCGATGAGTCGAAAGAGCGTGCTGATCCCGAAGCGAATTGCCTCGATCCGCTTCAGCCTGATGGACCCTGCCGAAATCCGTAAGATGTCGGCCGTTGAGGTCAAAACGCCGGACACCTACAAGGACGACGGCCACGCCTACACCCAGGGTCTGATGGACCCGCACATGGGTGTCATCGAGCCCGGCATGATTTGCCCCACGGACAACTGCAAATACGACGAGAGTCCGGGCCACTTTGGTCACATTGCGCTTGAACTTCCGGTCATTCACATCGGGTTCGTCAACCTGATCAAGACCGCCCTGAAGGCGACGTGCAACTCCTGCCATCGTATCCTGCTCCATGACGCCGTGGGTACCCACCCCGCCAACCCCGAGCAGAGCGAGCAGGACTACTACCGCCACCGTGTGCATGATATCATCACCAAGCACGGCGTCGGTTCCACCGAATTTGCCAAGATCATCAAGGACATCGAAAAGGTGACCTCCGGAGCCAAGCGCAAGACCTGCATGCACTGCGGCAAGCCTCAGGGTAAAATCATCCTCGAAAAGCCGACCAACTTCAAGGAGAAGATTGGTACGCCCGGCAGCGGCAAGGAAACCGAGCGCAAACTCAACGCCCGTGACGTGCGCGAGTGGCTTGCGGCCGTGCCCGATGAGGACCTCATCTTCATCGGGATGCACAAGACGAATCGACCCGAATGGGTGGTGCTCAAGGTCCTGCCTGTGCCCCCAATTACCGTCCGCCCATCCATCACGTTGGACAGCGGTGACCGCTCCGAGGACGACCTGACGCACAAGCTCGTCGACGTTCTTCGTATCAACCAGCGCCTACGTGAAAACCGCGATTCGGGCGCGCCTCAGCTCATCGTTGAGGACCTCTGGGAGTTGCTTCAGTACCACTGCACCACCTACTTCGACAACCAGACCTCTGGCATCCCGCCAGCCCGCCACCGCTCCGGTCGCACCCTGAAGACGCTCACACAGCGCCTGAAGGGCAAGGAAGGTCGCTTCCGTTCAAACCTGTCCGGAAAGCGTGTGAACTTCTGTGCACGGTCCGTGATTTCGCCTGATCCATTCCTCGGCGTCAACGAAGTCGGTGTGCCGACGCGCATCGCCAAGGAACTCACGGTGCCGATTCGCGTGACCACGCGAAACCGAGAAGACATGCGTCAAATGATCCTCCGTGGTCCCGAGGTTCACCCCGGTGTGAACTACATCATTCGGGGTGACGGTCGCCGTGTTCGTATCAACGAACGCAGCCGACTCATCAACGCAGGATTCCGCTGTTTCAACCCCGAGTGTGACTCCGAGCGAACCCTGCGTCCTGATTTGGACGCGGTCATGCCCGCGCCCAACTTCCTGCCCGGCCTGGTCATCAAGTCCCTCATCATGCGCACGCAGACGGGCGATGAATTGACCCAGTACAGCGTGGACGATGAGGCCACTTTGGCCAACCTCCGCGGTGAGGAAGCCGACGGCACCCCGCTCGCCGACGACGACCCACGCGGCATCCTTCACCAGCGCTGGAAGTGGGAGCTCAGTCAGGCCGACCTGCCCGATCCAGAGCCCTTCCCACAGCACCTCAACGTGCTCTGCCCCCACTGCGGCTCCCCCACCGACGAGTGGGGCGACCACACCCGGGTGGACGACCGTTTGTCAACGGTGGACTGGAACGGCAATCCGAAGCCCGGTATCACCGTCGAGCGTCACTTGATCGACGGCGACGTCGCGATCTTCAACCGCCAACCGTCCCTTCACCGAATGTCGATGATGGTGCACGAGGTCCGCGTCATGGAAGGCAAGACCTTCCGGTTCAACCTCGCGGTGTGCACCCCATACAACGCGGACTTCGACGGCGACGAGATGAACCTCCACGTGATTCAGTCCGAAGAAGCCCGTGCAGAAGCCAAGATCCTCATGCGTGTCCAGGAACACATCCTGACCCCCCGCTACGGCGGTGCGGTCATCGGTGGCATCCACGACCACATTTCAGGCGCTTACCTGTTGACACGTGGTGGAGAAAACGGCCTCATTCCCAAGCGCAACGCGCTTGAAATGCTCGGTTACATCGACTACCGAGGTGCCCTCCCTGAGACCGTGGAGAACGACGCGGGTGAAGCATGCTTCCGAGGCGAGGACCTGATGTCCCTCATCATCCCCGAGAACATCCACATGCGCTTCCGCAGCCGTTCCTTGGACGACGTGAAGGTCCGAAACGGGCAGATCAGCGGAACCCTCGACAAGCGCGCCATCGGTGCAGAAGACGGACGTCTCCTCGACGCCATCATCCAGACCAACGGCCCAAGCCGTGGTGCAGAGTTCCTCGACCAGTTCACCCGCCTGACCATTGGTGCGTGCACCTCGCTCGGTTTCACTACCGGTATCGACGACGAGGACCTTTCCGACGTCGCCATTGCCGGCATCGAAAAGGCCAACGACGAGGCTCGAATTGCCGTCCGCGCTGAGCTAGAGAAGTTTGGCGACGACGGTCAGGACTACGAGACTCGCCCCGGTCGAACGCCTGTGGAAACCCTTGAGGAGAACATCATGATCATCCTCGATCAAGGAAAGCAGGCTGCTGGTGACGTGGCGAAGGACGAATTGAACCGCTCCGGTTCAACCAATGCGGCCGTGAACATGGCCATCTCCGGTGCTCGTGGTTCCATGGACAACCTGACGATGATGGCCGGTTCCATCGGCCAAGCCAAGGTGCGTGGTCGCCGCCTCGAGCGTGGCTACGAAGACCGCGTCTTGCCCCACTTCAAGCGCGGCGACAAAGGCGGTCGGCAGAAAGGTTTCATCGCGTCTTCCTTCAAGCGCGGTCTGCAACCCACGGAGTTCTTCATGCTCTCCGTCTCGGGCCGTGAGTCCTTGGTTGACACCGCGGTTCGTACCGCGAAGTCCGGATACATGCAGCGCCGGCTGATCAACGCCATGGATGACCTGAAGGTGTACAACGACGACATGCTGTCGGTGCGCAACACGGCGAACCGCATCATCCAGTTCTCTTACGGAGAGGACGGCATTGACCCCTCGCGGGGTGTGCACGGTTCACCGTTCAACATCGACATTGTCGTCGACGACGCCCTCGGCACCGACGGTGCGATGGAAGTGGACCACGACTCGTACGACCGCGACGAGCAGGAAGACGATCTCGGCGGCTGGGAATTCGAAGCCGAAGAGATCGACGGAGGTGAGAACTGATGGTTGTTAAGAGCGCCACCAAGAAGAAGCTGATCGACCTTGGCGTGGCTGAAAACTTCGCTCACGCTTTGGCCAACGACCGCAAGTGGGACGAGGTCAAGGTCCTCGCCGTGCAAGAAATTGCACAGGTGTGCGAAACTGATTCTGAGACTGCGACAAAAATTCTGTCGCTGATCGAGGGGGCATCCCGCAAGTCAAGCGACGGAGACAGCGATGGCGGTGGCCCAACCACCAAAATCACCCTCCGAAAAAGTCGCAGCCGCCGTGTCAAAGCCGATGTTGATCTGCAGGGCTATGACGAGGGCCGCAAGATGCAGGCCCTTCGCTCCGAACTCGCCGACGACCCTGTCTACACCGCGCTTGAGAAGGCCGCCGACAAAGCCGGGCTCCAGCTGACGGTTCGTATCCTGAACGACCTGGCGGACGCCGTGCTAAAGCGTGGCAAGAAGAAGCTCACTGCTGCGCAAGCCAGCAAGGTCATCGCTCGTGCGGAAACCGAATTGGCCAAATCGCGCATTGATCCCTTTGAAGCCGCTGGAATTGTGACGGCTCAATCGCTTGGTGAACCGGGCACGCAGATGACCATGCGTACCTTCCACTATGCCGGTGTGGCCACGGTCAACGTGACCCAAGGTCTGCCACGCATCATCGAAATCGTTGATGCCCGCAAGGTGCCCAACACGCCTACGATGAAAATTTACCTCAAAGAGGGCATCAAGGCCACCGCGGAAGACGCTCAGAAGTTGGCTGCTTCCCTTGAGGTCACCACCACGGTCAACATTGCGACCATCGAGACCGACGTGGCCCAGCGACGCCTGGTCCTCCACCTCAACAAGGCCAACATGAGTCAGAAGAACATGACCGGGGCGGAAATTCGCGAGAAACTCACGCGCGCCACTCGCCTCCACGTCATCGCGAACAAGGAGAAGAACCCGACCATGTTGACCCTCATTCCCAACGTGCACGCCGCTGAAGACCTTGATACGCTGGCGGAAAACCCCCCCTCATACACCATGCTTCTTCAGTTGGAAGAGAAGATTCGGGACCTCCGCCTCAAGGGCATTCCCGGTGTTGAGCGAGCCAACGTGCAGTTCAACGACAAGACGGGGGAACACTACCTGGCGACCATCGGTTCGAACCTTGCTCGCATCAACGAAATCGAGGCCATCGACCGCAGCCGTACCTACACCAACAACATCATCGAAATCTACGACCAACTTGGCATTGAAGCAGCGCGTCAAGCCATCGTGGATGAGCTCAAGGAGACCCTCGACGGTGCACGTTTGGAAGTTGACGACCGTCACCTGTTGATCGTCGCTGACGTGATGACCTCAGAAGGCGAAGTTCGTGCCATCGGTCGTCACGGTGTGTCTGGAACCAAGCACAGCATCCTTGCCCGTGCCGCGTTCGAAGTGACCGTGAACCACCTGCTCAAGGCCGGCATCATCGGCGAGCGCGACCACCTCACCGGTGTCGCTGAGAACATCATCGTTGGACAGCCGATCGCCCTTGGCACCGGCAGCGTGGAACTCTTCTACGTGCCCGACGCCTGACCCTCACACCATGAGAAGCAACAGTGGAGAATGGACGTGAACCTATGGACCTAAGCCGACACCTCAAGACCGCAGCAAGCTCTGGCCGACTTCTGTTCGGTCAGCGACAGACCCTCGACGCATGTGCTTCGGGCGAAGCCCGCCTCGTCATCGTCGCGGCCAACTGCCCGATCACCTACATCGATGACCTTGGTGCCAAGCACCCCGAAGTCACCGTACACCGCGCGATGATGGTCAACCGCGACCTCGGTGTCGCGGTCGGTAAGCCGTTCAGCATCTCAACGATTTGCGTCGTTGATGCGGGCGACAGCGACCTGCTGACCCTCGAAAGCAACGTTTGAGCACGGAACAAAAGCCCCTATATGGGGTCCGGGCAGCACAGAACCATGGCCCGTGCAGCGTCAGCCACGTTTCTCGTCGTCTTGCTTTTGGCTTCCTTTCTCGGACCCTTGACGCCTCACGATGAGGGCGCTTCGCCCCTGCTGGATGAAGCTCAGGACGTCATGACCACGTCTGGACGGAGCACGAGCGGTGGCTTCCTGATGTCCGGAGGGACTGGATCTGCTCAAGATCTGGCCTTCTTCGCGTCCGTCGGCGCGCACGGCCAGGGCTCCCTGGCGGCCATGCGCTACACTGCGGACGTGACCTTTGGGAGCCAAACGGTCTCTGCGACCTGTCCATACGCATCGCAGGTGGGCTTCTGTGAC
>PCBQ01000057.1 GCA_002731395.1 Methanobacteriota archaeon
ACACCGCTTTCTGGATCCGTGCTCGGCGTGCTGATGACCCTGGCGCTGGCCACCTTGCTCTTCGATGCCTCCAGCGTGGCCGACATGCCGCCAACCGCCGTGATGGGCCTTCTCCTCATGCCCTCTTTTGTGGCCGGTTCGGCTGGGGATGCGGCCTTGTTGACGCTGAGACGAGATCGTGCCTTCCAACGCTTGTCCGCCCTCGGCCTTCGGCCCCGCGACCCCCTCACTCCCCTGTTGCTAGGAGCCGCGGGCCCCGCGGTGATGGGTCTGCTGCTCGACGTATCCGTGACCCTCGACGTGGCCGTTGCTGGTGCAGTCGTGGGGCTTCTGCTCAGTCAGAGCGTCGCCGCTGCTGATGCACTCGGGCTCAGGCTAGCTCGCCCTGAAGCCCTTCATCTTCGGTTGATGATGCCACTTCTTGTCCTCCCATTTGGGCTGCTCTTGGACCTGCTTGCATGAACATGGTTCAAATCCAACACGCTCGGAGGGGAAAACATGGGCGAGCAGGCCGGCAAGACCCGCTTCGCTCCCGTGTACGTTGTGGTCGGCCTCGTGCTCATCATGGCCGCACTGTGGTTGCCCGCACTGATGGTTGAATCCCATGACGCGCAACGCTCAACATACCTGTTTCTCCCGAGCCTCGGCGTGGCAGTGCTGACCCTCGGGTTGCTGTTCAAGGGCGGAACGCACGCCGGTCGATTGTGCTTGGTGCTGGGGTACTTTGGCGCGACAGCTGTGCTTGCGTTGGCTTTTCTTTGGGTACCCAGCGTCCCCAACGACGCCTTCGAATCGCCAGAGGCTCAACGCCTGTTTTACTGGCATGTGCCGAGCGCTTGGATGGCCATGATCGCCTTTGGCGTGCTCTTCGTTGGTTCTGCACTTTGGTTCATGAAAAGGTCGGCCCTCGGCTGGCGTTTGCACGTGGCGGGAAGCGAGGCTGGACTGGCCACGGGCCTGATGGCCGTGTGGTCTGGATGCCTTTGGGGCGCCGCAGAATGGGGTGTGCCTTGGGATTGGACCGACGTTCGCTTGAACAGCTTCGCGTTGTTGACCCTCCTGGCGATGGTGTTGGTGCTCGGTCGTCGTGCGCAGCCCGATGGGGTCGAGTCGCGTGATACGTTTGCCACGGCTGGGTTGTTTGGTTTCGTGCTGGTCCCGTTTACCTACATCGCCACGCGGATTTGGCAAATACGACATCCTGGCCCAGTCATCGCCTCGGGTGACGGTGGTGGTTCGCTGGCGCCCGAAATGGGTGCGTTGCTCGGCTTCGCTGCTCTTTCGTTTACGGTGCTCATCGTGGGTCATTTGATGGAAAGCGTTCATCTGACATCGCTCGAACAGCGGCTTGACCGCCTGCAAGGCAAACTTGACGCGGAGGTGACGGATTGAACGGGATGACGGCTCTTGCGCTTGGCTACCTCGGGATGTTGACGGCCTTGGGTGTTTGGACGTGGACGGTCATGTCCCGTGCCCGAGACATCGAGCGCCGTTTGGCCTCGACGGAAGCGGCGCTTGGCTTGAGCGACGGCAATGTGGACCCGGTGGTCGACGACGAGCGCTAGCCTGAAGGGAGACGCGCTGACCCACCACGCATGGCGGTGGACCTTGGCGGGGCTTTTTGCCTCGTGTGTGGAGCCCCGCCCCCCCTCTTCACCGACGGCATGTGTGAGTCCTGCTCGCGTGAGCGAACGACGTTGATGCGAGCACCGGACAACATCCCATGGACCCGGTGCGCACGGTGCGGAGCGACGGAGGTTGAGGGCCGCTGGACCTTCATTGAATACGAGACGCTAATGGACGACTTGGTGCAACGTCACGTCACGTTCCACGAGGATGCAGAGGACATCGCCATCGGCATGATGGCGCAACCGATCACCGATCGTCACACCCTGCTTCACATTCAAGCCGAAGGCGTCATCGACGATCTCCTGTACACCGAAGAACGCACGGTACGGGCGCGCATGAGCAACGGCGTTTGCCTGACCTGCACCCGCCGCGCTGGGAATTACTTCGAAGCGACCGTCCAGCTGCGCTCAAGCGGCCGACGCCTCGAGGAAGAGGAACTGACGACGCTGCGTGGCACCCTCGACGACGTGATTGGAAACATGCCGGAGGACCCGATGTTCTTCATCACCAAGGAAGGGCCTGTTCAGGGTGGATATGATGTGGTGCTCGGTTCGAAAGGCCTCGCCCGCGCATGGGGCCGTCATTTGGTCCAGAATCACGGCGGGCAGACCATCGAGACCAATTCGACCGTTGGGCGAAAAGACGGCATTGACGTGACCCGTCTGACGTTGCTGTACAGAATGCCGGGCTACGCCTTAGGGGACGTGATCCGCTGGCGCGATGCGTTGTGGCGACCCACCTCTTGGACGAAGGACGGCGTGATCCTGGAACGCGTGCATCGTCACGAACGCACCGGAGCGACTTGGCGTGATTTGGAGCACGCCGTGGTCCTCGCTCGGCATCGAGAATTGACCGTTGTCGACGTTTTGTCCGAAGATTCGAGTGCGGCAGAAATTCTTGACCCCACAACCTGGAAGGTCGAAGCTGTTGCCCTGCCTTGGGACCATGAGAGCGGTTCACGCCTGGTCCTTGCCCGCATCGAAGGGGAGTGGCTCGCCTTGCCCCGAGCGGCACATGACCGCGACCTCCTGACGAAGGGTCCATGAGGTCCAGAGGGAACAGACCATGCATGGTGGAGGGCCCGCTCTCACTCGCTGCTCGCATTCATGCGCTTGACAGCGAGGACATGTTCGGGCACGTCAGCCGATTTGTGGATGACCTCGAGGCCGCTTTTGTTGCCATCAACGACCGGACCTGTCCGTGGTTGGTGGACCTCCGCACTCGGACATGGGCCGGCGTCTTGTGCCTCGGGATGGGAGGTTCAGCGGCAGGGGGTTCGTTCCTCTCGAGCCTCGCTGATCGCGACGGGACGATACCCGTGCTTTCCCACGCCGATGCTGCACTACCCAGTTGGGTCACAGCAGATTGGCTGATTCTTGCAACGTCCTACTCCGGAAACACCGCTGAGACCTTGAGCGCCACACGCACAGCAATTGAGCATGGCTTGACCGTGGTCGTGGTGGCCACAGGAGGCGAATTGGCGGGTTTGGCAGAAACCCACGAGCACGTTCACTTGGTCGGTGCCCCCGGGGGTCAACCACCTCGTTCCGCCTTCGGTCATATTTTTGGCCGACAGGTGGCCCTCATGCGCTCCCTCGAACTCCTTTCATCGGCTCAAGACGATGCCGGCATGTTCCAACGTCTACGTGCTGCTTCCCTCCTTCACGACCCTCGCGATGGCGCTCAGGGCGGCGTCGAAGCGCTGGCCGAGGCCTTGCTGGACCGATCCGTGGCCTTGCTCGGTCCGACCGAACTTGGGCCAGTGCTGACCCGTTTCAAGAATCAGTTGAACGAGAATTCCGGTCGCTTTGCACGCATTGGCGTGGTGCCCGAAATGAACCACAACGAAGTGGTGGCATGGGGTGGCACGGGCGACCCTGCCGATCCGACGGTCGCCGACCAAGCCGTGTTGCTGTTGACCTGGCGCGGCGTTCAGCCCGAGGTTCGCTCACGCATCGCGTGGATGGTGCAACACCTCGAAACAGAAGCTGCATGGCAACTCGTGGGTGAAGGCGAGAGTCTGCTCGAGGTCATGTTGTACCACTCCATCGTGATGGACTGGATTTCGGTCACGTTGGCGGTTCATGCCGGAAAGGACCCGACCAGCATCGGTCCGATTTCATCGCTGAAAGCCCACTTGGCGGAGCACAGTTGACCCATCAGTACAACGGACCCACGACCAAGCGTGGATCAGGGTGGCGCGCGAGCGCTTCCTCACGGTTTTCTGGAGCAACCACGCCCTCCATCTCGATGCCGTTTGGTGTGTTTACGGCCAACTGAAGGTGCACATGCGGAGCCCAGCCGCCGTTTTCGTGCGGACCACCGAGATGACCGATCACCTCGCCTGCCGTGAAGTCATCACCCACCTTCCATCGCTCTAAATCAACACGAGAGAGGTGTCCGTGAAGGGCCCACAAGCGCCGCATGCGTCCCGCCCAAGGGTGGTGTGCATCCGCTGGGAGGGATACGTCGTGCACCGTCACGATGGTTGACCCATAGCCTCCATCGGCTTCTTCGAAGCCGACCGCATGTATGCGCCCGTCTGCAAAGGCATGCACGGGCGTGCCTTCCGGGCCGCCAAGGTCCAGTCCGATGTGCACGTTGCGCGTGCCACCGAACAGTGGCGTGCTGTACATCCACGGTCGAGATTCATCGTACCGGCCGACCGTGAAGGGAAAAGGCGCTTCCCACCCTTCGACGGGTGGACGGGTCAAGTCAAGCACCCAGTACCCGCCTGGCATGGCCATCACGGGATGGAAGGGCCAGTCGTCCATGCATGCTCCAGTCGGTCCAGCGTCATAGGTCTTCGTCGGCAAGGCTCAACCACCCTCCGCTTGAGGACTGAGCATGCAGGCTTTGCTCGTCATGAGCTTGCTGACCGCGTTGCCCGGTCTTGGTCTGGCAACAATGCTGCACCCCCAAGGCGACCGAGTGCAGCGTTGGTGTGCTGCTCCTGCGCTCGGCTTGGCCGCGCTTGCGTCCACCTATGGTGTGCTGGTCCTGGTCGGTGTTTGGTCGACATGGGCGGCGATGTTGGTGACCGTTCTGTTCCAAGCCTTTGGCCTCCTGATGCTTCGTCGTGTTCCACCCCCCTCTCCCTCGGAACGGGACGCCTGGTTCCGCGCCCAGCGTGCTCTGCCTCGGATGTGGCTCGGGGGCTTCATTGCACTCCTCGCTTTGCTGCCTGTGTTCCTTGCGGAGGGGCCGCAGGGTGTGGACTGGGTTGGGTTCACGGCATTGGCGCATCACCTGACAGAGCGAGGGGCTTTTGCCTCAGCTTCGGGCCACGGATGGCTTTACCCTCCGGGCTTGCCTGCCATGCTGGCGTTTCTCGCCCACCTGACCGGAGTACCCTTGCCAAGCGCCGGGCTTGCCGTCGGCCAATTCACCCTCCTGGCGTTGTTGCTTGGAATGTGCTCAGCCATGGACCGTCACGGTGCAGGCGGTGAGGGCATCCTTGCGATGATGCTCGCTGTGGGGGTCTTTTCCAAAGTTCTGGACAGCGGTTGGCCAACGGTCCTGTCGCTTGCCTTGATTCCGTTCAACCTCGGGGGGATGCTGGAGATGGATGGCTCCCGTTCAGAAAAACGCCTCATCCTTCTGTTGAGCGCCGTGGTGAGTGCCATCCTCCACCCGGTTGGCGCGCTCTTGCTGTTGTTGTTGCTGGTGGCTGACGTGGCCTCTCATGGCCTCGCCAAGGGACCTCTTGATCGGTTTCGTTTGGACATCGCCGTGCTGGTCGGCCTCGTTCTGCTGCTTGTCGGTGTGGCCTTGCTCAGTCAAGACATGCGGTTGGACGCGCCTTTTGCCGAAGACGGATGGCAAGGCGGCTGGCCGATGCTTGCCTACGCCAGCCCGCTCATATGGCTCGCGGCATGGGCGGGTTGGCGTCTGCGAGGCTACCGAGAATCTCGCCTGCTTGTGGTGTGGCTGCTGCTGACGTGGGGCCTCAGTTTGGTCCAATTGCTTCCTGATGGTGCCCGTGGTGCTGCACTGACCAACCTTGGTTCAGGTCTCTACGCCATGGGCATGTATGCCTTCCATCTGCCGGCCGTTGCCTTGGTTGCACTATGGTGGTCGGACTCCACCTCCCTTCGTGGTGCGGCGTCATCGCCGAGTTTCTTCGTGGTCGAGGGCGACCCTTGTCCCGCGCGTCCAGTCGCGTTGGGCCTGGTTGTCGTGGTGATGGTGGCGAGTCTAGCGGCTACGGGCGCCATGCTTCGCCTGTGGGCCCATGAAGAGACCCTCGCCCTGGCTCCCGGTGATGTCGAGGTGGCAGAACACCTCCGCGTGTTGTCCGGTGAGGACGTGGTCTACGCCGAGCAGGCGCCGTGGGGTGAAGCCATGGTGATCGCTGGACTCAACCTGACGGTGGGGGTTGACCTCGGAGCCCACGAAGGTCCGACAACGCTTCACGTGCAGGCGACACAGGCGGTGTTGACCGATGACGTGGACACCCTCGAGGTCCTTGGAGTAAAATGGGCCATTTCCAGCCCTCTCGGAGCGCTCGGTTGGGTCTTGGAGCGCTCGCCTTGGTGGGAAGAGGTGCACGAGGCATCTGGAAGTCGAGCTTGGGCCCTTCGGGACCAACCGCTGGACCACTTTCTTGGCGTGGCCGTGTTGGAGGAGGCTTCCTGTGCCGGCTCGTGCACCATCCGACCAGATCCCTGGATTGAACAGCGCTGGTCGGATCCGCATGAACTCGGGTCTGATCGTGCGGTGATCGACGCACCTGCTTCCTCAACCCTGTCTTATGCGTGGCCGGATGCCGTGCAGGATGAGCCTGTGTTGATGTGCCTCCACATCGAGCGCATCGGGCCACTGGCTTCAGGTACCCTTGGTCTAGGTTCGTGGTCGGCAGACCTCGCGGGTCCTGCAGGCCATGACCGCTTGTGTGGTGTAGGTCTGCCGACTGGAAGCCTCAATCTAACCATGGACGGTGGTTCAAAGGCGTGGTTGGATCCAGCAGGAGCATCAGGTCGAAGCGATCGTTTGGTGAGTTTTGACGGCCTCAGACTCCACGCCTTCACCTTCCATCATACGACGGCCAAAGCATCAACATGAGGTCCACGCACGGCAGCGCATGCGGGCCTTGCTCGTGCTGCCCACCCTCAACGAGGAGGCAGGGGTGCAAGGCGTCCTTGAAGACGCACTCCGCCACGATGACCGCTTCGACGTCGTGGTGGTGGACGGGCGCAGCGAAGACGCCACGGTCGAACTCGCTCACGCAGCAGGCGTTCACGTGGTTCAACAGCGCGGACGTGGCAAGGGCGCGGCCATTCGGACTGCCATTGACGTCTTCCTTGCTGGCCCATGGGACGCCCTCGCGATGATCGACGCAGACGGCACCTATGCTGTGGAAGCCTTGGTGGACGTGCTGCCGATGCTCGATCATCACCCTGTCTTGGTCGGCGACCGCCTTCGAGGTCCATTGGAGCCTTCCTCGATGGGTCGCCTGAATTTCCTTGGCAACCGCTTTCTCAGTGCGGTGGCTTCTGCAGTGCACCGAACCGATGCAGCGGACGTGTGCTCAGGCTGTTGGGTCATGCGCAGGAGCATCGTGGAAGGTTTGCGCTTGAACAGCTTGGGGTTCGAACTCGAAGCGGAACTGTTCGCGTCGCTGGCCGCCATGGGCCACGCACCTACCTGGGTACGCATCCCTTACCGAGCTCGCGAGGGTGATGCGAAGTTGACGTCCATCCTCGATGGCGTCCGCATCCTCCGAAAACTCGTTGTCCGCAGGGTGATGCAAGCAAGGAAAACGCACCTTTGATGCGCCATGGCGTGACCCACAGCACAGGACGGTGTTCACGATGCACGGCGCGGTTGTCCTTGGAGCGTCTGGCTTGGTCGGTCAGCGTTTGCAACAGCGTCTGGCCAATCACCCCATGTTCATCGTGCGTGCTTTGGCGGGTTCGCAGCGCACTGCGGGGATAGATCCGTCTGAACTGCCGTGGGGTCTCGAAGGCCAGGCGCCATCGCTGGAGCTTCCCCCGGTCCTTGACGTTCAGGACCCTGGGCTTGTGGAACGCTTGCACGGTCTTGGCGTGTCGTGGGCCTTTTCCGCCGTGCCCTCGGACGTGGCATTGACGCTCGAGCCACGATTGGTGGAAGGGGGGATTCGCGTCTGCTCCAACGCAAGCGCTTACCGCAGGCGCAGCGACATCCCTCTGGTGGTCGCCGACGTAAATCCGCATCACCTTCAGACCCGACCGGTAGGCTCCGTGCTGCATGCCTGCGCCACCAATTGCACGCTGATTCCGCTGTTGATGCCTTACCTTGCCCTCCATCGTGCCTTCGGGGTCCGCACCTACACGGCAACCAGCGAGCAAGCGCGCTCTGGTGCCGGTTACGGGTTGCTGCGGGGCGAAGTCCCATTGACGTTCGACATTCCGGGCGAAGCGGAGAAGACCATGGGGGAATTGACCTGGATCGCGGGCGATCTCCATGAGGGGACCGTTCATCCTTCCACCATCGACGGAGAGATGAGATGCCAGCGCGTGGATCAGGCCGACGGTCACATCATCGACGTGGTGTTCGAGCTGTCGAACCACGCGACCCAACCCGACGTGGAGGCCGCACTGGATGCCTTCGCGACCCACCCCGATGCAGCAGGCCTGCCTTCTGCACCGCACAGACCCATGATGCGAGTGGCTGGCCCCATCGATCGCGACCGGCACCTGTGGGCTGATGGCCTCTCTTTCCCGATGCACGTGAATCCGGCCAACGATCTGCAGGCCGGGATGGCCACGGTGGTCGGTGATGTGCGCATGGATGGCCCACGTCACGTTCGTCTCCGCTCGCTGTCCCACAACACCGTGCGCGGGGCTGCTGGTGGCGTGGTCCTGCTGGCCGAATTGGCCTCAACGCGATGGGCTTGACCGTCGGAAGCCCTTCAAACCCCGAGGTTTGTTCACCGCATGGTGAAAGCATGGGCGTTACGGCAATGATTCCCGACGCAACCATCGGACAGCTCCTGACCGAGGCTTCATCTCGGTGGGGTGTCATTTGGGACCCGGCCGCGAGTCGAACCCGTGTGCTCATGATGATGCCACGCAAGGAGCGCAAGCTGTACGAGATGCACGGCGACATGGTGGAACACGGCCAGCCGGTCATCTCCATCTTTCACCGTCCTCGTGCCGAAGCCACCCTGCTCCAAGAGCAAGGGTTGGACCCACGTCTCGCTTCCTTCCTCTTCGTGGATCTCGCCTCTTCTGACCTTGGTTCGTGGCTGCAGCATCTGGTCACGCGCGAAGGTTGGTTGCGCAGCACTGTGGAGGTCCACCCAGTCCCCTTCTCGATGGGCTTGCCGAACCAGCGTCGGTTCGAAATTGAGCGGCTGCTCCTGTTTCGCCATCCTGACATTCCCGACATCGAACGCTATCATCTCCCCTTTTCTGTGGCTTCCCTCGCTGGGAAGTGCTTCGTAAGCCTGCCCGCCCGTCAAGCCGCTGAACACGCCCGCCAGCAAGCCGAAGTGCTTGGAGTTGGGCGGCTCGAGCGCCCCGCTCCTGAACCCGCCGTTGATGTGCCAGCGCCTGAGCCTGCGACGGCGTCCGAACCAGAATCACGTGCTGATGGGGCGCCGACGTCAGAGGCTCGAAGCCTCACGGAAGGGCCTGGTGACGAGCCCGTCCCTCTACCGCAGGTCGCCGAACCGGACCGTCCGGAGACCTTGCTTGAAAACGTCAGTCGCCGCGTGGATGAAGCCATCGAGGAAATGGTGGCGGTCGAGACGGAGGCCGTGGCGCTTCCCACGGTG
>PCBQ01000058.1 GCA_002731395.1 Methanobacteriota archaeon
CCATCAATGGTGCGTCTGCACCATGGCATGGGCTTCGGCGAAGGTCCAAAGGCAAAACCACAGACAGAACCCTGTGGCATGGAGGACGCTCAAGCGGTGGGTGGACCACCTGGAGCAGCGCGGAGAGGTGCTGCGTATCCCTCGTCCGGTCGACGTCGTCCACGAAGCAGGCGCCATCGCAGACCTGCTGGTGAAGAACGACGGACCAGCCGTTATCTTTGAGCAGCCGCGCTTGGCCGACGGCAACATCAGCGACATCCCGCTTGTCATGAACCTCTTTGGAAGCGAGGACAGGACCTTGCGCGCACTGGGCGTGGAGACCGAGACGGCCATCGGCGACCGCATGGTCGCCATGATGAAGCCGGACGTGCCCCGGTACCTCAAGCGCCCTTGGGAAGCCTTGCCCTTGGCCATGGACGCGCTGGCTTTTGCCCCGAAACGGAAGCGCCGCGGCCGCGTCCAACGCATCGTCGACAAGGACCCTGACTTGACCACCCTCCCGATCCCAACCACATGGCCAATGGACGGAGGCCCCTACATCACGCTCCCCTTGGTGGTCACCCGTGACCTTGCCTCAGGTGAGCATAACCTCGGCATGTACAGGTCACAAATCTTCGGACCAAAGGAAGCTGGGCTGCATTGGCAGGTCCACAAGCACGGGGCAGACCACGCTGCAGCCGGGCTGAAAATGCCCGTAGCGATTTGCCTTGGTGGTCCGCCTGAGCTGATTTTCTCCGCCATCTCCCCGTTGCCTGATAATTTGTCTGAGTACCAATTCGCAGGCATCCTCGGTCGCCGACGTCTCCCCCTGACCAAAGCCGCAACGCAGGATCTGTGGATCCCTGCTGAAGCGGACGTCGTCATCGAGGGATGGACCGACCCAACCGATCTGCGCATCGAAGGGCCCTTTGGTGACCACTACGGCTTCTACTCCCTGACCGGCCACTACCCGGTCCTGAACGTCACCGCCGTGACCCGCCGTGCCGACGCGATGCTGCCAGCAACCATCGTGGGCCTCCCACCCATGGAGGACGGTTTTCTGGGCGAGGCCATCGGACGGCAATTCAGCCCTGTCCTACGCTTCCAGCACCGTGATGTGGTCAGCGTGCACCTTCCGTTGGAGACCGGTTTCCACAACTTGGCCATCGTCGCCTCCAAGCAGCGCTATCCTCGACAGGGACGCAAGACGGCCATCGGCCTGATGGGAGCAGGCCAAATGATGTTCCTGAAGTCGATGGTGGTGGTCGATCCAGACCGTGACCCGAAGGACCTCGAAGGATTCCTTGACGACCTCAACAACAAGGTTGACCCCGCTGAAGACGTCATTGTCCTGGAAGGCATGGTCGCCGACGCGCTCGAGGCTGCGAGCCCGTACGAAAACGTCCACGACAAGGTCATCATCGACGCGACCTCCATTCCGTCGACCGACCCGCGCTCTGGAGAAGCACCACTTCTGGGCTCATTCCAGCAAGAGACGCCCGATTGGCGCCGGGGGGAGGCGAAAGCACCAGGTTGGAGCGGTGAGGACCTCTCACCCGTGCTCGCTCTTGATGCGGCTGAGGATGCGCGGTTGCTCCGCAACAGCATGCTGGTGGTCAGCGTGGCCATCGAAGGCAGGCCCTCGCCCCGCACGGGATCTGAAGTGACGCCAGAGGGCGATGCGCTTGAAACGGCCCGTCAAGAAAAAATTAATCAATTGAAAAATCAAATTTGGCAATTGGAAGAAGCCGACAATTTGCGCTGGCTTATCATCACCGATAATGACCTGGATCTGCACGGGCCAAAGGCTCGACGTCGCATGCTTTGGCAGCTCTTCAGCCGCTTTGACGTTGGACGTGGCCTGACCTTTGACGAAGGGAAAAGACGCCTGTGTTGGGACGCCACAACCCCCATCCCCTCTGAATCACATGGCGTGCGCCGCTGGCCAGCCGTGACGCTGCACAGCCCCGAGACCTTGGAAAAGGTCGCAGCGCATCCAGAGTTAGCGAAGTACTCATGGCCTCCTCACCTCGGTTTCCCGAATGGAGGGGCCTGACATCGGCGTCCGAAGCGTGCTTGAGTTTGTGAAGGTGGAGCACACGCTTTTTTCGTTGCCTTTCGTCTTGATGGGATACATCCTCGCCCTCAACCAATTCGACCTTGAGCCCGGGGTTGATCTCGTCTGGATTCTCCTTGCGGCCATCGGTGCGCGTGGTCTAGCCATGGCCCTGAATCGCATCATTGACCGTGACATTGACGCCGCCAATCCTCGGACGCAGGGGCGTCAATTGGCCACAGGCAGCATGAGCGTGCAGACAGCGTGGATGTTGTCGGCCGCCTTTCTCGCCATGCTTCTACTCAGTGCCGGTTTGTTGAACCGAGTGGCGCTCATGATGGCCTGGCTTCCTGTCCTGGCCTTCGTGGCCTACCCCTACATGAAGCGCTTCACCTGGTTGTGCCACTTCTGGTTGGGACTCTGCCTCGGGTTGGCCCCAGCAGGCGCGTGGGTGGCCATGGCCGCTGACGTGCAAGGCTGGGCCGCCATCACCGATGCCTTGTGGGTGCCCACCGTCCTGCCCATCTCCCTCGGCGTGGCCTTGTGGATCGCGGCCTTTGACATCAACTACGCCCGGATGGACGTCGAAAGCGACCGGGAGCAAGGCATTCATTCCTTCCCGTCACGCTTTGACGAGCGGGCCACAACCCGTACGACGGTACAACTCTCACTGGCGTGGTTTGCGTGCTTTGCCGTATCGGACCCGGTCGAGAGCATCTGGTTCTTGGCTGCCGCCGGTGCGATGTCGCTGGCCAACATCGCCGTCGTGCTGCTGTTGGACCGAATCAAAGACTTCCAAACGATGCTGTTTCGAGTCTCGATGCTGACCGGCTGGGTGCTCTTGGCCGCGCTGATGATCAGTTTCCTGACCGATCCGACCGTGGCCGCCGTGTAGGTTGACCAAGCGGATTGCTCAAGGGCCGCAAGGCTCCCCTTCGACCCATGAATCCGATGCTGACGGCCCTGCTTGAATTCAATCAGTCCTTCGAAATTCCTAAGCTGGACGCTCCGGGCTTGGGCCCAAATGAGCTGGCTGAACTGCGTGTCAAACTCCTGCGTGAAGAAGTGGAGGAATACGCACAGGCCTTGGCTGACGGCGATCTGGTCGAGGTCCTTGACGCCCTCGCGGACATCGGCTACATCCTCGCAGGCTCGGTCATCAACCACGGCTTGCATCGCTTGTACGACGAAGCCTTCGCCGAAGTTCACCGGTCAAACATGGCCAAGCTGGTGGACGGGAAGGTCTTGCGACGCAAGGACGGGAAGGTCATGAAGCCCGAGGGTTGGACGCCACCCGAACTTGGCGCCATCCTTGCGAAGCACATGGAGGAGAAGACATGAGTCGCCCTGTGGCGCTGGTAACGGGCGGTGGCCGAGGCATCGGCGCCGCCGTCTGCACACGTCTGGCGGAGGACGGCTACGACGTCTTGCTGACCTACACCACCTCTTCCCGGCCGGCGGAATTCGTGGTGGACGCCATCCGAGAGGCCGGCGGCGATGCGCTTGCCGTGAAAATCGATTGCGCCGCCGAAGACGAAGTCGCTTTGTTGGCCAGTCATCCATGGATGGCACGCACCGTGGACGCCTTGGTGCTCAACCATGGGCGCTACGATCGGGTGCCTGCAGGTGAGTTGGACATCAAACACCTCGACCGCACCATGGCCGTGAACTTTCGAGGCGCTTTCCTGGTGTGGGCCGCTGTTCAAGCGCACCTTGCTGATGGCGCGCGCATCGTGGTCATCGGCTCTCAACTGGGCACGCGCGGGTCGCCTCATGGAGCGGATTACAGCGCCTCCAAAGCGGCCTTGCAAGCATGGGCACGCTCTCTGGCCCAGGACGCAGGCCCACGTGGCCAGCGTGTCAACGTGCTCGCACCTGGTTATGTGGACACGGACCTGTTGTCGGCCGACACGCCAGAGAAGCGCCAAACGCGCGAGGCTGAGGTCCCCTTGAGAAGACTGGGCTCGCCAGACGACATGGCCGGCGCGGTCTCGTTCCTCGTCGGTAAAGACAGCGCATACATGACCGGCGCCGTGCTGCACGTGAACGGTGGACTCTACCTCCCATGAGCCCCACAAGGGTTCAAACCGGCGCCCGACCGCCCTGAATCGTGGTCGATGACTGGGACGATGACGGGTCCTTCGAGGCCCGTGCCAACCTCGACGTGGGCGAGGTGGACCTGCAAGAACGGGACCCCTTCGACCTGTCACGTGCCCTCGAGGGGGCCTCCATGGAGCATCTTCGTCCCGACATCAGCCGCTTTGTGCTGCACTCAGAACATGCGCCCGCCGGAGACCAACCGGAAGCCATCGAGCAACTGGTCCAGCAAATCGAAGGTGGCCAAGAACGATGCGTGCTGCTTGGCGTGACGGGATCGGGCAAAACCTTCGCCATGGCTAACGTCATCGAACGGCTAAACCTTCCCACCCTGATCATGTCGCACAACAAGACGCTAGCGCGACAGTTGCACCATGAATTGGCAGGCTACTTCCCTGACAATGCTGTGGAGTACTTTGTGTCCCACTACGACTACTACCAACCTGAGGCCTACCTTCCAAAACGGGACCTGTACATCGACAAGGAACTCTCCATCAACGAGCGCATCGAACAGGAACGCTTCTCGGCCGTGGCCAGTTTGGTGTCACGTCCGGATTGCGTCATCGTGTCCTCCGTCTCGTGCATTTACGGGCTGAACCCGCCTGAGACCTTCCTCGAGCACCACCTCAGGGTGCATGTGGGCCAGGCCATCGAGCCACAGGATCTGATGAAGGCCCTCGTCGGGCTGCAGTACGCACGCACCAACACCGACCTTGAACGGGGCCAAGCCCGCCTGCGTGGCGAGGTCCTCGACGTCTGGATGCCGAGCCGCGACGATCCGTTGCGTATCCGCTTCGATTTCGACGGCGTCATTGCTGTGGCCGTGTGCGACCCGGTCAGCTGGGAGGTCCTTGACGAACTGGAGGAGGCTTGGATACACCCAAAGGAGTTCTTCATGACCAGCCCAGAACGCTTCGAAATCGCCCTCGAACGCATCGAGAACGAGTTGAACGACCGGCTGAAGTATTTCGACGGCACCAAGGAAGCGTTGAAACGGCATCGGCTTGAACAACGCACCGAATACGACCTCGAAATGCTGCGTGAAGTGGGCCATTGCTTAGCCATTGAAAACTATTCACGGCATTTCGACGGCCGGGAAGCTGGAGAGCGCCCGTATTGTTTGCTGGACTTCTTCGCCGCATGTGCCCGGCAGTTCCACGGCGATCCAAGCCGCTTTCTCGTCATCATGGACGAATCTCACGTGACCTTGCCTCAAGTCGGTGGCATGTACCACGGCGACCGGGCGCGCAAGGAAAACCTCATCGAACACGGCTTCCGGTTGCCTTCTGCTGCAGACAACAGACCACTGAAGCTCCCTGAGTTCCAGAGCCTCGTACCTCAGATGGTGTACGTCTCTGCCACCCCTGGCGAGCGAGAATTGCGGCACCTGTGCGAGGTCACGGGCCAAAAGGTGCCAGAAGGCCTGTTGCACGTTGCGTCCAAAGGCGGCGCAGGCGCAGCGGACGTGAGCAAGAAAATTCAGGGTTCGGCTTCAATGTACGAGATGCTGCAAACCATTGACCATCTTCCTCGAATGGAAATTCGGCCGACTGGGCTGTTGGACCCTGGCATCGAAGTTCGCCCCACAGAAGGACAGGTGGCTGACCTGCTGTCCGAAATCAACGCCCGCATTGAGCGAGGTGAGCGGACCTTGGTCACCGTCCTGACGATCAAGTTTGCAGAGGAAGTTGCGGCGTACCTCAGCCGCATGGGCGTCAAAGCCCACCACCTTCACTCGGAGATTGACACCATTGAGCGGACGGAGATCATCAATGCCCTACGCCTTGGCCTCATTGACGTCATCGTTGGCATCAACCTCCTCCGTGAAGGGCTCGACATCCCTGAGGTCAGTCTGGTCGCAATTTTCGATGCTGATCGACAAGGCTTCCTGCGAAACGAACGATCGTTGCTCCAAACCATCGGACGTGCGGCGCGCAACGCCAACGGCGCTGTGCTGCTTTACGCTGACAGCGTGTCACCATCGATGAGTGCGGCCATCAGGCAAACCCTCGAGCGACGCGAACGTCAAGATCACGACAATCAACGCCGCGGAATCGTTCCGAGAACCATCGTCAAGGCCCTCCCACAGATGGGCCAAGAATCCGAAGGCCTCGTGGAAGGCACCACCGCGGCTGGCGGTGGTGGTAAACGCTTGGTGGCCCGCCGTGGAGGACGTTCGGACGCAAGTGGAACCACCTTTGTGGCTGCAGCCAACGGTTCCGACAGTGACCAACGAATTTCAATTGAGAATTCGAATTCTCAATTGGAAAACGACAGCGAACTTCCCACCAGCCAAGAAGGGCTGGCCGAGTTGGCTACAGAGCTGCAATCTGCCATGGAAGATGCCGCGAAGGCCCTCGATTTCGAAGAAGCAGCACGGTTGCGTGACCGCCTGATGCTCATCAACGACCGACTGAATGCAGCAGGGATTGATTGAAGGGGAGCACGGGCAAGGCTGTGCTATGGCGATTGACCCCGACCAGTTCGACGTCCCTGTTGTCGATTACGACTTCACAGCGGCCACCACGCCGCGCGGACTCATCGACCAGATGGCCTCCGCGGGTGGATTCACAGCAACAAAGTTGGCCATGGCCCGAGACATCCTCAAGGGCATGCATCAGGACTTGACCGCAGTCGAGCATGATCCAACGAAGATGCTCAACTGGATCTCCTTCCCCGCTTGCCTGTGCGCGACGGGGACCCGTGGCTTCTTTGTTGAGTCGCTCAAGCGGAAGATGTTCAACGTCGTTTCCACGACGTGCGGTACCCTCGATCACGACATCGCCCGTGCTCACGCGGCGTACTATCACGGCGCGTTCGAATTGGATGATATCGAGCTTGGTGAACATGAACTGATGCGCTTGGGCAACGTCATTGTCCCAACCTCCTCCTACGGAGAGATCATCGAAGCGGTGGTCATGCCTGCGCTCGAAGAAATCAGGACGGAGCGCCTGGCTGAAACCGGATTGACCGGCGCTGACGCATGGCTTGGATTTGGCTCCGTCCACCTTGTGTGGGCTTTGGGTGAAAAAATCGGCACGGAGGATTCCCTCATCCATTGGGCGGCCAAGCATCGCATCCCGGTGTGCATCCCTGGCATTACGGACGGATCCATAGGCGCCCAGTTGTTCATGTTCCGCCAGAAATACCGGGATTTCCACCTCGACACCCTTGCTGATGAGCAGGTGATGAGCGACCTGACGTGGGACGTCGAGACCTCCAATGCACTGATGGTCGGAGGTGGCATCTCCAAGCATCACGTCATCTGGTGGAACCAATACCGAGGCGGCTTGGACGCAGCGGTGTACATCACGACAGCACCCGAGCACGACGGATCGCTGTCCGGCGCTCGGTTGCGTGAAGCCATTTCATGGGGGAAGATGCGTGCAGAGGCCCCAAACGTCTGCGTGGAAGGAGATGCGAGCGTCCTTCTCCCCTTGTTGGGTGCGGATCTATTCACGGCCGATTAAGTGCATCAAGCAGCGCAAAGTGATGCATCAGCGCCTCTCGAACGGTCATCTGAGGACGCCATCCTTCGCTCTGATGTGTGAGCATCAACTCGTGCAAGAGTGCAAAATCTGGCTCTTTCTCGTCGAACGTTACGGGTTGCACTCGAACAAGCGGGCGCTGCGGCTCTGCAAGGACGTCAACCGAAAATTTGCCTTCAATACCTGCTTCCCAACGTCGATTCAACATGTTGGCCTCGTGAAGCAGTTCTTCTGCCCGCCAATGCCTCCGGCCGCTCAAGACCACCGTTGCCGTTGGAAAAGGCACATTGGCCAAGGCGATGAGAGCGTCCACCACATCATGCTCGGAGACCCACCACCCGTCACGGACTTGGCCGTCCAGGTGCAACGTGGGCCATACATCGGGAGTCATGGTCGGCAAGACATCACGTGGGAGAACCGTCAGGACTGTTTCACCTCGCTGTAAAACCAGACGAAGATGATCATCGGGCCCGGAAAGATGGACTGATGCGTTGTTTGATTCGACCAATGCCGATGCGCCAAGGAGATCACGGCCCTGAGCGATGTCCCGCGTGACCGGTCCAATACCTGACATGGGTTGGCCCTTGCGTGAGGCACAAAGCAGCACCGTTGCGGCAAAACTCGGATGAAGGCCGCTCACGTCAACGGCTTCCATGGGTGGTCCTTGAGGCTCAACCCATAAGAGGAATCTGTCATGGAAACGGACGAAATACGACGATTCTCAATTGAAAATAGGCATTAATGAGGGCACATGCAACCCACAGGCAACAATAATCCCTTGTCCCGAAGGATGGATCTGCGTTTGCCTCTTCTTGATCCAGATCATCAATCGAAATGCAATTACATTTCTTGCTCATTTGAAACAAAACTATCCTCCTATACAATTACAAGAATGGATTATGCGACGTGCCGATTATGCTGTATTTTCAATTGCATTATGGCGTCAATACGCATTTCTTCAATTAAACAGTAAGATTATCCGTCGAAGACATTAAGTGTCCCCCTCATCACAGGTCGTGCAACGGGAAGGGATAACATGGCACCAACGGACTACCACATTCAGGAGCTGATGCAACGGGACGTATACGTGAAGGACACCAAAGTGGGCACCATTATTGGTGAACGTCACCATCCAAACGAATCTCGCGTTCGATCCATGCGGATGCTGGTCGAGACGGACGTCGCAGGTGAATTCATGCGCAAGCCTGCCGAATACGCCCCATTGCCGAAAGAACTGGTGCACAGCATCAACGACGACGGTTCCGTCCGGCTCTCCAAGTCCATGCGAGAACTGCAACGCCGCTGGCGCAACACGGTTCGCATCGACGAACAACTCTACGCGCCTGACGAAATGCTCGACCGCGCGGTGCTTGACAACCAAGGCAACGAAGTGGGCATCATCACGGGTTTGCTCAAGGTCAAGCGGACCTACAAGGGCTTCATCGTCACTTTGCGCGTTGGTGTCCAGCAGCGGTTTGAACTCGGAGAGACCATCCGTTTGCCGCTCACAGCCATCGCCCGCACGCGCGATCGCCTGGATGAGGTGGTGCTTGGTCGAACCTTCGAACGGGCCATGCAGTTGCCCTCTTACATCGCACTGAACGAAATGGACGCGTCCGAATTTGAGTGAATGCTCCACCGTCATCCTTTTGATGACGCGTCAGGACGGCGGCCTGCCCAAGCGCGGGTAGCTTAGTCGGTTGGAGCACCCGGCTGATAACCGGGAGGTCGCAGGTTCGAGTCCTGCCTCGCGCACTCTTCTCTTATCACGGGAAAGCCCTTCAAGCGCCGGCCGAAGCCATGCACGTGGCGGTCGTCTCAAGCAGCAACGCGCGGGCCATCGCGGAAGAGCTGGCCAGCAGCCTCGGGTGGACCCACATCTCCGCCGAATCACGGCGGTTTCCCGACACCGAAGGCTACGTTCGCATGCCTGAGGAACACATCGAAGCCATACGTAGCGAACCCGTGGTGGTGGTTTCAAACACGTTCCCCGATGCGGGGATTGTCGAAACCTTGCTTTTGCTGGACCTGATTCGAGACCTTCGCGCAGGCCGGATGGAAAATTTGCGAAATATCGGCCCTCAAGCCATGGGTGACGTCGGATCTGGCGTGATTTTGGCGATTCCATACTACGGGTATGCCCGACAAGACAAGCGATTCAAGCCCGGTGAGCCGATTTCGGCCAAGTCCATCGGGCGTTTGCTTGCCTCTCATTGTGACGCGATGGTGGTGCTCGACCTCCACGCACCGGCCGTCCTCGAGGATTTGCCTGTGCCTGTGGCCTTCACCAGCGCGATGCCTGAACTCGCCGCGCACCTGCAAAGCACGGTTCAACCTGATTTCGTGCTCTCTCCTGACAAGGGTGCCATCGAACGAGCCTCCGCCGTAGCTGAAACCATAGGTTGCGCCTTCTCCTATCTGGAAAAAACACGTGTTGACGCACATACCATCGTTCACAAAGCCAAGGACTTGGACGTGAACGGGAAGGTCGTCGCCATCGTGGATGACATGATCGCCACCGGTGGTACGATTTGCCGCGCGGCAGAAGCCCTCCGCGCCCAGGGCGCGACCGCCGTTCACGCAGCTTGCTGTCATGGGTTGTTCACCGGTGGAGCCATTCATCGCTTGTCGAACTTCGTGGATGGTGTGCACGCAACGGGAAGCCTGCCCAACCCACGGGGCGTCATTCAGGGAGGCCCAGCGCTTGCCCGGGGCGTCCAATCCATCCTCGAAACGTGGACGTAAACGCTGCAGACGTGTTCCGGTGCGTTTATATCCGGACCACGTGGCGCACGGCTTACCTACACGAGGAGGATATCCGATGAGTGTGCACGTTCGATACGAGACCCCCGAAGACGTCAGCAACAAGATCTACGAATTGGTGCAAGCCTGCAACGGCGGCCGCATCAAGCGCGGATCGAACGAAGTGACCAAAGTCGCCCTCCGCAAGACGGCAGCCTTCATCGTCCTCGCTGAGGACGTCAATCCTCCAGAGCTCGTCAACCATATCCCGCTCATTTGCGACGACAACAGCATCCCCTTCGGCTACGTGCCCTCTCAGGAATTCCTCGCCAAGGAAGCCGGCATGGAAACGGGCGTGAAAGCCGCGAGCCTTGCGATCATGGACGTGCCCAAGGCCGCCCAGGAAATGCTCGATGAAGTGCTCGAACTCATCAAGGGCCTGCGAGCTTGAATTGAGGGATTCACATGAGCGAAGAACTCGGAGGATGGCCCGCTGAGGTCGTCGAGGTGGTCGGCCGAACCGGCATGACCGGAGAAGCCACACAGGTCAAAGTCCGCGTCAACGACGCCCCCAACCCCCGCGACGTCGGTCGCATCATCACGCGCAACGTGCTCGGTCCCGTTCGCGTCGGTGACATCCTGATGCTCAAGGACACGGGCCGCGAAGCCCGCAAGCTCAACGCGAGGTGAATTCAATGCCAGAACGACGTGTTTGCAGTTTCTCCGGAGACGAAATTGAGCCCGGCACGGGTACGATGTACGTTCGACGCGACGGGAGCATCTTGTGGTTCAAGAATTCCAAGGCCCGCAAGAACATGGTTCACCTCAAGCGCAACGCGCGCCGCGTCAAGTGGACCCGCCACTACGTGAAGGGCGGCATCCAGTGAGCCAACGCCCATAGGATGCTTCTTGAAGGACAGCCCGGTCGCCGGGTCAGGTGAATGCTATGCAGACCACGTACGTTATGATCAAGCCCGACGGTGTCCAGCGCGGCCTCGTCGGTGAAATCCTCAACCGATTCGAACGCAAGGGACTCCAACTCGTGGGCATGAAATCCATCATTCCCGACCAAACCATCGCACGGACCCACTACGCCGTGCACGCCGAGCGCCCTTTCTACGAGGGTCTCATCAGTTTCGTGACCTCCGGCCCCGTGGTGTGCATGGCATGGCGCGGTGTTGATGCCATCGCCGTCGCCCGCCGCCTGATTGGTTCCACAAACGGTCGTGAAGCGGATCCAGGCACCATCCGCGGTGACTACGGTATGGACATGGGCTACAACATGATCCACGGCTCAGACGGTGAAGACACCGCTGCCGCAGAGTTGGCGCTTTGGTTCCCTGAAGGCCTCATGGAGTGGACCCAAGACGGGCAGCGCTGGGTCTACGAATGATTGAGGTGAAGGGGTATGTCTGACGAGGCGGAATCACCCGCCCCCGAGGAAGAAGCCCGAGAACGCGGAGAGAACCGACAACCAATCGTCAGCGTGCTCGGTCACGTTGACCACGGCAAAACCAGCCTCCTCGATTTGGTCCGCTCCATTGGCGTGGATCGACAAGCCTCGGTCATGGACCGAGAAGCAGGAGGCATCACTCAGCACATCGGTGCCACCGAGGTCCCCGCTGCGGTGTTGAACGATACCTGTGCAGCAATGATGGGTGGTCGGAGCTTCAAGTCTCCCGGACTGCTGTTCATTGATACTCCCGGTCATCACTCGTTCACATCACTCCGCTCCCGCGGGGGGCAGTTGGCGGACATCGCCATTCTTGTGGTGGACATCATGGAGGGCCTCCAGCCCCAGACGATAGAGAGCCTCGAGATTCTCCGACGCACTCGAACGCCGTTTGTGGTCGCAGGCAACAAGGTCGATCGCTTGCACGGCTGGTCGTCGGAACGCGGGCGTGCCTTCATCGCGTCCTATCATGACCAACGCAAGGACGTGCAGGCGCTTTTCGAAGAGCGATTTTGGAAGCTTGTCGGTATGTTTGGTGAGCACGGGTTCAACCTCGAGCGCTACGACCGCATCAAGGATTTCCGTACCGATGTGGCCCTTGTCCCCATGTCAGCAAAAGAGGGGGAAGGCCTTCAGGACCTTCTTACAGTGACCGTCGGGCTGGCCGAGCGCTTCCTTGAGGACCGGTTGACGGACACCCTCGGTGATGCTGAAGGCACCATCCTGGAGATGAAGGACGAGGTTGGCATGAGCAAGACGATCGACGTCATTCTCTCAAGGGGGGTCCTGCAGACAGGCGACCGCATCGTGTTCGCCACCTCAGACGGCCCCTCCACGACGCGCATCAAGGGTCTGAAGCGCCCGCGAGGAATGGCTGAAATGCGCGATGCGGGCGACCGGTGGGAGACCGTCGACCAGGTCGAAGCCGCGTGTGGCGTCAA
>PCBQ01000059.1 GCA_002731395.1 Methanobacteriota archaeon
CACCGCTTGAGCGTCCTCCATGCCACAGGGTTCTGTCTGTGGTTTTGCCTTTGGACCTTCGCCGAAGCCCATGCCATGGTGCAGACGCACCATTGATGGGCTTCATGGGCTCATGGAGGTGCATGGCGGGTGAGCAAGAGGTTGACGTTGACCTGGTGGTCATCGGCGCCGGCCCAGGCGGTGGCTCCGCCGCGTTGCACGCCTCAAGGCTCGGGTTGTCCGTAATGGTGCTCGAAGCCGACGCCGAAATCGGGACCCCAGTGCACTGTGGTGAATGTCTGTCCCACCTTGCCACACAACAACTTGAACTCAACCTTCCCGAACACGTCATTGCGTTGGCGGTGGACGGCGTGCGCGTCATTTTCCCAGACGGGACTGCGAAACTCCTGACCGAACCCGGGTACGTGCTCGAAAAGCACCTGTTTGAGCGTTGGATCATGGAACAGGCCGAGGAGCGAGGAGCAAACATCCACCTGGGCCATCGCGTTCTCAAAATGGAGCGTGAATACAATAGCGAAAATCAATTTTCCAATTGGAATATCGATGGTCGTGGTGATGCCTTTCCCATCCGCTGCCGCGGCGTTATCGATGCGTCGGGCGTGTACGGAGCGGCATCGAAAATCCTCGGCATGCCCGGTGAGGTCGAGGTCATTGCGGGCTTCCAGTACGAGCTGAACGACGTACCCAACGACGGCTACTTGGACTTCTACATTCAGCCTGAATACGCCCCCCACGGCTATGTCTGGATGATCCCCAAAGCGGGTGACAGAGCCAACGTCGGTTTGGTCACCACCGAAAAAAGAGGGGCCATCAAGTACCTCGACCAATTCATTGATGACACCTACCTCAAAGGAAAACCCCACGTTAACCCACCTTGGCGAAGGGCGGGCATCAAGGTCCGGCCCTTCGGAGGGACCATCCCTATCTCAGGCCCAAGGCCGAGCACGGCCGAGGACGGACTGCTGCTCGTAGGGGATGCTGCAGGGTTCACTTCACCGCTCTTTGAGGGCGGCACACACCTTGCCTTGTGGTCAGGCCGCGCAGCAGCCGAAACCTTTGCAGAAGCCATCGCAGCCGGGCTGCCAACCAAGGACCGATTGGAGGCTTACCAGCGCCGTTGGAAGGGAGCGTTCCCTCCCTACCACAAGATTCTGCGGGGCAAGACTGCATTGTACGACTTGAGCGACGAGGAGATGTCGGTGATGGCCCGGTGCTTGCCTGAGGAGCTTGGGGCAATGTCGCCGCTGCAGAAGATTGGCATCGGCCTGAAAATCCTCGTGCGCCGTCCCGCTTTGTTGACGAAGCGCGTCATTTCTGTGCTCCTTTCCTTTGGCTATTCGCGCGCCAAGCACTTCGGTTGGTGAGCGATGCGAGGGAGGCAAGGTTCACGTCGTGAGCCTCATCCATCCAATGCATGGGGTGGTTTGCGCTCGGGCTCGGCCTGACGGGTTGCCTCATGGTGCTCCTGCCGTGGGGGAGATGGCAGAAAACCGCAGCACTGCCCTCTCTTCCAACGGTCGGTGTTGTCCTTGCTTGGGCGCCGTTTTTGCTGCTGGTTCAACGCTTCGTGACCAATGACCTCAGCGTGGCTGTGGTCAACGCTTCGGGAGGTGGCGACATGCCCTTGCTGTACCGCGTGGCCGCCACGTGGTCCGCACGAACAGGGCCACTGTTGCTTTGGGCTGGGTTCACTGCGACCTTGGCTTGGTGGTGGCGACGGCCCATGGAACGGGAGAGCGTGGCCATGGCCGAGCGCCGCGTGGGGTTGTTGGGTGGTTTTGCAGCCCTTCTGATGCTGCTCGCGACGCACCTCAAGCCCTTCACAGCCACCCTTCCGGGCTCTCTGCCCGGTGAACTGAGCCCGTTGCTCCAGACCGACCTCATGGTGGTCCACCCTCCCCTCGTGTTCCTGGCCTATGCGTATTGCTTGTCCATTGCAGCGACCGCAATCGCTTCGGTCGGGCATGAAGATCCCGGTTTGCTTGAACGTCTGATTCGGCAAGCTCGACCCGGCTTTTTTGTCACGACGTTGGCCATCGGACTGGGTGGCCTTTGGGCGTACCTTATCCTCGATTGGGGCGGCTACTGGGCATGGGATCCTGTTGAAACGGCCTCCTTCCTGCCCTGGCTGGCTTTGGCCTCGCTGTCGCATTTGCGAACGGTACCGCGGAAGGTGCCAGCCGTGGTTCTTCGTGGCGTTGGGCTGATGACCGGGGCGCTTGCGTTGTTTGCCACCTTGGTCACCCGTGCCGGTGGCGCGTGGGCGTCGTCGGTGCACACCTTCGTGGTGGGGGACGTTGAGGGCAGCACCCCCCCCGATGCCTTTGGTCGCATCGTGGCCTTGGCGGTTGATTCAGGGCCCGGCATTGAGGTGATGGCCTACCTCTTGGTCCTGCTGACCCTTGTTGGTTGGTGGTTGGTGGATGTGGCGCACGAAGCAGGCCTTCGCCAAAGGGCGCGGACGTTGGTCGCAGATCTTGCCGTACCGTCTCTGGTGCTCGTCGCGGTCCTTGTTGAAGCCATCAGCGATGCTCCAGTGGCCTTGTTGGGTTTGCAGGGCTTGTCGTGGCTGTGGGTTACGGCTGTGATGTTTCCCGTTGCGGTTGCAAGTCGACGCGTGGCGGTGTACGAACGCGACGAAGGCCGCCCCTTCGGCCGCCCCTATGGTCTTCCACTCGACGTGCTTCTTGCAGTTCTCATTGGCGTCATTGGAGGCGACGTATTCCTCGCGGTGCTTTGGCTTGCCCTAATCACGCCGATTTCCCTCTCCACCACTCCGACGGAGGCTTGGCCGGCTGCAGTGTTGGGCGTTGGTCTTGCCTTGGCGGCAGCGTGGACGGATTTGGCCGATGTCGGGGTGGCCATCGTGATGTTGCTTCCGTTCCTCTTGCCGTGGCTCTTGCAGAGCGAGGGCGATGAAGACGCGTCCAAACCGCCAAAGCTTGCACGCTCCATGCTGCGGGCGTCAATGTGGGCCGGTGCAGGCCTTTCGGGCTTGGTGCTGGTGCTTACCTTGGTCATCCTTCTCGGCTCGATTGACCAGATTCACTTTGCGGCCCACGAGGTCTACACCTCGGTGTTGATCGCGGCGGCCGGCGGTGCCTTCGTGGTGTACGGGACGCGAAATGAAGATGCGAAGCGTCGTGTGGCCCTGCTTGCTGGCGTTTCGTTGGTCAGTGCAATCGGGCTTTGGCTCGCTCCTGGGTGGTGGGGTGGTGATGCGCTGGAACCCCTGAGCAGCCTTGTGCTTCGAGGGCATGTGGCGTGGATCGTACTTCCCATCGTGCTCATGGCGGTGCCCATCATCGCAAGGGAACTTGGTCGCAAGGCCAAGGTCTCCTCGTCCACACCTCTTTGGCGACGCATTCCTGTGCAAGCCCACCTGATTCACTTCGGTCTTCTTCTGCTCTTGGTGGGTCACGTGTTCACGACCACCCTAGTGGATCGTGGAGACCCCATCCATCGCATCACCATGCTGCAGGATGAGGCCGTGGTGGTGGATGGCCTCAGTTACACCTTCACGGACCTGGAATTGGTGCCAGAGGAAGACCTCAAGGTGGGTGACGGTGGTATTTTTGCGACCATCGAGGTCCACGACGGTGACCGGAACATCGGGACGGTCGAGCCAGGCATGGTTCGGTTTGATGCCACGGGTTTCCCGCGCTCGGAAGTTGACGTGCTTCGTCGTTGGTCGGGGGACATTGTGTTCATCTTCGATTACTCACAAGCGGACACCCTGATGCCACAAACCCTTGAAGGCGGCACCGACGGTGTCGATGCGGTTCGAATCACCGTCTATCGCCTGCCACAGAGCCATCTGGTCTGGCTTGGCTGGGGCATGATGCTGCTTGGCATGGCCGCCTTGGGGCTGCGAAACGTGGGGCGAACTTCCTCGCCTTCTGCGGCCGTTTGACTTATGAGGAGGGCTCCGGTGGCTCGGCGCACCGTAAGGTGGCGACATCATGGAAGAAGGTACCATTGTCCACGTTGACTACGAACTCTACGACGGCGTCACAGGCGATCTGATCGAGACGACCCGCGAGTCGGTCGCACAGGAGCATGAAACCCACCAAGAAGGCCGCGACTACACCCCCTTGGTGTGCGTCGTTGGCTCAGGCAACCTCATCCCCGGTTTCGAAGCCGCCCTTTTGGAGGCTGATGCAGACGTCGAAATCGACGTCACCATTCCAGCCGTGGACGCCTACGGCGAGAAAGACCCAACCCTGGTCGAGACCATCAGCATCGACAAGCTCCTGCGCTCCGTCCGTGACCGCAATCAACTCTACCTTGGCGCACCCGTGAACGTCGGAGGCCGTCAAGGCTACCTGTCGTACCTTGCGGCCGGTCGTGCCCGCATCGACTACAATCCGCCCATGGCGGGCAAGGACCTGCGCTACAGCTTCAAGATCGTCAAGGTGGTTGAAGGGCGCGAAGCAACGGTCGAGGCCCTCCTGCAATCCAACACCGGTCACAGCGACTTCGGCGTAACCTTTGACGGCGACGACGTCAGCATCGTGCTCCCACAGACGATGCTCTTCGATACCAACGCGGCGATGATGAAGTTCCGTTTGGTGACCGCCATCCGTGACGCCATGAGCGATGTGGCCAAGGTCACTTTCCTCGAGGTTCACGAACCCCGTGGCTTCGGCGCTGAGGCCGATGCGGACGAGGACGCAGACGAGGCCGAGGACCTCTCCGGCCTGTCTGTTGCCCAACTCAAGGAACGCTGCAAGGCGGCTGGCCTGAAGGTCGGGGGCACAAAGGCGGACCTCATCTCTCGTCTGCAAGAGGCGGCTGGCGAGGAAGAGTGAAGCCCTCGGGCCAAGCCTCTTGAGGCGACCGGTGAAGCGGGATTCGAGGCCCATGGACGCGTCAAGTGAAACCGAGTCCTCCACGGAGGGCGGGGCCCTTCCGGACGAGACCTACTCGTTGCTTGAGTCAGCGGTGCTTTGGGCGCTGCTTCTTATCGGCCTTGGCACGGCGATTGGACTGGTCGTCTCACCTGAGGCTGTGTGGGACGAGGGCCTTGCACCCGTGGTATGGGACCCGATCGTCGAGGACGCCAGCGAAACGGGAGACGCAGGATACAACCCATGGAACACGACCCTCTACACCGTTGGGTTGTTCGCAGCGGTGCTGGCCCTCCAAGCGGTGTTCCGACGCTGGCGCCTTCCAAGCGACGACCTCATGGTGTTCGCGTTGACCTCGTGGGTGATTCTTGCGCCGGTGCTCAGGGTGTTGGAAGACGCGCATCTCTTCCCCGAAGGCAAGGATCTGTTGTACATCTCTCCGCTCATCCATCTTCATCTCGCTGCATGGCTTGTCGGGGTCGGGTTGATCGCGCACCGTCTCGACGTTGCCGTGGCGCGCTCCGAGCGACCAAGCGTCGTCGAACGGCGCGTTCATCACGTCCTTCTGTTCGCTCTACCGCTCGGCTTGTCTGGCTTTTGGGCGTGGGTGCTGCAGCCCATCCACGAGACCGACATGGCCTTGGATACCCTCCCATTGGTGGTTGGAGCGTTCGTGGCGCTGGGAGGGGTTGTGCTCATTTTGATGCGCACCACCCACGCAGAGGCGCTCACGCGAGCACTTCTGGCCTTTGGGTCAGGTGCAGTCATCCTTTCTCTGGGGTACTACGTTGCCTTGGCCATGCACTTGTCGGAGGCCTACGTTGACGACCCGTACAACACGATCGTGCTGTGGCCCATTTTGGTCGGTGTTGTCTTGCCCTGTCTGGTTGGGGTCGCCCTCCACCGTTTGGGTGCCTCAGACCTGCGACACCTGCGGGCCAGCGGGCATGAACCGGGCGTGCTGCCGGTCGGGGTCAGCCTCGACCAGTGGGAATCCGATCCCGAAGCGGTTGCCAATCACCCGATTGAACGGCTTTCCAACCGCGCCATGCTGGCATCCCCGCTGGTCATTTTGATGGTCGTTGGGCAGCTTTCCGACGGCCTGGCCACCTTCCTCGGGCTGGACGTCTTCGGATACGGAGAAAAGCACGTGGCCAGCCAAGGCGTCATCGACATCGGCGCCCGAATCAACGACCGTCTCGGGATCGAATTTGGCGTTGGAGCATGGTTTTTCGCGGTCATCAAAATCGCATTGGTCAGCGCCATTGTTGTGCTGTTTAGCCGCATGAGGGTCGAACAGCGCCAGCAGCATCTTCGCGTCCTGGTTGTGCTGGCGGTAATGGTCGTCGGGCTCGCTCCGGGGCTTCGCGATATTGGCCGGCTCATTCTCGACGTGTGAGCCGATGACGTCGGATGCTTGAAGCGCACTTCTGTGCTCCCCGTGAATGAGGCAGCGACATGGACCGTCTTCCAAGCCGATTTTCGCCCAACACGGAGGAGGCCACCGCACGACGTACCGCCAACCTCGCCTTGGTGGACGACCTCCAAGAGCGACTGGCTCAAGCACGAGCGGGAGGTAGCCCGCGAGCCGTTGAACGGCATCGGGCCCGCGACAAGATGCTCCCTCGTGAGCGGATTGAAGCCATCATCGATCCTGGCACCGCCTTCTTGGAGACTTCGCCGCTGGCCGCCAACGGGCTGTATGATGACGGTGCACCAAGCGCAGGAATCGTGACGGGGATTGGTGTTGTGCACGGCCGCGAATGCCTTTTCGTGGCCAACGATGCTACGGTGAAGGGCGGCTCATATTTTCCCATGACCGTGAAGAAGCACATACGCGCTCAGGTCATCGCGCACGAGAACCATCTGCCTTGCGTGTATCTGGTTGACTCCGGTGGGGCCTTCTTGCCGATGCAGGACGAGGTGTTCCCAGACATCGGTCACTTCGGGCGTATCTTCAGGAATCAAGCGAAAATGTCCGCGGACGGTATTCCGCAGGTTGCGGCCGTCCTCGGTTCCTGCACCGCCGGCGGTGCCTACGTGCCGGCCATGTCCGATGAGTCGATCATCGTCAAGGGCAACGGCACGATTTTCTTGGCCGGTCCCCCCTTGGTCAAGGCCGCGACCGGCGAAGAAGTGAGCGCAGAGGACCTCGGTGGAGCCGACGTGCACACGGCAACCTCTGGCGTGGCGGACCACTTCGCCGAAAACGAGCAGGAAGCACTGCGAAAGGTGCGGAACGTCATCGAGAACTTGGGCCCACGCGCCCTTTCTCCCGCGGCCGGAGCTGAGCCCGAGGACCCCCACTATGACCCCGAAGAGTTGTTGTCCATCGTACCCGAAGACAACCGCACGCCAATCGACGTGCGCGAAATCATTGCTCGGGTTGTGGATGGGTCGCGCTTCCACGAATTCAAGCCAAGGTACGGGACCACGTTGGTGTGTGGCTTTGCGCGCATTCATGGCCATCTGGTGGGCATCGTCGCAAACAACGGGATTCTCTTCTCAGAATCCAGCCTGAAAGGCGCGCATTTTGTGCAGCTCTGCGGTCAGCGTCAAGTTCCACTCGTGTTCCTCCAAAACATCACCGGCTTCATGGTCGGGCGAGAGTACGAAGCCGGTGGCATCGCGAAAGACGGCGCCAAGTTGGTGACGGCCGTATCCTGCGTGGACGTGCCGAAATTCACCGTGATTGTCGGTGGCAGCCATGGTGCTGGGAACTACGGCATGTGCGGGCGCGCTTACGACCCGCGTTTCCTGTTCATGTGGCCTAATGCACGAATCTCCGTGATGGGTGGCCCCCAGGCGGCGGACGTCTTGACCACGATCAAACAGGATCAGCGCGCCCGCGAGGGTGGAGCGCCGATGAGTGATGCCGAAGTGGAGGCTTACCGCGCGCCCATCCTTGCAAAGTACGAGGAAGAAGGTTCCCCGTACTACTCCACGGCTCGGTTGTGGGACGACGGTGTCATCGATCCCCGCGACACGCGCGACGTGCTCGGCCTTTGTCTGGCCGCAGCCAGGAATGCCCCCGCTCCAAAGAAGGGATACGGCATTTTTCGGATGTGAATTCCAATTGAAGATTCAATTTTCCAATTGAGGTTTTTCTATGTCACAACCCGTTTGCCAGCATCTTCATCTTGAAGTCGAAGACGCCGTGCTCAAAGTTGGGCTGTCCCGGGAATCGGTGTACAATGCCCTCAACACCGAGATGATCACCGAATTGTGCGAGGTGCTCGAATGGAGTGCCTCACGCAGCGCAGGCCCCGCAGGCACGCTCGTGGATGCGGACGGACCGCTGTTTCGACTCCTCGTGCTGCACGGCATGGGCAAGCACTTCTGCGCGGGTGCTGACATCAACATGATGCGGGATGCTGGAGCGAAAACGCCGGAAGAAAACCGTGAGGACAGCGCTCGGCTGGACCGCTTGTTCAACGGCCTTTGGTCCCACCCTTGCTACACCATTGCCGTGTTGCATGGCGTTGCCCTTGGTGGTGGGGCTGGACTCATATCGGCGTGTGATCACATCGTGGCCGTGGAAGGCGCCCGCGTCGCCCTTTCCGAAGGAAAACTCGGGATTTTGCCGGCTGTCATCGGTCCGTACGTGTACCGTCGCGTGGGCAGCGCAGCCTTCCGCCGGTTGGCGATGCATGCTGGGCGCATTGGCACGGAAGAAGCCCAACGCATTGGCCTGATTGAGGAGGTCTGCAAGGATGCAGACGAAGCATGGGCCACCGTGAACGGCCTGGTCGCTGAAGTCCTGACCACCGGTCCTTCCGCGGTCAGTTCAGCCAAGGAACTCACGCTCGGCTTTGACCGCTGGACAGGTGACGATCCTGCATTGCGCACGTGGACCCTGGACTTCACCAGCCGCATGCGCGGCTCAAGCGAGGGACAGGAAGGGCTCTCAGCCTTCTTGGAGAAGCGGCCACCGGCGTGGCGGCCCGACGATGGGGGCTCCAAGTGATGCGTTCCGTGCTCGTCGCCAACCGCGGTGAAATCGCCTGCCGCGTGCTTCGTGCATGCCGCGAGGCAGGCCTGCGGGCGGTGGCGGTCCACGCGGAAGATGAAACCGGAGCACTGCACACCGAACTGGCCGACATCAGCCTCCCTCTGGACGGGTCGGGCGCTCCGGCTTATCTGAACGGTGACGCCATCATCGCTGCGGCGTTGGCCAACAACGTTGATGCCATTCATCCCGGTTTTGGTTTCCTCTCAGAGCGTGCGGGTTTCGCACAAGCGGTGCTCGACGCAGGTCTGATCTGGGTTGGACCGTCTCCGAGCGCCATCGAACGCATGGGCGACAAAATGACCGCTCGCATCACGATGCGCGAAGCCGGCGTCCCTGTCATTCCCGGCGAAGAAATACAGATTGAATCCACCGAGGATGAGGAAGCGGACCTTGCGGCCACGCTGTCCGCCGTGCGTGATGCGTCTGCGCGCGTTGGGTTCCCATTGCTTCTGAAGGCCAGCGCTGGTGGCGGTGGGAAGGGCATGCGAGCCGTTGAATCTGCAGACGAGCTCGATGAAGCCGTACGTGGTGCCCGACGGGAAGCGATCGCGGCGTTTGGCGACGGACGTGTGTACCTCGAGCGGTTGTTGCGTGGAGCCCGCCATGTCGAAGTTCAGGTGCTCGCTGACGCTCACGGCACCACTGTTCACTTGGGCGAGCGCGAGTGCAGCGTCCAACGCCGGCATCAGAAGGTGTTCGAAGAAGCACCCTGTGCGGTCGTTGACCATGAGCAGCGTCAGCGCATGGGAGAAGCCGCCATCGCCGCCGCAGAGGCGGTGGATTACGTCGGGGCAGGGACGGTCGAATTC
>PCBQ01000060.1 GCA_002731395.1 Methanobacteriota archaeon
CAGCCAGGTGCGGAACTTTTGGCTGCTGTGGAAACTGCCGAAGCTCGTGATCTCCGGGTCGAATTGGTCGACCGGGACATTCAGACCACGCTTCGAAGGGCTTGGCGCCGCATGCGCTTCCGAGAGCGCGTTCGCTTGTTGTGGGCGTTGCTTGCGGACGACGATGAAGACGAGGAAGACTTTGATCTCGCTGACTTGCTTGGTGACGGGGACCTCCTGAGCGACCTCATGGAAGAATTGCGCACCATTTCACCGGGTGCTGGTGAGGTGCTAATCGACGAGCGTGACACCTACATCGCCGAGAAGGTGAGGCGTCTTGAGGGGCAAGGAACGACCCTCGTCGTGGTCGGTGCGGGTCACTTGAAAGGCATCGCTGCCCATTTGGAGGCAAATCGGTCCGACGGCTTGGACCTCGCACCGCTTGACGCTCTACCTCAGACCACGGCACTGCGTCGGGCGGTTCCATGGCTGCTTCCAGTGGCTGTGTTTGGTTTGGTGGTGTGGAACGTCATCAACGGTTCCACCGAGGCACTCATCGAGTTGTTCACCATTTGGACCGCCGCAAATGCTGTTCTCGCAGCCTTGGGGTGCTTGTTGGCTCGAGGTCACCCTGTTGCTGTGCTGACCGCTGCCTTGGCTTCTCCCATCACGTCATTGAATCCTACGCTTGCCGCTGGTTGGTTTGCGGGCTACGTCCAAATGCGCGTGGTCGAGCCGAGCGCAGAGGATCTCACGCAGTTCCTCAAACTCGAACGCATCAGTGATTTCTGGACCAACAAAGCCGGTCGTGTCCTGCTGGTTACCGCTTTGTCCAACCTTGGCTCGATGCTCGGCGCGTGGGTTGCAGCCGGCACCTATGCCGGATGGATTACCCTCTGAGCGTGAAGGGGCGAAGCGCATTCAACAGGTCCCTGTGCGCAGCCACGTCATGCACCCTCAGCACGCCGACGCTACGAAGGCATGCCAAGGCGGCCAACCCAAGGGTCCCCGGCAGTCTGTCTGCGGCGTCCACATGGCCGGTCAGGTGGCCGACCACCGATTTGCGTGACACGCCCCAGAGCACGCTCCACCGGCCTCCATCGCTGAGGTCCGCCCCATGCTCCAACAAGGCGAGGTTGTGGTGTTGCTCTTTTCCGAATCCAATGCCGGGGTCGAGGCAGATGAGCTCCTCGGGATGGCCGCGGTCCACGAGGGCCCTGGCCGTGGTGAACAAGGCACCGTGCACGTCATCGACCACGTTCTCGTAATGGACGTCGTGTTGCATGGTCTTCGGTGTGCCCTGCATGTGCATGATGCATACTGCAGCCCCTGATCGGAGCACCACGTCCATCATCGCAGGGTCTCGAAGTCCACTGACGTCATTGACCAAATCAGCACCCGCTTGAAGGGCGGCTTGAGCGACAATGGCATGGCGCGTATCGATTGACACCAAGCCCTTGGGATGGGCTGCTTTGAGGCCCTGAATGACTGGAATCACGCGAGCGCACTCCTCATCCAAGCCCACGGTATCTGCGCCGGGGCGCGTGGATTCACCGCCAACGTCCACCCATGTGGCGCCGTCCTCGAACATCGCGATACCCCGTTCGATGGCTTGTTGTCCAGTTACGCGCGATTCAGGGTGGAAGGAATCCGGTGTTATGTTGAGGATGCCCATCACCTGAGGCAAGCCATCTGCATTGGGGCGGATGGCGCGTGACAACGCGTCTCGGCGAAGACCGTCGCCCTGAAGGTCGGAGGGCACGCCCTCCCCATTCCGAGAGTCTTCATAAGGAGGCAGGGGGAAGCGTTCCCATGGTCGAGGTCGACGCTCCAACGGAAGAGACCTCACAGGTTCTTCCCGATCAGGAGAACATCGACCTTGCCGATCGCCTCATGGAACGTTTCGCACCTGAGGGGGGTCAAGGGCTCAACGCCATGCTGTCGAACCGGGCGAAATCCGGCGCCATGGTCGTGGCGGGTCTCGGTTTTTTCATCTGGATCAGCGTGTTCTTTAACCTCGATTCGAGCGCCGCCACCGACGACACCATCCTCCTCAATTTTCCCTTCCACACCATTGCCATCGTGGTGGCCCTGCTGAGTTTCCTTGCAGCCATTTTCTCTGAACTCGGAAGCGAGCGCGGTCGAGCAGCCCCCAGCATGATGGCGGGCCCGATGCAGTTCTTTGCCATCATTTACGTGATTGAGCCGTTGGCAACCGGGGCCATGTCAGACGCCATCACCGTGGAAGAAGGGCTGTGGCGGACGGTGCGTTTGGCGGTCATTTTTGCCGGTGCGTATTACGGAGCACGCCTCATCATGGAAGCGTACTTCTTGGTCTGGCTCCGGACCTTCTGCGACACCTTTGGTTTCGTTCCTGGGGCGGTTCAATCCAGTGTGGCTGCACAGGTCCCTGCAGCACCTGAAGCAGAGATGGTGCTGGAGCTTGAAAGCGTCGCGTGACGCGCCGAGCGCTTGATGAGGGGCGCGTCCTCCGCTGTGGCATGGGTGAGCGGATTGATGTGCTCCGCTTGGGGCACCGCAAAGGGCGCGACCCACGCATCACCACTCACCTCGCTTTGGTGGCCCGCGCCATGGGTGCAGACCGCTTCCTGCTTGGCGGCGACGAAGACGAGAAGATGTTCGAGAACGTTCGTTCCGTCGAGGCCCGCTTCGGGCAGGCGATGGCCTTGGAGTACCTTGCATCTCCCTTGCGTTGGTTGCGGACCTTCGCCAAGAAGGACGCAGGGGACGGGCAACCCGGTACGGTCGTGCACCTGACGATGTACGGCATCCCGCATCGCGAAGCGATTCCCCACATCCGTCGCGACCGGCCGTTAACGGTCGTCGTCGGCGGGGCGAAGGTGCCTCCTGAAGCCTTCAGCCTCGCACATCACAACGTGTCTGTGGGCCAACAACCGCACTCGGAGGTGGCCGCTCTCGCCCTATTTCTTGACGCGTGGACCGAGGGCGCAGGGCTGAACCGGACGTTCGAGCATCCGCAACTTGTGATCCACCCGAGTGCCCGTGGCAAGAAGGTCACCGAAGAAGAGTGAATCCGCGAGGGTTCAGGTTCATTTTTGGCCCCAATCATTATTGAAGTCCGGTCGGGCCAAACGATGATGTCGGGGGGAGGCTCGGACCAACCCCGACTTCCCGACGCGGCAGACGTCTTCACACAGGGCGAAGCCCCCCCTCGAGCCTCTGGCCCAGGGCTGCTGCTGACCGCTGACGGCCAGCGCTACAGCGGGCGGCTCTTCGGTGCACAGGGCATTGGTGAAGGCGAACTTGTCTTCACCACGGGGATGATGGGTTTCCAGGAATCCCTCACAGATCCTTCCTTTGCCGGGCAGGTGCTGACCTTCACCTACCCGCTCATCGGAAATTACGGCGTTCATCCCGGGCGCTCAGAATCAGGACGCGTGTGGCCGCGTGGCGTGGTCGTCCGCCACGCGATGGAGGAACCTGATCATCGCGATAGCATCGGGACCGTGGACGAGCTCCTTCGTCATCACGGCGTGCCCGGCATCGAAGCCATCGACACCCGGGCCATCACCCGTCACGTCCGTGAACTTGGCACGGTGCTTTGCGTGTTCGGACCTGCATCGGAGGAGAGCGCCATGCAGGCTCGGCTTGATGCCATGACCTCACCAGAATTGGAGGATTTGGTGGCCGAAGTCAGCGTGCGCGAGATCGTTCACCTCAACCCGGGCGCGAAGGACGACCTCGGACGACCTCTCCCGCGCCTTGCGGCATTGGATTGTGGCGTGAAGAACAACATCTTGCGCCACCTCTGCTTGTATTTTGAGGTGCTTTGGTGCCCACCGGAAACCTCCCTCGACGACCTCGTCGCGAAGCATAACATTGACGCGCTGTTCTGCTCAAACGGGCCTGGTGACCCGGCTCATCCCGGGCGTGCCACCGACGCGCGCCGCACGCTGGCTGCTGCGGTGCAGCATGGCCTCCCGGTGATGGGGATCTGCTTGGGTCACCAGCTCATGGGACTCGCCTCCGGCCTTCGAACCTACAAGATGCGTTACGGCCACCGAGGGGCCAACCAACCGGTGCTTGATCTCGTCGAACGCCGCGTGTGGATCACCTCGCAAAACCATGGGTTTGCGGTGGCGGACCCCAACGCAGGGATGCTGGCCGCACACCCAAGCGGTGCTTGCAGTCCGAAGGCGGAACCGCAGCATGATGCGGAGGTCGTGGTGCGCTACGTGAACGCCAACGACCGCACGGTCGAGGGCTTAGACCTCGTTGGCCGACCGGCGTTTACGGTGCAATTCCACCCCGAAGCGTGTCCGGGTCCCCATGACGCTGGCCCATTGTTCACGCGTTTCCGCAGCATGGTTGATGCTCACCTGCAAGGGGGTGAGGCCTGATGCCACGACGTGAGGACCTCGAGACCATCATGGTCCTTGGAAGCGGCCCGATCAAGATCGGGCAAGCGGCCGAATTCGACTTTTCAGGCTCGCAGGCCGTGCGCGCCCTGCGCGAAGACGGGTACAAGGTGATCCTGGTGAACTCCAACCCTGCGACGATTCAGAACGATCCAGAAATGGCTGATGTTGTCTACATCGAGCCTCTGCTTCCCGATACGGTACGGGCCATCCTCGAGGCAGAGCGACCTGACGCCTTGCTTGCCGGTATGGGCGGACAGACCGCGCTCAACATCGCCAGCGAACTGGCGCACGACGGCTCATTGGAGCGCCTTGGCGTGGAACTGATCGGCAGTGATTTGGACGCCATCGACAAGGCGGAAGACCGTGATTTGTTCAACGAGGTGTGCACGTCAATTGGGCTTCCAATCTGCACCTCAGTGGCCTGCAACACGATGGAAGAGGTGCTGGCTGCGGCTGACTTCCTTGGCAGTTGGCCCCTGCTCATTCGCCCTGCGTTCACCCTTGGTGGCCTTGGAGGCGGCACGGCCCGCGACGTCGGTGAGCTCGTTGAAATCGCCACCCTGGGGCTGCGCAACTCCCGCATCAATCAGGTCCTCATCGAGGAGTCTATTCTCGGCTGGCAGGAACTCGAGTACGAAGTCATGCGTGACGAGGCGGACAACGCCACCATCGTGTGCACGATGGAAAACATCGATCCCATGGGCGTGCATACCGGTGAGTCTGTCGTGGTGGCGCCCTTGCAATCCTTCAGCGACGTGGACCATCAAATCCTCCGCGACCACGCTCTGCGTCTCATTCGGGCGCTTAACATCAAGGGCGGTTGCAACGTTCAGTTCGCCTTCAACCAAGCCACAGGTGAAGTCCGGGTCATCGAGGTCAACCCACGTGTTTCTCGCTCTTCTGCGCTGGCGTCCAAGACCACAGGCTATCCTATCGCTCGGATGGCAGCGAAGATCGCGGTCGGGTACACCCTTGACGAGCTCCCAAACCCAATCACGGGTGAAGGGACCACGGCCGCTTTCGAACCGACCTTGGACTATTGCGTGGTCAAGATACCACGTTGGCCCTTTGACAAATTCAGGACGGCAGACCGCACGCTGGGAACCAGCATGAAATCCACCGGTGAGGTCATGGCCATCGGGCGGTGCTTCGAGGAGGCCTTCCTCAAGGCTTGGGCGTCGTTGGAACAAGGCGTCGCTCATCCTCGCCCGTTGACCCGTGCAGACGAATCTGACGGTGAGGACCAGTTGGAGCGGGCCGAAGAGCCCCTGCCCGAACATACCCTGATCGATTGGCTGACGGTCGCCACAGACCGGCGCATGGGCGCGTTGTTGGAGGCCTTCCGCCGCGGCTGGTCCATCGAGCGCGTCCACGAATTGACGCGCATGACGCGCTGGTTCCTTCACCGCTTCAAACGGCTGGCGGACATGGAAGCGGAAATCACGGCCCAAGGCGTTGCTCCCGAACAGATCAACGCGGAGGATATGCGCCGGTGGAAGGCGCACGGCTTCACGGACGCGCACATTGCCGATGCGCTCGCTGGATTCCCTGCCGCTGGCCCCACGTCCCTCGCCAAGGGGCGCGACGAAGCGGCCGTCATGGCGCGTCGTCACGCCCTCAAGGTGCATCCGGTGTACCGCATGGTTGACTCGTGCGCGGCTGAATTCGCAGCGGCCACGCCGTACTACTACTCCACCTACGAACCGCTTGGACACGACGGTATCGACCTGCTCCCCGGTCTTGAGGACCGCACCAAGGAACGGGTTGTGGCCATCGGGTCAGGTCCGATTCGTATCGGCCAAGGCATCGAATTCGACTACGGTTGCGTGCACGCGGTGAACGCCATACGTGCCGCAGGCAAGGATGCGGTTCTCATCAACAACAACCCAGAAACGGTGTCCACGGATTTCGACACCTCCGATCGGCTCTACTTCGAGCCGCTCATCCTCGAACACGTCGCTGAGGTGCTGCTCAGGGAACAAGCGCATGGCATTCTGCTGCAATTTGGTGGACAGACCGCCATCAATCTCGCCCTCCCCCTCGAGGCCCGTCGGCCCTTGCTTGCGGCGTCAGGCGCCAACGTGGGCACCCTTGGGACCTCGTGCGATGCCATCGATGAGGCGAGCGATCGCGAACGTTTCGAGGCCTTCGCTAAGCGGGTGGGCCTGCGCATGCCGCGCGGCGCTACGGGGACCACGTCTGATGACGTTCGGCGTGCGGTGGAATCCATCGGCTTCCCGGTGTTGATTCGCCCCTCCTATGTGCTGGGTGGTCGGGGCATGGAAATCCTCAGCAACCAAACTCAACTCGACGCATACCTCGCCGAGGCCTTCTTCGCGCCTGACCGTCCACTTCTGGTGGACGAGTACCTTGGCCATGCGACCGAACTTGACGTCGACGCGGCCTGCGATGGCGAAGATGTGCTGGTCGGGGCGGTCATGGAACATCTGGAAGAGGCAGGCATCCATTCCGGTGATTCAACGTGCTTCATCCCCACCCAGAACGTCTCGGAAGAAATCCTCGTGCAGGTTGAAGAACAAACCCGCATCATCGGCCTCGGGCTTGGCATTGTGGGTTGCTACAACATCCAATTCGCCATTCAAGACGAGACGCTGTACGTGTTGGAAGTCAATCCACGCTCTTCGAGGACTGTTCCCTTCGTGGCCAAGTCCTCCGGTCTTCCTCTCGCCAGAATCGCGGCCAACGTGACCATCGGGCAGCCTCTTGCTGAACAGGAGATTCCGAAGCGCGTCACGGGGCACGTCTGCGTCAAGGCTCCCGTCTTTCCCTTCATCAAGCTTCGAGGCCTCGATCCCGCGCCGGGACCTGAGATGAAGAGCACCGGTGAGGTGTTTGGCTCGGATGAGGACCCTGCA
>PCBQ01000061.1 GCA_002731395.1 Methanobacteriota archaeon
ACGCTTCTAGCGTCCTCAAGCAGGGCTTCCATGGACGACAGACGACGACCCAACGCCTCGATCGCTTCCCGCTGCTGAACGGCATGCGCCGCGGCGGCTTGTTCGTTGACCAACCTCTGGTCGTCGAGGGTTTTCCATCGTGTCGTCACGCGCTGCCATGCAGCGGCGCCGACGCCGCCAAAACCGAAGGAAGTGGCAAGGAGAGCAGCCAGCACCGGGTCCATCGGCGTCGTTCGGTTTCACAGCCCCTTTATGCTCTCCGTCAGGGCGCGGGTTCTCACCTGCGTTTCGTGACCCGATTTCTTGCGCCGAAATGGCGTTCAACTGGAGCAGAGGCGCACAGGTTGAAGAGCGGGGTGAGGGCATGACGGGTGGATTCCCATGCAGGAAGAGGCCGGCGAAAACGGAGCGACCACCCCTGTGTCGGTCCGGGCCCGTGCCGGTTGGGACGTCACGCTGCTCAAGGCCGAACTGGAAGCAGCCCCCGGAAGCGAAGACCTCGTCCTGAAGGCATTCGATGAACGTGGGCGACGTTTGACGCGCCTCAATGAACAAACGGCTGCCGTTGACGAGGCGCTCGCGCGCCGTGCACCTCCACCAACCGCCCCAACCAAGCAAGACCTGGACGATTTGGAACGCTTCGAATCGGCGTGGGCCGCATGGAGCCGCCAGCACCGTCCGTACGGGTTGGTGGCGGAGCAAGCACGCGAAGCATGGATTCGTGCGGGCAGAGAAGAAGAATTGGATGAGGTGTTGCGCAGGCTCGATCGCCTCGATCCTGCCTTTGCCATCGACGTGCACCGCCTCGAAGGCTCCCTCAGAAGCCCCACGGACTACACTGAGCTTCACCGTGCCTTGCTCAACTTGGAAGCCGACCAAGACAAGCAACGTTCGGCCATGCAAGTGACGGTGGACCGGTTGGCCGCCGAAGGCTTGCCTGTGCCTCCGCTCACCACCGCAACCCTGCTGGACGGTTACGACGCGCTCGAAGCTTGGACGCGACTCAGCGATGACCTTCAGCGCATTCGGTTGCGGGTGGACCGTGACGTTCGGCCCTTTGACGCAAGCATCGCTGAACGACTGCTGGTTCGAATCGAGGACGTGACCCGAGCAGGTGACCAAACGGCAACCGCAGAGATCGATGCGGAAATCGGCCGCACCATCGACGGATTCCAGCGCCGGCTCGATCGGCTCAACGCGTTGCTTGATGGCTGGCGAAATGAGGGATACAGGTTGCCGCTTGACGGCCGAGCGCTACCGCAAGATTTGCTGGATTGGGAAGCAAATTTTGACGAGGTCGAACGCCTCAGGGCTCGTCATGGTGTCGCATGGCGGCGGCTGAAGGACATCGCAGCCGTTCGACCGGAGGATGCCGTACATGCTCTGGCCCTGGCAGGCGACCTCGAAGCGACGGAAGCGTTCATCGACCACGTTGACGCATTGCACGCAACTTGGGGGCAAACCACGGCCCAGGCTCAAACGTTGCTCGAAGCTTGGGAATTGGAAGGCTTCGACACGGAAGTTTGGCATGCCCGTGTTCAACACAATCCCGTATCAACCCTGCAAAGCCTCGAGCAGCATCAAAGGCTCGTCCATCGAGCGATTGACCTCAGGCGACGCATGGATGTTCTCGACCTGTCTGTTGAAGGAGAGGAAGGTCGGGCCCGGCACGATGAATTGCTGAGAACCGTGGATTTGACGGAAGCACTTCTCGACGAGGTGGACGAATGGACCACTCGAATGGAGCGACGCACGGCGCGTCATCGCGCCCTCATTGTCGATGAATGGACGGACCTGCGACGTCGCGGGTGGACGGACGAAAGTTCCCCTCCTCCCTCCATGAGCCTCGCCGAGGCTGAGCGTCGCGTTGATGCGATGAGAACGCGGACTGCCTCACGGCGTTTGGACGGTGGCATGGAGGGTCGAATCCAACGCCGGTTGTTGGAGGAGCTTGAGGCATGGGCCGCGCTAGGGTGGAACGTCGACGTTCTACGCCAACGCGCGGCGAACAACCCGATGGACGTCGGCATGGCCATGCCCGGCCTTCGCCAAGCCGTTAACGATCATCAGCGTCTGCGCCGGAGGTTGGAAGCGCTGCCCTGGGAAAGGGACAGCGAACTTGGAATGGACGTGTTGGACCGTATGCAACGTCCTGAGGCTCTGGCAGACCTCGCCCACGATCTTCCACAGCTTGCACGCCAACTCGCTGCATGCCCACCTGACCCGAACGCACCGACATGGCGGGCATGGAGGCCGGACGCGCTCCCGAGCGGAAAAACGGAGTCCACGCCGCCAACCAAAGTGAAGTCAGAGCACGGTCGAACCGGGGAAAAAACAGGTCCGGCAGACCATGCGTCTGTTGTCCATGCCGTACCGTCTGAGCCTGCGTCTGTGGAACTCATTGTCCCAAAGGATGCGGAGGAGGAACTGCTCGAGATGGGTGAACCGCAGTCGAGCGAGGGCGAACAGCACGCTTCTGACGCTTTACCTGTGCAAGATTCGGCCCGATTGGCCTCGAAGCTTCCCTCTTCAGCATCGGTGGGCGAAGGAAGCGAGGATTTGCGTCCCGCCCTACGCGGACTGTTTTCCCGCCTCGGGCTAAACGCGCCTGAGACCATGGATGCGCGAAGCGTGCGTCGTACCCTTGGTCCGTATGTGCAGCAGCAACCGAAGGACATGCGGTTGACACGCTTGCTGCGGTTGGCCCTGCGGCTGACGCCCGACGCCTTGGATCAGGCCACGGTCGTCCAGAAGGGTTTGATGGTGGACCTGAGCGACATGGTGAGCCCACTGGAGGCGTGGACGACGTTGAGGTTGCAAGCACGGCACCTACCCAACGGTCACGGATTGCTCAACGACGCGCTCGTCCTCGGGAAAGCACTGGACAGGATACCCGGGCCAGGTCGGCGGCTCCCACTTGGGGAAGATGCGCGCGACTTGCCGTCATCGGTTGAGGAAGACGCGTTGCGGACGGAGGTCCAACGGCTTGGCCAGGCGATCAACCTGCCTTCGGCAGGCGGTATCCGCTGACCGATTCACGCCTTCTGGAACCAAACGTCGACGTCGTCGACAGCCTTGAAGCCCTTTCCGGCCTTCGTTCCGACCAACGTAGGAATGGCGGCAGTGGAGGCAATTTCCACCATGCGCGCGTTGATGGTGCTGTTGATGACGATGGCCACCGCGCCATCTGCCTCTTCAGCGACCTCAGCAAGATCACCCGCAGGAATAGGCTCACTCGCCTCGCCGTCGGCCATGATAAGTTGGGCGTGGTTCTTGTCCAGACCGTCGATGAGCAACAACATGTCCTTGACCTCCTCAGGGGCTTCATACGATTCGTCCATGTCCTCTGCCCAATCTTTGTCGGGCACGCCGGCCTTGGCGTCGTCTTCCTTCTGCTTCTTGGCGAGACGTGCCGCGAACTTGGCGGCATCCTCCTTCTTCGAAAGCGTCACCGTGACGGTCTTCTGGGGGAGCAATTCCCACTCTTGGCCAACCGGGGCTTGCGCCACGAAATCGACCTTCATCGTCCCGTTCAGTTGCTGGAAGAGCATCTCACCGCCACGGTCGCCATCGATGGCGACGATGACCGTGTCCTTTCCATTGGCCAAATCGATGAGTTCCTGCTTGATGTCGCCCGCACCGTCGGCGCTGATGGCGTTCTTGATGCCGCAGTTCAGAAGGTTTCGAACGTCGTTGCGCCCTTCCACGATGATGAGGGAAGCGCTGGATTCGACGTTCGGTCCGCAGGTCAGACCATGGAAGGCCTTGGCCTGCCCAACGGTCAGCACGGAGCGAACCTCTTCGATGACGGTCTTGGTGGCGGATTCGCCGCTGTTGACCATGTCAAGCAGCAGTTCCTTCGCACGCTCCACGACGGCCGTGCGCTTGGTGGCACGAATGTCACGGATTTCGAGGACCTTGATGATGGCGTTGCAGGGACCGATGCGGTCGATGGTCTCCAACGCGCTGCCGATGATGGCGGTCTCGACGTTGTCGAGGCTGCTGGGGATGATGATCATCCCATGCACCTTGCCGCCGCTGGTGTTCATCTCAACGTCAACATGACCCACGCGCGCAGTGCGCTGGAGCTTGCGCAACTCAAGGTCATCGCCGAGGAGGCCCTCGGTTTGGCCCATGATGGCCCCAATGATGTCCTTGCGTTGGACGCTGCCGTTGATTTTGATGTCCGCCCGGATTTCGTACTTCATGGCCGTGGCCTTTCCTCGTCCGCTGTTGTTCCCGCCGCCACCGCGGCCTCCTCGTGATTTTGACATGATTCTTCACCTCATTTTGCATCCGCTCGCCCATCCCCGCCGAAGCGGAGGAAGCCACTGCACGAAGCAGCAGCGTGAGTGTAAGGATATCCCGGCCTCGCGGAGCCTCGCATTTGAACCCTCCTTCGACATGAAGGCAAGTTCCTGCCGTTCTGTGGTGCTGGCGAATGCATTCAAATGGAGGCACGCGAATCGCCACATGTGCCCACCCCTCGAAGCCCTGACCTAGACCGGCTTGACCTCTTCCGGTCCACCATTGAGGTCATGCTTGCGGACGGTGTGCTCACCCGAGAAGAGAAGCGGTTGGCCATTCGATTGGCGACGGCTCTGGAATTGGAGGAAGAACAACCTGCACAGGCCTATGCGGCCGTCGAAAACGGAGCGGCATTGCCTGAAGGCCGACCCATCGACCACGATGAACAACGACAGGCCTACAGCAAAGTTGTCGCCGTTGCCTTGCTCAACGCATCACTGAGCCGCGATGAATTCAGGGTGCTCGAGCACCTCCAAGACGTGATGAGCATCACGCCTGAGGAACATGAGCGGTTCCTTCACCAAGCCGGGGAAATCGCCCGCCTGAGGTTGAGCGACCCTAAGGCCATTGAACGGGTACGTGAAACGATCACCGACCTCAGCACCATCGTCTTCTCAAGGCGGGAACGGACGTGAGTCAGGACCCCGTGGACGAGGCCCTGCGCCGCCATCTCCCCAGTCTGCCTCGGCCCAAGTCCCTGCCAAAGCGCATGGAACTGGTCTACGACGGCATGGGCGACCGCCTCGCGATGAGGCACCATTTGGACCGATACGATGAACTGAGTGGAGGCCCGCCAGCACGAGGGCTTGACGATGAGGTGCTCCGCCGAATGGCGTCTTATTTGCTCAGCCTCGCCGAGGGACGGTGGAGGCGTCTCGCAAAATCAATCCCCGCGTTATGGAAACGCGGTGGGAGGGAGCATAGAAAGTTGGCTGGCATGCTGCTTGCGAACCTTCCAGAGGAAGCCTTGGGCGATCAACGCTGGACCGTCTTTTCCACCTTGTTGCAAGATGACGTAGGACTGGCCCCAATCGTGGATGCGGCTGAGGAAATACGCCGCGCCACCGGCGATGGGCCCAGCGAAGCGTGGTTGTTGGCCATGGCTGCGCAAGCACCATTGTGGCACCGTTATGCCGCGGTCATCGTGATGACAGGACCTCCCGAAGACGTCGGGCCTGCTGTTCATGATATGGTGGCGTCTGTCGACGCTCCAAGCCGCATGTTCGAACGCTTGCGGGAACGATGGCTTGAGCGTCATGTTGATGCCGGTGCTGCCTAATCTCCCATCATGGCGGAGCGGTTGTTCCCCACCGAAGACCCGGTACGGGAAGCCGTTCTTCAGTGGACCGTGGACCGCGATGCAGCGGACGTTCGACGTTTGCTGACTTGGTTGCCAGAAGCACGTTCGTCCAAGGAGCGAGAAGTGCTGATGTTGCGCGTCCGAGGCTTGCTGGACGAATTGACCGACGCACTTGACGCGCTCGAAGCCATGAGGTGAGTGCATGGTCGGATTGGTTTTGCTCGCAGGCGGGCAGAGCCGGCGAATGGGCCAGGATAAAGCGCGAATGGCTGGGGGCATTCGAAGGATCTTGAGTGAAGCCAAATCTGCCGGCCTGACCCCCCGTGTTGTGCTCGCAGGGCCCCAACCACGTGGCGAAGAACTCGAACGGGAAGGGTGGACCATCGATGCGGACGTGGTGTTGGACGACCCCGAGCACGCCACGTGCCTGCACGACGTGCTCGTGCACGTGTTCGACGGCGAGCTCCCTGCGGTGGTGCTGACACCATGCGACGCGGTGTCCATCGATCAGAGCGTGTTCGCCGAGTTGGCGGTTATGCCCGTAGGCGTTCCTTTGGATCAGGCTGGCCGACGTCAAGTGCTCTTCAGTCGCCTTCCGGAAGGATGGGTGGCTGTGCCAAATGCCGAACAACGCGTTGAGGCGTTGTTCGATGGGTTTGCAGCACACCTTATCGGCCCTGCCGCGGCTCATCTACAGACGGTCAATACGCCCGAAGAATTCCGTGCTGTGCACTCAGTGCAACACGGGAGCATCGAACGAGATGCTCCCTGAAGCCAGCGCGTCGAGCACCCGCGGATACAAGCGGTGCTCTTCGGCTTTCACGCGTTCCGCCAAGGTAGCGATGTCATCCCCATGATGCACAGGGACGGCGGCCTGTGCGATGATTGGGCCGGTGTCCATACCAGCGTCAACAAAGTGGACCGTGCACCCGCTTTCAGTGGCCCCCGCCGCAAGGACGTCTTGGTGCGCGTGTGCGCCAGGGAAATCAGGAAGCAGTGATGGGTGAATGTTGACCAAGCGGCCTTTCCAACGCCCGACAAAGGCTGCCGTCAACAGCCTCATCCAACCGGACAGAACGACGGCTTCAACCTCATATGATTCGAGCTTGGCTTGAATCAAGTCCTCATGGGCCGCCCGCCGGGCCACCCTGTCGTCCACGTTTGGCAAAGGAACGACCTCCACGATGCAGCCAAGCGCCGTTGCGCGTTGAATGACGCCGGCGTTTGCTTTGTCCGTCACGACCACAACGGTGGTGTGAAGCGCCGTCTCAGCACCGTGTTGGTAGCGCACGAGGGCCTCCATCCCGGAGCCAGATCCTGAGGCCAACACCGCAAGGCGCAGGGGTGCCCCTGGTGTTGCGACGCGGAGGGGCATGGTGTGGGCACGTTTGCTCGAATCATGAGCGCTTCGGCCGCGGACACCCTTTTTGCCAAGGGCCGCGGCGTTTGACCCATGACGGCTGCCTCTGCGAGGTTGTCTTCGGTCGACGAGGTCATGGCGACCTATGCCATCACTTCAAGCCCCATCAAACGGGTGATTTTCATCTCGCTCGGCCTCCTGTTCATCCTCTTCGCTGTCGTTGGCATCTGGGTGCCTGGCTGGCCCACCGTATCGTGGGCTGTACCGGCTGCCTTCTTTTTCTCCATGTCCAGTCCCAGCCTGTTCCGCTGGACCTTGGAGAACCGGTGGTTCGGTTCGGCCATCTTCGAGTATTACGCCACGGGAAAAACGGTACCAAAGCACGCGAAGTACGGCATTGCTGCCTTCATCACAGCGTCCACGCTTCTGTCGACCTACGGTGTATGGGAGGTGTCTGTTCGCGGCAATGGGGTCTTGCTTCAACCGTCAACCTGGACCGGATCCGATCCTGGTTTTGGCCCGGCCACGGTGCTTGTGACCGGCCTCATTGGCGTATGGTTCATCCTCGCTCGCGTTCAAACACGCACCTCGTGATCAATCCTCATACCCCATGCCGACGTCTTCGAGGTGACCCATGTTCGTCTGGTATGGGTGAGATGTTTGGCCCTTGGCTTGAGCCTGTTCAATGACGGAACAGCCTACGACCGGTGAACACCATCGCTACGCCCAAGGTGTCGGCGGCTGCAATGACCTCGTTGTCACGGATGGAACCTCCCGGTTGGACAATCAGACGAGCCCCTGCTTCTGCGGCCTGTTCGACACCGTCTGGGAAGGGAAAGAAGGCATCAGAGGCGAGCACACAGTCCCGAGCCCGCTCGCCAGCACGGCGGCTGGCGATGCGAACGGCTTCCACGCGGCTTGTTTGGCCAGGGCCTATTCCGACGGTAGCTAAACCCTGAACCATCACAATGGCGTTTGATTTGACCTGTTCACAAACCCTCGCTGCAAAGCGCATCGAGGCTGCATCCGTAGCGTCCATTTGACGGGAGGTGACCGTGGAAAGGTCGCTGAGGTCAAGACGCGGCGGCTCCTCGGTCTGCATCAGCCAACCGCCCTCAATGGGCTTGCGGACCAAGGTTCGCTCAAGCGGAGCAAGCCGATCGCCTGGGGAAGCGAGGGTCAAGAGACGGCGGTTGCTCTTGGAGCGAAGGTGCGCACGGGCATCCTCATGGTATGCTGGAGCCATGATGACTTCGACAAAAAGGTCGCCAATGGCTTCCGCCGTGGACAGCGTCACGGGGGTGTTGAAGGCGATGATTGAGCCGAAGGCAGACTCTGGGTCGGAAGCCAGCGCGTGCGAGAATGCTTCATCCTGTGTTGCACCAAGCGCTGCACCGCACGGGTTGGCGTGCTTTACGATGACACACGCGTGCGGGGCCTCCGGCCATTCTTCGGTGGACAGCGAACGGCAAAGACGGAGGCATGCGTCGGCGTCGGCGTAGTTGTTGTAGGACATCGCTTTGCCGCCCTCGACTTGAGCTCCGACCAAAGTCGAAGCATCACCTTCGCAAGCAGCATCAACAAACAAAGCGGCTGCTTGATGCGCATTTTCACCGTATCGAAGAGGCTTGTTTTGAGTTGCAGCCACGCGAATGACCGCTGGCAAACGTGCGGCTTGATCCTCAACATCCTCCACAGACTCTGGCGCTCCAACCCAACGCTCGTGGAGGGTTCGAGCGATGGCCGTGTCGTAGCCTGATGTTTGCTGGAAGGCTTCCAACGCCAAGGCCTGACGCAACTCCAGTCCAACCGCTTCAGGCGACGGTGCGGACCTCAGAGCTTCGAGGACGCCCGTGTAGCGTTCCGGGCGCACAACGATCAGGACGTTACGGTGGTTCTTGGCCGAGGCCCGCACGAGGGTGGGGCCACCGATGTCGATCATCTCGAGCAGCTCAGACTCCGCAAGCGGTGGATCCTTTGATGCCGCTTCTGCGAAGGGATAGAGGTTGACGGCCACCACCTGGATGGGGGGATAACCGAGTTCCTTGAGGTGGGCGGCATCGTCTTCGCGCTCTAAACGAGCAAGAAGGGGGCCGTGAATGGCTGGGTGAAGCGACTTGACACGCCCATCAAAGATCTCTGGGTGACCTGTGGCTTCGGACACGTCCGTCACCGTTAATCCGGCATCACGCAGTGTCCTCGCGGTGCCGCCGGTGGACAGGAGTTCGAAGCCCAAATCCGCGAGGCCTTGTGCGAAAGGGACGATGTCGCGCTTGTCCCATACGCTCAGCAGGGCGCGTGGCCGAACGGGCTCATGTTGCATGGCGTGACCCGTTTTAGTGAGCATCGGTAGACCGGTTATGAACGTGGCGTCAATCGCCCCGAGCCGAAATCACCTGATCGATTCGAAGCAGGCCGCACACGGCCTCCGTCGCCACCTCGATGGCGTGTTCAAGGGTCGCAGCATTCGCCCACGCGTGTTCGATGGCTCCGTTGATGCCGGCGACCGTCACGCCGTCGTTGCTTCGACCCGCACGGTGGGCGGCCCGCAGATCGAGCAGCACGTCGAGGCGGTTGGCTCCAGCGTTTTCGATGAGAGCGCCCGGTACGGCTTCAAGTGCGCGAGCGTAAGCTTCCATGGCCAACCTCTGGCGTCCAGTCGCGGCCTCTGCTGCTTCACGCACCGCTGAAGCGGCAGCAATGTGCAGGCTGCCTCCGCCTAGGAGCAAACGTCCTGATTGCATGGCCCCAATCACGGAGCGAAGCGCGTCGAAGAG
>PCBQ01000062.1 GCA_002731395.1 Methanobacteriota archaeon
CCCTCTATTGAGATCTATCTTACTCATTTTGCCCCGCCTTCTCTATCAATCATCTATGGAACGATATGTATTGTGTTCTCATGTTTTGTCACATGGCCATCCACAACGGTCCAACGAAACGGATCATGACCCGGACTAAGGCACCAGCCTTGCCATGATCGACTTGATAGGACGTTCAATGAACCAGCAGCTCCCTGTTCCAAAACGCCGTGAGCGAGACCATCTCGACGTGGTACGCTACGGGCGGCGGTGGTGGTCACCGCAGCCAAAGCATCCTGAGGTGTAACGCCTGCTCGATGAACGGCAAGTGACGCAGCAAAAGGCAGGCTCAGTGAAGGGCAATTTGGGTTAAAGTCTGATGCGATGGTAAACGGTCCCGGTGTAGCGGTGATCTCAGGCATGTCCAAGTTCATCATGTGTGGCGTCCCTGGAAGGTAACCTGTGATCACATCAGCCTCGGCCAAAGCAACCCGACCTTCCCGCGATGTCTTAAGCGCGTGATCAGCGGTGACCACACCCAACTTTGCTGCCAATGCTGCGCCACCCCCGTCCACGAATTCATCGATGTGCAACCGGCCAGCGAGGCCTTGAGACATGGCGTTCGTCATGATACGCTCCGTTGACTCGACGGAAAACCACCCCGGCTCGCAAAAGACATCGACGCTCTCAGCCAAACCTTGGGCAATCACAGCGGGCAACTGTTCATCCAAAAGCCGCTCCACTGTACTGTCCTCATCGTCCCCATCCGGGATGGCGTGAGCACCAAGCCACGTGGTATGGGTGCCGGGCAAACCCTCCACCGAACCCGTGTCGTGGGCCGCTTGAATCAACTTCAATTCGGCCTGGGTTTCGAGGCCGTATCCCGATTTCGCCTCCAAATACGTGGTACCGGATCGGCGGGCGATGATGGACCTGCTGATCCCAATCTGCTGGAGGTGATCTAATGTCGCGTTCGATGTGGCACGAACAGTGCGACCAATACCACCTCCCTGCGCAGCAATGTCCTGATAGGACATTCCACGAAGCCGCATTCCAACTTCGTCACTTCGATCTCCATCCCATATGAGGTGCGTATGCGCGTCAATCAATCCCGGGATGATCGACTTGTCACCGACATCCAGTACCTGCAGGTCTTGCCGGGCCCCGCCGTTTGCGTCAAATTGTTCCACCAGTTCACCTGATGCTTGAATAGATTCAATGACGCCGTCTTCTATGAGAATGTCCGCTCCATCGATGATTGTTACGGAATCATGTAATGCGTGTGTGACAACCGTTCCGGTGGTCGTGACCAGAAGGCGCATGGTCCCACCAGAAGGTGAGGGTTGATGAATCATCAACACGGCGGGTCATCATGGACGGTTGGGTTCTCGGGCTAGAATCAACGGCACACACCCTGTCATTCGGCGCCGTGCGAAGCGACGGCAGCACGCTTCCAGCTGCCATTGATGCCATCCGTCCTAGGGAAGGTGGGATTCACCCGCGTGAGGCAGCGGATCATCATAGGGACGTTGCGCAAAGTTTGCTGAGCAACTTGCTCGAACGCCATGGTCTGTCCATGTCCGACCTCGCGGGTGTTGCGTATTCTCAAGGCCCCGGCATGGGACCCTGTCTTCAAGTGGGCGCAGGTATTGCTCGTGCGCTTTCAGCTGCCCATGACGTTCCGCTCATTGGTGTGAACCATTGTGTGGCACACATCGAAATCGGGCGATGGGAATGCGATTGCGACGATCCTGTGTTGCTCTATGTTTCGGGTGGAAACACGCAGGTCATCACGAGGTTGGCAGGAAAATACCGTGTCCTTGGAGAAACCCTCGATATCGGTATTGGAAACATGCTCGACAAATTTGCACGCAAATTTGGCCACCCCTTCCCAGGAGGGCCTGTCATTGAACAACATGCCAGCGCATACATCGAGGCAAATCCCAATGCCAGTTTGAAGGGTCTAGAACTGCCATATGCCGTTCGTGGCATGGACATGGCATTCTCCGGACTCATGACAGCAGCGGTCGCCATGGTGCATCGAGGCGTGCCGTTTGATGCCGTGTGTTGGTCGTTGCAGGAACACGCGTTCGCGGCGTGTGTTGAAGTCGCCGAACGTGCCATGGCGCATGCTGGTAAGCACGAGCTTCTGCTTGGTGGTGGTGTTGCATGCAATCAGCGGCTGCGCAACATGTGCGACACCATGGCGGTGGAACGAGAGGGGACGAGTCACGCCCCGCCGCGGATGTATTGCATCGACAACGGCACCATGATCGCACAGCTTGGATGGCTTGAACTGAACGCTGGACGAACCACGCCATACCATGCGTCTGCCGTCGACCCTGGCTTGCGGACAGATGCGACACCAATCGTGTGGTAGCCTTCCATTGCCAATCCTTTTTATCCCGTGGTCAGGGCATTGGCTTGAGGAAGCATCGTGCAGGGTCGAGGTGGTCGTGGTGGACGTCGTCGCGAACCGCTGAATCCATTTGCCCAAAATGCAAGTGCTGAACGTCAACGCCGCCGTGAGGAGAACGCTAAGCGCGCCCGTGACGCTGAGGCTCAACAACAACGGACCGCAGGGTCCCGACCCGGTGGCCAACCACAAGGTCAGGATGAACTGCTGCGAAAAGCTGCAGAGGCCCAGAAAGCATTGCAGGACAAAGCAACTGGGACCGTTGAGGTTGAATCAGCGACCACCGTCGATGCATCGGCTCCAGCGCTTCCCAGCGAGCCCGCCGAGACCGAGCGGCAACGTCTCGCCCGCCTGTCGGAAGAAAACAAGGCAGCAGCCCAATCCATCCTCAAAGCGAACTCTTCTGCTGTTGAAGCACCAGTGGTGATTTCCGAGGAAACATCGACGGTGACAGCGGCTGCGGCTGCGGTCGAGCCCGTCGCAGTGGTGCCTGAACCCGTAGGCGTTGATGCCCAAGAATCGCTGTCCACCGGTTCCCAGAACGTTTTCAAACAGATTGCTGTTAAACCAGCGGGTCGTTCAACCGGGCAACGTCGCAAAGGCTCACGTGACAAGAAGGGTGGAGGACGGCAAAAGCAGGTCAAGAAGCTCAACCGTCAGAAATACCTGGAATACAAGTATGCGGCTCGTGACATGCTTGCTGATCCAGGAGTCGCTGAAGAACACCGCTCGAATTTGCTTGGTCAAATCTGGGCCAAAGGCGAAAGGATATCGTTTGAAGCTGCCATTGAGTACATCGAGCAAAAGGAGGCAGAAGGCATCCTTCCTCCGACCGTCGCAGCAGAATTACAGAGGCTCATTCGTCGCATGGAAACAAGGAGATGACGATATGGACACGATACAAAACAACGCCGTCGCATCCGTCCATTACACAGGCACATTCCCTGACACGGGTGAAGTGTTCGACTCCAGCGAAGGAAGGGACCCACTTGTTTTTCTTGTCGGACACCGACAAATGATCTCCGGCTTCGAAGAGGAGATGCTCGGTGCGAAGGTCGGTGACCGTCGAACGTTCACGCTTGAACCAGAGCGTGCCTACGGGCTACCTGATGAAGCCAATGTGACGACCTTCCCCCGTGGAGACTTCGCAGCCGTCGAAGCTCAAGTCCCGCTTGAGGTCGGGATGACGCTGGTTGCTGACATGTTGGATGGACCACGTCCCTTCACCATCATCGCCGTCGAAGACGACACCATCAGAGCAGATTTCAATCACAAACTCGCAGGCAAGCATCTTACGTTCTCCGTCGAGGTTGTCGAGTTGCGTGCTGCTGATGAAAGCGAAATCTCGCATGGACACGTCCACGGCAAGGGTGGCGTTATCCACTGACGGGGACGAGGGTTCAAGGGGCGGTTCGGCTGGCTTTAGGCCATGGACGAACAGGCCCGCCGCACCCTTGGCGGACTCCCACTGGAATTGTTCAGCACCTCTGCCAGTCTTTCTGACGACCACCACGGGCATGGTGAACCCGGTTCGGCTCCATACGCCCGCGGCATCCACCGCACCATGTACACCCAACGTCGGTGGACCATGCGCCAATATGCAGGTTTCTCATCAGCATCAGCGACAAACGAACGGTTCCGTTTGCTTTTGGAACGGGGCCAAAAAGGGCTCTCTGTGGCCTTCGATTTGCCGACTCAACTCGGCCTGGATGCCGATGATCCGTTATCCATGGGCGAAGTAGGGCGGGTCGGTGTCTCGATTTCGACACTCGAGGACATGAGGGAGCTGTTTCATCAAATCCCACTCGACAAAGTTTCGACCTCGATGACCATCAATGCTCCAGCGATGGTCCTCCTGGCCATGTACATCGTGGTCGCCGAAGAGCAAGGCATTCCTTCTGAGGCCATTTCAGGGACGATTCAAAACGACATTCTGAAGGAATACATCGCTCGGGGGACGTACATTTTTCCACCTGAACCAAGCATGCGGCTGATCAGCGATATTTTCGAGTACTGCGCTACCAATGTGCCCAGATGGAACACCATCAGCATCTCAGGTTATCACATCCGCGAAGCAGGTTCGACCGCGGCCCAGGAACTGGCCTTCACCTTGGCGAACGCCTTGCAGTACGTTGACGATGCAATTTCACGCGGCCTGGATGTTGATGCATTCGCGCCTCGTCTTTCCTTTTTCTTCAATTGCCACAACGATTTCTTTGAAGAAGTCGCTAAATTCAGAGCCGCCCGCGTATTGTGGCATGACCTCATGATGGAGCGGTATGCACCGAAAAACCCGAAATCCTCGATGCTCAGGTTCCACACCCAGGTTGCAGGTGTGTCCCTCACCGCACAGCAGCCACTCAACAACATTGCTCGTGTCACCATCCAAGCCTTGGCCGCGGTGTGCGGGGGCACCCAATCGCTGCATACAAACTCGTACGATGAGGCCCTTGGGTTGCCCACGGAATCCTCGGCCACCGTTGCTCTCCGGACACAGCAAATCATTGCAGAAGAATCTGGTGCGGCTGACGTTGTGGACCCACTTGGTGGCTCATACCACGTCGAGCGATTGACGACGCTCATGATCGAAGAAGTGCGTGCAGAACTGGACCGAATTGACTCCAAAGGTGGAGCACTCAAAGCGGTGGAAGCCGGGTACCAGCAGCGTGAGATTCACAAGGCAGCCTTTGCCCACCAGCGCGCGTTGGAAACAGGAATGCGCAACATCGTCGGAGTCAACGTGCACACCATGGACGAATCTGCATCACCACCCGTGCAAACCATTGATGCTGACTTGGCACGGGCTCAGGAAGCGAGGCTCAAGGACGTCCGGGAAAATCGAGATGAGCAACGGACAGGTCAAGCACTCATGGCGCTAGAAGAGGCAAGTCACTCGGACAAAAACGTCATGCCTTTCGTGCTCGAAGCGGTACGAGCAGAGGCCACCGTTGGGGAAATTTGCGGTGTTCTGCGAAAGGTCTTCGGCGAATATACGCCACCAAGTGGATTTTGAGGGATGTCGATGGACTTTGGACCGATCACGCTGGACCACATCGGTATCGCAACGGAGAATTTAGACAACGGTTCTCCATTTTGGAGATTAATTGGGCTCACCCAAGGCCCTCATGACGAACGGGTGGGCGACCAAGGCGTCACAACTCGTTTCTTTTCGACCGATGCTGGTGAGACCAGATCACCTCCAAAGATCGAACTGCTTGAACCAACCGGGCCTGACACACCGATTGGGCGGTTTCTCGCACGTCGTGGGCCGGGCGTACAACAGGTGTGTTTTCGCGTCGGTGATCTTGAGGGGTTAATTCAGCACCTTATGGATCACGGCGTTCGCATGATTGACGAGACACCACGCCAAGGTGCGGGTGGCATGCGCATTGCCTTTGTGCATCCGAAATCGACGGGCGGCGTGCTTGTTGAGTTGTCGTCAAAGGACGAAGGAGCATGACATCTACCTCGCCAGAACAATCTCCCCTCGTTGCTTTGAGGGACGTCAACAAGACCTTCGGAGACATCGTGGCGGTCGAGGGCATTACGGCAAACATCGAGCGCTGCACCAGCACCGCCCTCATTGGGGGGAACGGGGCCGGCAAAACGACCCTGTTGAGGTTGCTGGCAGGGGTCTATCGGCCGACGACCGGCACCGCTCAATTTGCAGACGGTGATTTGACCCAGCATCGCAGGCGCATTGGCGTCATGACCGAATCAACAGGTCTACATCTTCGACTCACTGCTTGGGAAAACATTCGCTTCCATGCCCGACTCTTTGGCATGCAGGATGAACGCTCAAGACAGAGGAGCGAAGCGTTGGCGGTTCAGTTGGGCCTTGGCGGGGCACTCGATCGAAGAACTGAGGGGTTTAGCCGGGGGATGCGACAAAAAACAGCCTTGATACGTGCCTTGGTCCACGAACCCGAGCTGCTGCTCCTGGACGAACCAACAGCAGGGTTGGACATCACCAGTGCAAGGGCTGTTCGAGCCCTGATTGAAGCCCTCGTCGACGAAGGACGAGGCGTGGTTTGGTCAACCCACGACCTACGGGCGGCACGTGTTTGTGAACGCGTTATGGTCATGCATAATGCGAGGCTGGTTGCTGATGGGCGTGTGAATGATTTGCTCGAGGAACACAACACACAGTCGTTGGAAGCGTTGTATCTGGAATTGACGAGTGAAGCGACTCCTGAATTTCAAGCAGGCATGGAGGTTGGCCTTTGAACGCCCAGCGAAGGATCATGGCCATCGCTCAACGCGAATTGTTGGACTTTGTGAGGGATTGGCGCACGATTTTGACCATGGTTCTGGTCCCGCTGCTCCTCTTTCCTCTCCTCTTCATCGGCCTTCCCCTTGTTATCGGTGGCGAGGCTCAAGAGTTGGCGGCCACCGAGGTTGAGGTGCTGATTCGAGGGGACAATGTCCCATTGGAACTGATACAGAACATCGAAAATCGCTCTGTTATCGTGACCTTGGGTGACCCAGTTGAAGATCGTGCCGTCGATGATCAGGCGGTCAGAAATGGCTCACTCGACCTGATTGTGCACTGGGAGGAGAACGGAGAAGTCTACGACGTCCATCTTCGCCATCTGTCCACATCAAGCCTGAGCACCGACGCACGCCAGCGTGCATTGCTTGCAGTATCAGAATGGGAGGAAACTGAGCGAAACAGGCGTGTCACAGAGGGCGGGTTGAACGCCTCCTCCACCCTTGACCCAGTACGGTACAACCCATCCGAAGAGGACCTCGCATCACAAGGCGAAGTCCAAGGCTGGTTGCTCTCGTCGTTCATTCCGTTGATCGTCACGGTCTGGGTGGTGACCAGTGCCATCCAACCGGCCATTGATATGACGGCTGGCGAACGTGAGCGTGGCTCGATGGAAGCGTTGCTGTGTGCGCCTGCACGCCGATGGGAACTACTCGCTGGCAAATGGGCCGCTGTGTCCACCATCGTGCTGGTGGGCGTGATGTTGCAGTTGGGTGGGTTGATGTTCGCATTGACCTTCCTCGCAGGGCCAAGTCTTTTGTCAACGCCCGATGTTGGACTTGGAGCTATCCTGTTGCTCTTCGTCGCAATCTTCGCTTACTCGGTCATGGTGGTGGCGAGTGAATTGGCCCTTGCCATACGATCAAAATCTGTCAAGGAGGCCGGTGCTTTGCTGGCTCCCGCCAGCCTTGCCGTGATTGTTCCCGCTGTTGTGGTTCAATTCATCAACCTGGACGGCGTTGAGGCGTTTTGGTTTGCAGTGCCCGTGGTCAACGTCCTGTTGGCCATGCGAGAATTGTTGTTGGACCAAGTGGATCCAACGCACACCGTGATTTGGTTGAGCACGACCTTGGTGTACACTGGTGCAGCCTTGTGGTATGCGCAACGTCAATTCAACCGTGAGGATCTCGTGCTTAGCCCCTCGTGAATCGTGGACGAATACTCTAAGAATACCTCACGATTCGGAGGTCCATGCCCAAAGTGTCGCTGGACATGCCACGGGAGCTGAAAATCGACCTCGAACAACACGTCGGGGACGATGGAAAATTCGTGAGCTTGGCTGATGCCATCCGTACGGCTTGCAGGAAAATGTTGGACCATCTTGATGAAATCGATCTGCGCGCTGGTCGCCGGGGAGGTGATGCGTGATGGTCTCCCGTGCAGACGCTGAACAAGCCGTGAGAATCTTGCTCGACTACCTCGAAGGGGACGAACGACGGGAAGGCACGGACCGTACGCCTGAGCGTGTGATTGAAGCCTGGGACGAGATCTTTTCCGGATACAACGGTGATGCGACGTCCATCCTTGAAGCCACGTTCAACGGGGAAGACTACGACGGTATTGTGCTTCTCAGCAACATCGAATTTCACAGCACGTGTGAGCACCATTTGCAACCGTTCTCAGGCCACGCGCATGTGGCCTACATTCCAGTCGATCGTATCGTGGGCATCAGTAAATTGGCCAGGCTCGTTGATCTGCATGCGCGTCGATTGCAAAATCAGGAGCGGATCACCAAATCCATCGCCGATGATCTCGAGCATCACTTGGAACCACTCGGAAGTGCCGTCATTCTAGAGGCGCACCATGGTTGCATGCGTTGCCGCGGGGTGATGAAGCAGAACGCCACCATGACCACCAGTGCCATGCGGGGCGTTTTCTTCGATAAGGCCGAGGCACGATCTGAGGTCATGCAGCTCATCCGACGCACAAACCCATGAGGTGGAACCGATGGTCACATACCCCATCGTCGAAATCTTCCATTCCGTTCAGGGTGAAGGCTACCACGCTGGGATTCCGCATGTGTTCGTCAGGTTTGGAAACTGCAACCTCCGTTGCACTTGGTGTGACACTGATTTCCTGACTTATGAGGAGATGTCGCTTGATGACATCGTGGAGAGGGTGCTGTCTTACGGCTGTGAACGGGTCATATTCACGGGCGGAGAGCCCGCTTTACAGGACCTTGCCACCATTGGAACAGCGCTCAAAGAGGCGGGTTGCACGCTGTCCATAGAAACAAATGGCACCGTTGAGGTCGACCCTATCATCGATTGGATTTGTGTCTCTCCAAAGGACCAAATGTACCCCAATGTGAAACTCCGACAAACCATGGGTGACGAACTGAAAGTGGTCTTCGTCGGCCAAGACTTATCGATGTACGACGAGTTGAAAGCCGGATTCAAGCACCTGTTCATTCAACCCTGTTACCTCGAAACGAACAACGTGGAAGAAAACGGTCGATCGTTCGCCGCCGTCGAAGCACTGGTCAAGCGCTCGCCAGGCTGGAGGCTCTCCCTCCAAACGCACAAATGGATGGGTGTGGATTGATGCTGCCGCCCGCTGTGATGGCCCTCTCTGGAGGCATGGATTCAACCTGTCTGTTGCTGCGGTTGTTGGCTGAAGGGCATACCGTCACGGCACTCGGCATCGACTACGGCCAACGGCATCGACGCGAACTCGTTCTTGCACAACGCAACGTCGTGTTGCTCCAAAGGCATGGGTATCCCGTCTCCTACAACCTCGTCGATCTTCGGAGCGCAATGAGCAGCCTTGATTCCTCGCTCACAAATCATCAGGCTGCCATGCCGGAGGGTCATTATGCGGAAGATCAAATGAAGCAGACCGTGGTTCCAAACCGGAACGCAATTTTCAGTTCCTTGTTGTTTGCCACCGCGCTCAGCATCTCGAAGGAGCACAACGGGCATGCAAGAATTGCCCTTGGCGTTCACAGCGGTGACCATGCCATTTACCCCGACTGCAGGCCGGAGTTCTACACCGCCATCGAACATGCGTTCAAAGTCGGGAATTGGGACGCTGACCACGTGAACTTCGATTTGCCCTACCTTCAAATGGACAAAGCGGGCATCCTAAGGGACGGTTTGTCCTCATGTGAAATACTTGGTCTGGACTTCGATGTGGTCCTGTCAAACACGCTCACATCGTATGCGCCTGACGAAAAAGGGCGTTCACTGGGCACAACCGGCTCTGATGTCGAGCGTATCCTGGCGTTCCATGAGATCGGTCGTGTGGACCCAATTCCCTATGTCCAGTCATGGGAAGAAGTGTTGGAAAACGCTCTGATGTTGCAGCGAAAATTCGAGGAGGACCAGTCATGATCACAAAAACCGAAGACGAATGGCGTGCGATTCTGCCACCTATCGTGTACCACGTCACGCGCGAAGCAGGCACAGAACGGCCATACACCGGTTCCTTGCTGAACGAATCGAGGCAGGG
>PCBQ01000063.1 GCA_002731395.1 Methanobacteriota archaeon
GTCACCGTCAGCAACGCCAACGTCACTGTGCCCGATGTCCTGGCCTCAAACGGCATCATCCATGTCATCGACAAAGTGCTGATGCCCCCAGTGGACATCCCTACCACCGCGCAATCCACGGGCATTCACGACAGCCTCGTGGCGGCCGTGATTCAGGCCGAGTTGTTGGCGACCCTCCAGGGGCCCGGGCCCTTTACGGTCTTCGCGCCGACCGACCAAGCCTTTGCTGATGCAGGCATCGACCTCGCCGATTTCACCACCCCTGAAGGAAAAGCCGCCTTGAGCGACATCCTGCTCTACCACGTCGTCAGCGCTGACGTGCCCGCGGCCAACGTCACTGAGTGCTTGACTGCGGATGCCGCCAACGGCCAACCTCTTTCCTTCACCGTGGCCGGTGGCGTGATGGTCAACGACGCCAACGTGGTGTTGACGGACGTCATCTCAACGAACGGTTTGATCCACGTCATCGACAAGGTGCTGATGCCGACGGACACCCCCAAGGACATCCCGCGCACAGCGCAATGCACAGGCCTGCACAACTCTCTGGTGGCCGGCGTGATTCAAGCCGAGCTGCTCGAGACCTTGCAAGGCGACGGGCCCTTCACGGTCTTCGCCCCCACCGATCAGGCCTTTGCCGAGGCAGGCATCGACCTCGCGGTCCTCAACACGCCCGAAGGCAAAGCCACCTTGGCTGACATTCTGTTGTACCACGTCGTCGAGGCTGACGTTCCCTCGGCCAACGTCACCGAGTGCATGACCGCCAACGCGGCCAACGGCCAACCCCTCGCGTTCACCGTCAGCGGTGGCGTGATGGTCAACGACGCGAACGTCACCATGCCCGACGTGCCCACCAGCAACGGCGTGATTCACGTCATTGACAAGGTCCTCACGCCATCGGACACACCGAATGACCTGCCCCGGACCGCTCAATGCACAACCGTCCACAACAGCCTCGTGGCGGCCGTCGTTCAGGCTGAACTGCTCGAAACGCTCCAAGGCACGGGCCCATTCACGCTCTTCGCTCCGACCGATCAAGCCTTTGCCGACGCAGGCATTGACTTGGCTGCGCTCAACACGCCCGAAGGCAAGCAGACGCTGTCCAACATCCTGCTGTACCACGTTGTGGCGGGAAGCGTGCCCTCATCCGCCGTGACAGAGTGCATGTCAGCGGACGCCGTCAACGGCCAACCGCTCGCCTTCACCGTCAACGGCGGCGTGATGGTCAATGACGCGAACGTCACCACGCCCGACGTGCCCACCAGCAACGGCATCATCCACGTCATCGACAAGGTGCTGATGCCAACGGACACGCCAAACGACATCCCACGGACGGCCTCATGCACCGGCAACCACACCTCGCTGGTCTCCGCCGTTGTGCAAGCAGGATTGCTTGAGATCCTCCAGGGCGATGGCCCCTTCACGGTGTTTGCACCGACGGACCAGGCCTTCACGGACGCTGGCATCGATCTGGCTGCGCTTGACACGCCCGAAGGCAAGCAGGCGCTGTCCGACATCTTGCTCTACCACGTGGTCGGCGCCAACGTTCCTGCTGCCAACGTGACCGACTGCATGTCGGCCACGACGGTCAACGGGCACCCGCTCAGCTTCACCGTTGGAGACAGCGTGATGGTCAACGGTGCGACCGTGACCGCCAAGGACGTGCCCACCAGCAACGGCATCATCCACGTCATCGACAAGGTGCTCACGCCCACGGCCACCCCCAACGACATCCCACGCACAGCCCAGTGCACCACGGTTCACGACAGCCTTGTGGCCGCCGTTGTGCAAGCAGAATTGCTCGAAACCCTCCAAGGCGACGGCCCGTTCACGGTGTTCGCACCGACAGACCAGGCCTTCGCAGACGCTGGCATCGATCTGGCTGCGCTTGACACGCCCGAAGGGAAGCAGACGCTGTCCGACATCTTGCTGTACCACGTGGTTGACGCCAGCGTGCCCGCGGCCAACGTCACCGAATGCATGACCGCTGACGCGGTCAACGGCCAACCCTTGGCGTTCACCGTCGGCGACGGCGTGATGGTCAACGACGCCAACGTGACCACCGCCGATGTGGCCACGAGCAACGGCATCATTCACGTCATCGACAAGGTGCTCACGCCCACGGACACGCCCAACAATCTGCCCCGTACAGCGCAGTGCACAGGCGTCCACAACAGCCTGGTGGCTGCGGTCATCCAAGCAGAGTTGCTCGACACCTTGCAGGGCACTGGACCGTTCACCCTCTTCGCACCGACCGACCAGGCCTTTGCCGACGCAGGCATCGATCTGGCTGCCCTGAACACCGATGAAGGCAAGGCCACCTTGTCCAACATTTTGCTCTACCACGTGGTGGCGGGCGCCGTGCCCTCCAGCGCGGTGACTGAATGCATGTCCGCAGACGCAGTCAATGGCCAGCCGCTCGCCTTTACCGTGGACGGGAGCGTGATGGTCAACGACGCCACGGTGACCACCGCTGACGTAAACACCAGCAACGGCATCATCCACGTCATTGACAAGGTGCTCACGCCGACAGATGCGCACAATGACATCGCACGAACGGCCGGCTGCACGGGCCTCCACACGTCACTTGTTGCAGCCTTGATTCAAGCCGAATTGGTGGCGACCTTGCAAGGCGAAGGCCCGTTCACGGTCTTCGCTCCAACCGACGAGGCTTTTGCGGCTGCAGGCATTGACCTCGCCGCGCTGGACACGGTGGAAGGCAAGGCAACCCTGACTGACATCCTGCTCTACCACGTTCACGCCGGCTCCGTGATGGCCGCAGACCTCAGCAATGGCCTGCCCATCGCCATGGTCAATGGCGACAACACCACGGTGGGCGACGGAGCCGTCCTCAGTGGCGCGAACATCACGCTTGCAGACGTCAAGGCTTCCAACGGTGTGATTCACGTCATCGACATGGTGCTGATGCCTCCTGCCGATGTGGTCGAAGACACCACTGAATCCGACAACGAGGCCCTGAGCGACGGCGATGACACCAACGTTGGCACCGTCCTGATCGCCGTGGGTGTGCTCGTGGTCGTGGCCGCGGTTGGGGCCATCCTGTTCCTGCGTCAGCGAAGACCAGAGGTGAACCTCACCAAATCTGGTATCATCGACACCACGCAGCCCATGGGCAGCATGATGGCCACCACGGAAGTGGCTCAAACCACATCTGCGTACACGGCCACGACCACCGCCACCGCGGTGCAGCCTGTGGCCCAGGTGACCACACAAACCGCGAACCCTGACGTTGGCGTCGTCCAGCAATGGACGGACATGAACGGCTACACATGGCGAACGATGGAAGACGGAAGCACACTCTGGTGGACCGGTTCCACGTGGGAAAAGTACGCGTGAACCACCACCCCCTTGCCCAACGGCGAGGTTGATGTGGGGCCAATGAGGGCGGAGGTCATGGGCTGGTTTGCACCCTTGTTGCAGGCCACGCCCGGGGATCCCGTGTCAGGTGGAACCCCACGCCAAGTTCCCGGGGTCTGCTGGTCGCGATGCGAGGCGACGGCCATGCCCAAGCCAACGCTTCGTCTGTGGAACGCCGACCTCGCCCAGGCCCTCGGCGGCCTCGAGCCAGATCCGCGCCTGTGGGTTGGAGGGCGGCTGCTGGAAGGCATGCAGCCCCACGCCCACCGCTACGGCGGCCATCAATTCGGAAACTGGGCCCACCAGCTTGGCGACGGGCGTGCTCTGACCCTCGGCCACGTGGATGCCGACGGCGGACCGATCGAAGTGCAGCTGAAAGGGGCTGGACGCACACCGTATTCACGACGCGGTGACGGACGTGCCGTCCTGCGCTCCTCGCTTCGCGAATACCTCTGCAGCGAAGCGATGCATCACCTTGGCGTGCCGACCTCGCGGGCCTTGTCCCTGTGCAGCACGGGCGAGGAGGTGCGCCGAGACATGTTCTATGACGGCCGCCCGGCCATGGAACCCGGGGCCATCGTGGCCCGAACGGCGCCGTCCTTCGTTCGCTTTGGCTCCTTTCAGATGCTGGCTGCCGACGGTGATGCTGAGGCCCTGCGTGCCCTGATGCAATACACCGTCACGACGCACGAGCCGAAGCACCACGTGAACGACGACGCGGGCATCGTGGCCTGGCTGACCGACGTTGCTGAGCGAAGCGCACGCATGGTTTGCGGTTGGATGCGCCACGGATTCGTCCACGGCGTGATGAACACCGATAACATGTCCATCCACGGCCTGACCATCGATTACGGGCCCTTCGGTTGGCTGGAAGCCCATGACCCGTCGTGGACGCCGAACACCACCGATTTGCCCGGACGCCGCTACCGATACGCGGCTCAGCCTGATGTGGTCGGGTGGAACGTGGCTCGCTTGCTCGAAGCAGTGGCGATGGTGATGGACGACCATGAACCACTTCACGGTGTCCTTGACGCTTACCGGCAGGCCTACCGCAACGCGCGGCAACAGGCCTGGATCGAGCGCCTCGGACTGGACGCATGGAAGGACAGCGACGAGGCGCTCGTTCGCGACCTCCAACACGTCATGCACGCTGCAGAGGTCGATCACGTGCCCATGCTTCGTCAGATGGCGGAGGGCCTGACCACGGCCGAAGGATTGCGCGATGCCGGGCGCATCTACGCTGCAGAGCCTGATCTTACGGCCATCAACGCGTGGTTAGAACGCTGGCTCGAGCGAACCGGAGGCGCGCCCAACCATGCCTCCATGCTGGCGACCGTCCCCGCGTTCACGCCTCGCAATTGGGTGTTGCAACTCGCCATTGACGACGCCGAGCGCGGCGACTGGACCAAAGCCGAAGCGCTTGCAGCGCGCCTGACGCGGCCCTTTGAGCAGTTGCCTGAAGACGAGAGGGCATGGTGGTCTGGGCCGCGCCCGGAGTGGGCCATGACGCGCCCTGGATGCTCGATGCTCTCCTGCTCGAGTTGATTTGGCGTGGGTGAACGTCTGTATAGGCACAATGAGACAATTGAAGACCCCCGCGAAGGCCCTCCTGTCGAGGCAGGCCATGTCGCTCACGGGGGGCCCTCGCATCGGCGGCGACGTGAGCATGCTTGCTGTATCGCGAAAACCCCTCGAGCGTTTGGCCGTGGTGACCCTGCGCATGTCGAGCACCACGATGGAGGACATCCGTGCCCTCACCACCGAAGGGCACGACCGCGCTCAACGAGAAGCCTTCACGCTCGACTTGGCCAACGCTCATGGTTCGGGCGTGTTCGAAATGTCAACCTGCAACAGGGTGGTCTATGCCGGGCTGTGCGATGATGTGGCCCAGCTCAAAGCCACCGTAGAGAAGGTCTCGGGCGTCGCACTGACCGACGTGGTGGAGTTCACGGCAGAGGAGGCATGGGAGCACTTGGTCATGGTCGCAAGTGGCCTCGATGCCTTCGTTCTCGGCGAATTGCAAGTCCTCGGACAAGTGCGTTCAGCCATCGAGCACCATCGCCAGTCCAGGCATGCCGACGCAGAATTGCTCGGGGTGCTGGAACATGTCGTGTGGGCGAGCCGCCTTGTGCGGAAGCACCTCGGATTCACGAAAACGACGGCCTCCATGCTGAACTTGGCCACCCTTTCCCTCGACGCGATGATGGCCAAAGGCGGCCTTTCAGGCTGTGTCGTGCTCGGCTCAGGCGACATGGGCCGCAAAGCCGTAGAAGCCCTGCTCGAGCGCAACGTTCCGGTCACTGTGGTCAGCCGGAATCCAGAACGCGCCCAAGATCGATTCGGCCCGGACGGCAGCAAAATTACGTTCATGGATTTTGAAGCATGGTCAGACAGCCCCCCTGTCGCACCCTTGATCATCTCCACCATGCGTGTGGCCACCCCTGTGTATGGAGCAAAGCGACGCTTTCCAACCGCGGAACCGCTGACCGTCATGGACTTCTCTTGGCCGCCCTCGATCGACCCGGAAGGCCTTCACCCAAGCCAAACCCTCCAAGGCATGAACCACTGGATTCAGCAAGCGCACGGACTCAATGAGGCCGTGGACCGACCCGCTCTTTTGGCCGAAGCGAGGCAGGAATTGTCACGCATCCACGGCTTGCTTGAAACGCGATTGGCTTCTGCTGGCCAAAGCGATTTCCGAAGTTTTGTTCATCACACCTTCGCGAAACTGGCCGCAGGCTGGGTTGCTTCGCCGCTCAACGCTCCTCCGAACACCCCCGAGTTGGAAGCGTTCGGTCGGGAACTGGCGACATGGCTGTGCAAAGCGCACGGCACCATCGTGCTCGATGACGTCCGTGAACGTGTTCAAACCACCGCGAGACCGCTCTCTGCATCCATGCTTGAGCGGATTGAGGACGATGTGATTCAGGTCATTGGTGACCTCCACGACCATCTTCCACCCAGCGAGGTGCGAACATGACGTTGCGCGTGGGAACCCGTGCTTCTCCTTTGGCTCGCATCCAAGCTGACGCCGTCATCCAACGGCTTCGTGATGGGGGCATCGAGGCAGAAGCAGTTCCGCTGAGCACCCGAGGCGACCGCTCGCTCGGCGGAGACCTGAGCACCCACGTCGGTCAATTTGTGACCGGGTTGGACGCCCACCTGTTCAGTGATGACGTCGATCTTACGGTTCACTCCAGCAAAGACGTGCCCATTGACCTGAACGAAAGCGTGCTACAAATCGCGCTCCTCGAGCGCGCGCCTGCTCACGACTTGCTTCTGCTCCCTGCTCACCACAAGCACCTGCCAAGCCTCGAAGAGACCCTGAACAATCCCGAGACGAAGGTCGACGCGGTCGATGCGTTCAGCCACTTGGGAACGAACGCTCACGTCGGAACCGTGTCCGTTCGTCGACAAGCCTCACTCCTGCACCACCGCCCTGACCTCTTGCCCATCGCGATTCGTGGGGCGATCGACACCCGCATGCGGCGGCTCGTCGAAGGACGCGCTGACGCAATGCTCCTCGCCGAAGCGGGGCTGCGCCGTTTGGCCGACAACGGTGCGCTTGACGCGGAGTATCGCCAACTGCGAGCGGTCAGGTTGAGCCTCGAGTCATGGCCAAGTGCACCCGGCCAAGGTGCCATTGCAGTCCATGCCGCTCGGGATTCTTTGGTCGACCTCGAGGCCTTGCGGGGGCTGCTTGATCACCCTCAGACCTCCACAGCGGTACGTGAGGAACGACGCATCTTGGCTCAACTTGGCGGTGGCTGTCTTTCTCCAGTCGCGGCTTTTGTCGACCAAGGCAAAGCGAACGTCGCCGTTGCGTCACCGGTTTGGCGGACCAATGCTGCGCGGCGACGTTCTCCTGAAGTCAACCACTGGGAAGGTCCGGTTCAGGGCTTTGTACCCCCCTCGTGGTCCCAACCAGGCACGACCAGTGGAGATGGCGCGCTACGCCTCATCACCACGGCCTCCTCCAGCCGCCTGACCGACGAAGCTGGCCTCAACAACGTCAGCGTTGTTCACCAGCAGGTGTTGAGCTTTGAACACATCATGGACGCATGGCCAAAGGACGTCATCCCCGAGGATTCCCCCCGGCAAACATGGCCGTGGTTGCTCCTCTCTTCGCCTTCAGCGGCGCGTATGGTCATCGAAGGTTTGCACCTCTGTCCTGACCTTGCACGGCTGCCTTGGGCGGCCTTGGGACGTGGCACGGCCCTCGCGGCGCTCGAACGAGGCCACACCGTTGCGTTCTGCGCAGAAGCCGAAGACGGGGCGGGCTTTGCCGGCGCCTTGGTGGACGCCTTGGGCCCTGAGATTCCGCTTCTCCTGCCGCAATCTGACCAAGCCCGCCCA
>PCBQ01000064.1 GCA_002731395.1 Methanobacteriota archaeon
CCAACCGGGTCAGCCTCTTCAGGTACGAGCCCCATGCAACCGGTCAGAACCAGCAGCAGAGAGAACGTGAGCACGTTGATTGCGCGAAGAGGGTGGTTCATGGTAAACTACTCGTTTGTTTTGCAAAAAAACGTTGCTGCATAGTGCCGTGGATAAAACGACGTTGGATTGATGAACGGTCGCCCGGACTGTTCAGTTATGGCGTCGACCGAGGCTGTCGGCGCCCCACACCATGACCCGCTGCTCGGGCTTGACGTGGCCCGCTTGGAAGCAGAAATGGAGCGGTACCACTTGTGGCTGGACGAGCGAACCGATGAGGCTTACGCGATCGCTGAAACGGCCCGCAACAAGCGCTTCGACCCCCGCGACCACGTTGAGATTCCCCGGGCGGCTGACCTGGCCAGCCGAACCGAGAAACTGCTCGTCGAACACCTCGACGGTCATCCTGTGGCCGACGACATCCGGGCGATGCTTGCGGAACATGACCGTGAAACGACGTCCATTTTGATGGCTCAAAAGGTCGCTGCGGCTTTCCGTAACAACGGCTACGACATGGTCAAGAGCATTGACGTGGGACTCCGCGTGGGCTTGGCCGTCTTGACCGAAGCCGTCCTGGTCGCTCCACTCGAGGGCATTTCTGAAGTCCGATTGTTGAGCAACCTCGACGGTTCCTCCTTTGTCTCGGTCTACTTTGCCGGCCCAATCCGCGCAGCAGGCGGAACTGCGCAAGCCTTGGCCGTGCTCATCGCGGACATGATTCGGAGGGAGTTGGGCATCGACCCCTACAAGCCGACCGACCCCGAAGTGGAACGCGTCAAGGAGGAGTTCGGTCTCTTCCGTGGCAATCTGCAGTACCGCCCTTCACCCGCTGAAATCGAAGAAATCGTGCGGGCGTGTCCCATCATGATCAACGGTGAATCCACCGAACGCATCGAATGTGCCGGATACGGGCGCGTGCGGAACGTCGACGACACCCGCATTCGGGGTGGTGTCTTGCTCGTCATCGGCGAAGGCATGTGCCTGAAGGCCCCCAAAATTCGCAAGCATACAGAGCGCCTGAAGGTGCCAGGCTGGGATTTCATCTCCAAGTTCGCCGCCAAAGGCAAGGACAGGGATGAGGTGGGTGCGAAGGCCTTCAAATCGCGTCGGGTCGCTCCTATCTCCAAATTCATGAACGACATCATCGCCGGACGACCGGTCTTCGGTGCTCCTCTCGAGGCCGGAGGATTCCGCTTGAGGTACGGCCGAGCCCGCCCTTCAGGCTTGGCTGCAGCCAGCGCCAATCCCGCCTGCATGGCCGCGATGGACGATTTCATCACCGTCGGAACGCAGATGAAAATCGAGCGGCCAGGCAAAGCCTGTGCCATCACGCCGTGCGACGAAAGTGAGGGCCCCTGGGTCATCCTGCGCAACGGCACCTTCCGTCGTATTGACGATTTGAACGCCTACCTTGCGCTTCGTGAGGACGTGGGTTCGGTCTGGGACAACGGCGAGTTGGTGTTGGGTTACGGCGAATTCATGGAGAACAACAAGCCGCTCGTTCCCGCTGGCTACACCACCGACTGGTGGGCCTCCGACATGCTCAACGCGCTGGCCACGGAGGACGACGTGACCGACCTCGCAGCCCTGTTTGAGTGCCCGAGGAAAGACATGCCGAACGACGTGCCCGGCCGCGCACTTGGCGAAGACGACGCGGCCCGTGCGCTGGCCCGCAACGCGTGGCATCCGTGGCTGCGTCGCCTAACGCTGACGTGGGGCCAAGCCAAAGGCGTCGCGATGCGTTTTGGCACATCGATGGCTCCACCCAACAACCCTTGGTTCCTGGATCTGCCGATCGAATGGATGCCTGCCTGGCTCGAACTCTTGGGTGCGGCAGTGATCGAAGAGAAGAACGGTCAGCGCGTGCTGCGCATTGTAGGCGGCGTGTCCAAGTGGTCGGCCGACGTGATGGATGAATTGCGTCCTGAAACAGAGCCAGATGTCGGAACACGAGAAGTTCCTGGCCCTCCGGTCCGCCCGGAGGAGGCCATCTTCACGGAAGGAACGCCGGAGTGGTGGACCTTCCTTCAACACGGTCTTGCCAAGGGCGCTGCTCTCCTGCTTGGCGTGGAACACCGCCATGACGGCGACGATCTGCTTCTGACCGGCGGTTGGGAGGCGATGCTCGAAGGCTTTGGTTTCGCCAGCGAAGGTGAACAACCGCTTGCTGTCGAGGACATGAGCACGGCCGTGCAGCGTCGCCTTGCTGACATGCGCAGCGCCGCTGCCCTGCTCGAAGCAGAGCGCGCACGCCACCGCGCCCTTGAGATGGAACGTGCGACCGTTCGCATCGCGGCTGAAACCGACGCACGCCAGCGGGGCTTGGGCATTTCTGAAACCGACGAGGTCGGCCGCCAGGCGGCGGCTGGAGTACCGGATACCGGGCCTGCGGATCCAAAGGCCTACCGCGCCGCACAAGCGCTCGAAGACGATCAGGCCGTGGATGGCCTGCTCCCTCTCGTGCGCCGCATGTCGCGGTTGCGGTGGGAGCACAGCGCGCCTGTTCGGGTGGGATGCCGCATGGGGCGGCCTGAGAAGGCGGCTGCGCGAGTGATGAGTCCGATGTCCCATGCCCTGTTCCCCATCGACCTCAGCGGTGGAGCTCAACGGCTGCTGGCCAACGCTGAGGAAAAGCGCAACATCCGTGTGCAAGTCGGCCGGCGTGTCTGCACGGTCTGTGGGAAAGAGAGCCCGCACCTCAACTGCCATCACCGTAGGGTCGACGAGACGGGCCGGTCCAGGGCCGGAGAAACCTGTGGAGGGTCGACGGAGATGGCCGGTAACGCGCGCACCAATGGACGCCGCAGGGGTGAACTCCAGACCATCGAACTCGACACCCTCCTCGAAGATGCTCGGATTCGGCTGGGCCTTGACCGACTGCCAAAGCAAGTCAAGTGCGTCAAGACCTTGAACAGCAGGAATCAGACGCCAGAACCGATTGAAAAGGGCATCCTGCGCGCTCATCACACCCTCCCCGTGTTCCGTGACGGAACGGTGCGCTACGACATGAGTGACGTGCCCGTCACCCACTTTCGTCCCAAAGAAATCGGCACCAGCGTACCCGCCTTGCTCGATCTTGGATACACCCACGATCACATGGGCGCTCCGCTCGAGCGCGACGACCAGGTGCTGGAGATTTTCCCGCAGGATTTCATCGTCGCCGCCAACGCCAAGGAATTCTTCCTTCGCACGGCGGCGTTCATCGACGACCTGTTGGTTCGCTTCTACGGCATGCCGGCCTTCTACAACGTCCGCACACCCGAGGACCTGGTCGGCCACCTCATCTGTGCCCTTGCTCCACACACCTCCGGTGGCGTGCTCTCGCGCATCATCGGGTGGGCCGACTGTTCCGGCGGATACGCTCACCCCTTGTTCCATGCCGCAAAGCGTCGCAACTGCGACGGCGACGAAGACGCCATCATGCTGCTGATGGATGGTCTGCTCAACTTCAGCCGCGACATCCTGCCTGCCAACCGCGGCGGCCAGATGGACGCTCCCTTGGTCTTGACCACCCGTCTGAATCCCACGGAAGTGGACAAGGAAGCCCTGAACGTCGATTGTGCGTGGTATTACGAAGCGGCCTTCTACGAAGCCACGCAGCAACAGCCCCATCCCAAGACCGTCATCGAAATGATGGACATCGCCGAACGGCGGCTTGGCACGGTGGCGGCGGTCCGTGGATACGGATTTACGCACGATTGCGAGGCCATGGACCGTGGGCCAGCGCTTTCAGCGTACAAGACCCTTGAGACGATGATTGACAAGATGAACGGGCAACTGGATCTGGGTCACAGGTTGCGTGGCGTGGACATCCGGTTGGTGGCCAGCAGCGTGATTCGGTCGCACTTTTTACCCGACTTGCGCGGCAACCTCAACGCCTATGCGCGACAGAAGGTGCGCTGCGTGAAGTGCGGCCATTCGTATCGGCGCATGCCGCTGGCGGGCAAGTGCATCCAGTTGACCAAGGTCGGCGGCCGCGGACTCGCCGCCCACGGTGTGTCCCGCTCCGAGGGTGACCAGTGCGGTGGAAACCTGGCCCTCACGGTCTCTGAAGGTGCCGTGCGGAAGTACATCGAAGTCACCCGTCACGTGATGGAAACTTACGGCGTGGACACGTACACACGACAGAACGTTGAGTGGTTGGCGTCGTCGGTGGACAGCCTGTTCAGCAACGACCGAGCACGCCAGATGTCCTTGGCCGATTTCTTGTGATCAACCGCGAACAGGGGGCGACCACTGCCCCTCAACTTGGACGGGGTCTTCGTCAACATGCGGCCGCACGCCACGGAAACCAATGGGGATTGGTTCTCCGTCAGTCTTTGATTCGCGCGAATCCAACCAACCTCGGATGCCTCGGTCTGCAAAGGCGATGACGATGAGCCCGAGCGTGGCGAAGAGGTGCCCTTCAACGCGCATGGGTCCAAGCGGCTCAAGCGTGAGGGTCATGTGCGCCACGACCATGTCTGGTCCGGAGCTTGTCAGGACGTACGCTCCGGGTGGAAGAGAACCTTCCCAACCGCTCGCACCATCCTGGACGCTTCCGTTCCAGCCCGCAACGTAGGTCCCATCGGCCGAGGTGATGGCCCATCCCACCTCAGCGGTCGGATCTGCCAAGTGGTCAAACTCAGCCTCAAACACGGCGGGCAAAGGACCTTCAGCGCCAAGCAACCCTTGGATGGGAATGGAAACACTCTCCTGAAATGGATGGTCCACATCGTTCAGTTCCCGTACCGCTTCGCCGTCCACCACCAGCGACCACGCCACATTGACCACAGCGATGGCGATGGCCCACATCAGCACCCCGCGAAGGAGTCTTGGCTCGGCCATGAGTACCAAATGCTGACCCATTGCCTATCATTTCTCGTCCCTCGGCAAGGCCTGTTGCGTCAAGCCGAGACGCCCCAAGACCTCAGCCATCCAGGTCAATTTCTCCAATTTTCGTGCGGGGTCGGTGGTGCCCGACCAAGCACCGACACGGTCCATGGTAAACCCGACAAAGGCAAGGCATGCGTCGGGCACGCCCAGCCAGCGCAGCAAACAAACGGCACGATCTCCGTCGGTGAACCCGCCGGGATTGTGCATGCCCTCGATGGCTTCGGACACCTGATGGGTCAGCACAAGGCAAGGAGGATTCGCCCACGCGGCCCATGTGGCCAGGTGACTCGCCCACGCCTCGCGGTTGTCGCCATGCGCGTGCAACACCACCGTCACGCCGCGCTGCGCCGCGTTGTCGAGATGCACGCCGCCATCGAGGTCACTGACCACGGCCACCAGCGCTAGATGATCCGGTACCGCTCCTGCAGCTCCGTCCGCGGCGACAAACACGGTGTTGGGCGCCGCCGCTGCCCGCACGTCCTCCTCAGCGGCAGCAGCGCCAACCACCACCACTCGAGACGCTGCATGGCAGCGGGCGGCCACATCGCGCAGGCTTGCATCACGGGCCTGAGCCGCCCACGCTTGAACCCCATAGGGAGCCGCGGTGGACATCTCTTCGCTCAGGGCAGTCGCGCTGTCGAAGTCGTCGTCCAAGGACCAGCCAAAGGCAGCGCGAACCTCGTCTTGCACGGCCAACAAGGTCGGTGCAGCGGAGGGGAACACGTGCTCCGACGAACGTCGTCGGTCCTTGAAGCGGGCGGTTGGCGTCGAAGGATGATAAGCGGTGGCCACCCGTGCGTTCTCGTGCCCGTTCCACGCGAGCCTGAACCCGTCGAAGACGTGGTGACGTTGGCACGCTATCCCTTCCTACCGCAAGCCTCGCCGTGGATTTCGGCCTTGGCCGGTGAACACCGCATCACGCTCGATGAATTGCTGGAGGGGAGCTTCATGGAACCGGCTCGAGCGAGGGCCAGAATCCGACTCATCGAGACCGTCGAGGCCGAAGAGGGCGTCAGCCTGTCCGGCGGCGACCTGCACAGTGAAAACGGACGCCTCATCGAGGCTTTTTCATTCTACTACGCCCGCTTGGTGGTGTGCGCGACGCGTGACGAACGGCTGGTCGCAAGGTGGGCGCTGGCTGAGGCCCAGCGCGCGGAGCGCTTGCTGAGAAACGACGAGCGCGCCCTGCCCGCCGTCGCTCGGACCTACATCTCCGACATTCACTCGCGAGAGCACCGTGGACCAAGCGGTCGAGGCGAGCGAGGAACAGCTTTGCAGCACCTCGAATGGACCGTTGGTCTGGCCGATTTTATCGAGATGTGCCCAAAGATTACCGGTGATCGCTGGCGCTTGGCCAACACCGAACTTTCAGAGGGAAGCATCCGTCTTCACAGCGAGGCGCAATACAGCTCATCGGCCAAAGTCGCCCGTCTGCTCAGAGAGCGCATCAAGGGCAGCATCGAAGCCGATGCCCTCGAGAAGGTGGCGGAGGTCAACGATGAGTTGGCCGCCCGGCTCGCTTTGCCCATCGGCATCGTCAGGAACCTGATGGAAGCCCGGGTCCAGCAAAGCATCGCATTGGCGGGGGTCGACGAGGAGGATTGGCCTCCCTGCATGCGACGTATCGTGGCTGATTTGACCAACGGCGTCAACGTCAATCACTTCGGCAGGGTGTTCCTTGCCTCCATGGGTTCGACCATGGAATTGCCCCAATCCACCACGGTGGATTTCTTCCGTGGGGCTCCGGACTTCAGTGAAGCCACCACCTCCTATCAGGTCGGTCACGTCTACGAGCAGGGCTACACACCTGCAGGTTGTGCCAAATTGAAGGTCAACCACAACTGCCCCGTGTTGCCCGGTGACGACCGCTTATGCGATCGAGAATGGTTGACGCATCCGCTGAAGTACGTGCGCTCAAAGCAACGCTGGAAGCAGCGCATGGAAGAGGAGGCAGCACCCGTTGTGCATGCCGATGTATCTCCCCCTACCGACGGTTGACGGCCGGACGGTTCGGAGAGGACGAAGTTCGGTTTCATCGGACGCATTTCGACACAGGTCTTGAAGGGAAGGAACGCTCTCGACACATCAGAGCCGACCATGGACCGCATCCTCGTGTTGACCGTTGACCGTGACGACGACCTTGGAAACAAGACGTCCATCCGCGGCCCCGTGGTCAACCGAAGGAACGTGCTGACGGCAGCCCTCAAACTCGGCATGGCCGACCCGGAAGAAAGTGACACCAACGCCATCTTGGGCGCCTTGGCGCAGTATGACCGTCTCCTCGAATCCAAAGGTGCAGAGGACGAGGTCGAAGTCGCGGTCTTGACGGGAGACGAAAAGGTGGGACAACGCTCTGACCGTGCGATTTCCGCACAACTTGACGAAGTGGTGAACGCCTTCCAACCTGACCGGTGCATCGTCGTGACCGATGGCGCCGAAGACGAGGCCGTGCTGCCTTTGATTCAGTCGAGGGTCAAGATTGAGCACATCGAGAAGATCATCGTCAAGCAATCCAAGGGCATCGAAGGCACCTACTACTACATCGTGAAGGCGCTTGAGGACCCAAAGTGGCGCTCTCGCTTCATGATTCCCGCCGGCCTTATCCTGGCCATCCTCGGCCTTGGCGTGATGCTTCCAGATGCCATCGGCAGCGTGGTGCTTGGCGGACTACCGCTGCTCACCGGGTTGTACATCTTCGCCAAGGGTGCTGGGATTGACGACAACGTGAACCGCGTGATGCAGGAGATGCGTGAGAACGCCGATGCCGCGATGTTCACCTCGCTGCTTTGGACGGC
>PCBQ01000065.1 GCA_002731395.1 Methanobacteriota archaeon
CACCGATTCCTGCCCCGTTTCTTGGACCCAGTTTGGGGGGCCTTGGCGCGCGTTGGCGTGTTGCCAAGCGTGTGATCAGTCCGCGAGCCATGGGCGCGCTTCAGCCAAAGTGTTCCGTGCGTTCACCCACGCTCAAGCCTGTCGTGTGAAGGCCTGAATTCCGGTGATGTATCGGCCAATGATCAGGTTGTGAATGTCGTGCGTGCCCTCGTAGGTTTTGACCGATTCAAGGTTGGCCATGTGGCGCATGACGGGATATTCGTCGAGCACACCGTTGGCGCCGTGAATGTCGCGGGCCACGCGAGCAATTTCCAGTGCAATGTCCACGTTGTTCATCTTGGCGAGGCTGATTTGCTCGTTGAACCACGTGCCGTCATCCTTCTTTCTACCGAGGTGATAGGCGAGCAGTTGTCCTTTGGTGATCTCACGCAGCATCCATGCAAGTTTGTTCTGCACCAGTTGGTATGCCGCAATGGGTTGCCCGAATTGGATGCGGGAGAGAGCGTAGGTCTTAGCAGAGTGGAAGCAGGCCATTGCAGCACCGAGTGCTCCCCACGAGATGCCATAGCGGGCGTTGTTGAGGCATGAGAATGGACCGCGGAGACCCTTGACGCCCGGGAGCATGCGGTCCTTGGGGATCTTGCAGTCTTGGAAGACGAGTTCTGAGGTGACGCTTGCCTTGAGCGAGTGCTTCCCCTTCATCTCCGGAGCGGAGAATCCTGGGTCGTCCTTTTCGACGATGAAACCGCGGATGACGCCATCGAGTTTGGCCCATACGACGGCGAGGTCGGCGATGGTGCCGTTGGTGATCCACATCTTGGCTCCGTTCAGGAGGTAATGGTCCCCCATGTCTTCGGCTTTGGTGACCATGTCGCCGGGGTTGGAACCGTAATCAGGCTCCGTCAGGCCGAAACATCCGATGAGTTCTCCGGAGGTCATTCCTGGCAGGTATTTCTTCTTCTGCTCTTCCGTACCGAAGTCCCAGATGGGGTACATGGCAAGAGATCCTTGGACGCTGGCAAAAGAACGCAGGCCGGAGTCGCCGCGCTCGAGTTCTTGGCAGATGAGGCCATAGGCCACGTACGAGAGGCCGGGGCAATCGTAGCCTTTGAGGGGCGCGCCAAGCACGCCCATGGCACCGAGATCTTTGCGCCACTTGTCGAGGAAAACTCCGTCCCTGCACGCATGTTCGATGTCAGGGAGAACTTCCTCGTCCACCCAGTCTCGAACCATGTCACGAATCATGATTTCTTCTTCGGTAAGGAGCGATTCAATGTCGTAGAAATCAGGGGCTTCGAAGGCTTCCATTGGCTTCCCTCAGGTATAGGCGGGGGAGACCGCTCTAAGGACCTGTTGCAGGCTCCATAGACCTCAGCGCTGACGGGAGCGGCGGGCATTGCGTCGTCGGATGTATGCAGCCTGTAACTTTGGGCTGTTCATGAATATCAGACCAATGATGGTCCCGATGAGCGCAACAGCCACAGCGATGCCTGCCACCGTCTCCAACACCGTGGATTGCTGGTCCGAACGGTCAGGATTCATCCCAACGAGATCACCGTCGTTGGTCAAAAACCACCCCGTGCCGATGTCGCTTTCCCAAGCCCCGAGGAGCGAACGTCCAGCCACCAGCGTGTCAAAGGCAAGTGCTTGGTCTGCGCCGAGGTGTTCGTAGGCTTGGTCATTGACCGGGTCATGACGGATGAGTCCGAGTGGGGAGAGGTGGATGAGGGAAGTCCCTGCGGCAGCGACCGAAGCGCCGGTCATTTCAGAGTCCACGCTCTGGAGGTTTCGAATGGGGCCTGTGGAGCTCCGCGACGCGGTTTCGGTGTCCACCATGATGGTCATTGTCGAGCCGCCAAGTCCGAAGGCTGTGCATTCGTTGAGGGTAGGATCGGCACACGTCACGGTTGACCAGGTCGTGGTGGACGTCCCAGTCAACCATGTCACATCGTGTGAACGGCCAATGACCGCCAAACCGTCCTGACTGGTGGTCACCACGCACACGTTGGCGGAACGGTGGCATTCAAGATCGACGATGTCCTCGGTCTCAAGACCGTTTTCGAGCATGACCGGGCCCGTTCCTTCCGCAAAGCGCCACAGACCACCGTCTTCCGAGGCGATGTAAGCCACGTCTGCACCGGGTCGCCAAGCCACGTCGATGAGGTTGCGGCCGGTGAGGAGGTTCGATCCGTTGGCGTTGGTCACCGCGTGGGTGTCACCCACGTACCGCATCAGGAGACCGGTGTCTCCCACGAGCAAAGCCGTAGCACCTCCCGGATGCCAATCCACTGCGTTGATGTCGACACTTCGGCCGGTCCCCAACTCCACATCGAGGTCCCGTCTGTCGGGCTGCAGTCCGTCAATCCGGTGTGCCCAGCCGTCTTCACCGACCAGCAGCACGGCTTCCCCTCCGGGGCGAACGTCCATTCCTAGCAATGCACCGGGTGCCTGGATGACTCCCCCGTCGGACAGGACCACTGCAGGCGCCGCGGCAACAGGGGCCGCGAGAGCACACAGCGCCGCCAAAACCAACGCAATGAAACGACGCATGGTCATGGGGCGGCGACGTGCATGAAAACCTCTCCTGTGAGGTGGGGTTCGCCGGCTCGCGGGGCGAACCTTATGCCGAGCATGACCGTGGGAGGTGCATGGAGCGATTTCACGTCCGACGTGGCCACGAAAAGAAGACTGGAGGGAACGCGGGATTGGCCAAGTTGGCCGCGGAAGCCTTCGACGGTGCGACCGCGGACGTCGACGGACGCTTCCAAGCCTCCTTTGGACTGATGACCAGCGTGACCGGTGAATACGCCGACGGCCGTCTTGTGGTCGATGTCGTGCAACTCAAGGGCGAAGACCTTCAGGCCTTCCTTGACCAAAACGGCATGGACGTCGCAATGGAGTCGCGTCGTCGATGGTCGACGTTCCTCGATGACGCCACGGGTTACAACGCCAAGCAACGAGGCGACAAAGCCAAGGAAGAGGCAAAGAACATCTCCGGTGCAAAATCCACCATCAACATGGCCCGTAAGACGCTGGAACTCAGCACTTCCCTGAGCGATGAAGGAAAGCAGGCCATTTTGGAACGCATCGATGCGCTTCAAGCCGTTCTTGACGAGGGCAAGAGCCCGACGGAAGGCATGATCAAGAAACTCAAGGATCTCCTCTGAGGTGAACACGTGGACCTCGTTGACCTGGATGCCATGGCTGAGGCCCATCCTGGTTTGGCTGACCTCGACGACGTTGCTTTGAAGCGGCTCAAACTGATGGTCAACGGTGCACAGGAAGTGGTCGGGCTCGACCACCTCATCTCCGTCTTGGCCGGTGGGCCAAGCATGGCTGGAGACGATGTCATCCGCTGTTATGTTGGATTCGAACCTTCAGGAACGGCTCACATCGGTTGGAAGGTGCTCGCCCTTCGGTTGCGTCACCTGCTTGATGCACAGGCCAATGTGATGGTCTTCCTTGCTGATTGGCACGCTTGGGTCAACGACAAATTCAGCGGTGATATGGCAGCAATTCAGACCACAGCGCGCTACATGGAGGACACCTTCCGAGCCTTGCTCGGTCATCCTGAGGAAGGAGATGGCCCGGGCCAACTTCGCTTCGTGTGGGCCTCTGCAATCATGTCCGATGGCGATTATTGGGCGCGCGTTCTGCGGTGCAGCAAGGGCATGACCCTTGCTCAAGTCCGGAAGACCTTCTCCATCATGGGGCGTGACGAGGCGTCTTCAGACAACGACCTCTCAAAGTTCTACTACCCTGCCATGCAGGCTGCAGACATCGGTCATATGCAAATCGATCTCGCCATCGGTGGTATGGATCAGCGCAAAGCGCACATGTACATGCGCGACGTGTCACAACGCTGGGGATGGCCGAAGGCGACGTGCCTGCACACGCCGATCATCTCTGGCCTCAATGCCTCAGGTGGGCGAATGGAAACCTTCGATCACAAAATGAGCAAGTCCGATCCTCGCGGGGCCATCCTGCTCCATGATGACCAAGCCTTGATCAGGAAAAAGATGCGAAAGGCCTACCTCGATCCTGCGGACGAACATTCCCCTGTCTACGAACTTGCCGAGCACATCGTGCTTCCAGAGCAGGGTGTCATTCACGTCACGCCAAATCCGAAGTTTGGCGAACCTTCTCAGTGGAACAATCTTGATGCCTTCCGTGCTGCCGTTTCCGACGGGTCCCTCCACCCACTGGATGCCAAGTGGGGAGTTGCGGACGGACTCGCGGCTGGGCTGTCGAGCGTCGCCTCGCACTTCGAGGCCGAACCGGACCTCCTCGAAGCGGTACGCACCCTGATGGGCGTATGAATCAACGCCAGGACGGCTCGCTGGTCCACGTGACCTCGTCGAAGTGGGTGGCGTGCTCGTCCAGCAAATCAATGCCCTCGACCCGCAAAATCATGACGCGACGGGTGTCTTTGTCGAAGGTTCGTTCAGGAAGATGATCCACGTGCACGGAGGCATGCAGGCGAACCAAGGAACCGATGGGGTAGGCGTCGACGAAGTCCTCATCGACGACTGCTGTCCAGACGTGTTGGCCGACCGACCAAGGCCCCTCAGCGTTCGGAAGGACATCCATCAGCGAGAGGTACTGCACATCGATATACCGCAGGTTCTCGTTTACGAGGTTGTACGACGAACGCGGCAGGAAGCGTGTGGCGATCTCCTTTTCCTCAGGCTCCAGTCCTGAAAGGAAGCGCTCCGTACACTTTGGGCACGGACCGGGGCTTTCCCTTTGTCGAGCAAGACGTTGTTCGATGTCCCTGACGAAGTCGCAACCTTTGGCTGCGCATGCGTAGGAGGCTCTCTTGAGGTACCCGAGGGGAGGTGTTCGGCCCACGACCAGCGTGTCAAACGTGAACAGCTTGCGACGGTCGCGCATGCGAAGGCTGTCCAAACGGCGCTTGTGGTGGGCCGTTAAGCCGCTCAACCGTAACACGAGACGGCAGGGGTTTTCCATGAATCGAATAAACCGATCATTTAGTACCCGCTCTGCAACGGTCATGAATCGGTCGAGGTTGTCGCCAAGATGCCCTTGGATGACCGGGTCCGCACAGAGATCATCCCATTCAACCTCAAAGGAGAAAATTTCCTCCTCACACGTTGAAAGCATCTCAAAATCGCTCTTGTACCTGCTCTCGATCAGCGCCCCAAAGGCGTTCATGAGCTCTTGCTCATCGGCCTCGGGTCCAACCTCTTGACGACCGAACGACATGGACCTTTAGGTCCACAAAGACGGTTCATCAACCTCACCCATGCAACCGGCCACAAGGCGGGGCCATCCGAGTTCTGAGACAACCTTCTTGTGCCTCGCACCGGTGCGTGTAAGCACAGGTGGTAAAATGCCAGAAATCATCGTTCTCGTAAAGCAGGTTCCAGATACTAACGCGCGCATTGCCATCGCTGGTGATGCGGTGGACATGAGCGGCGTCAAGATGGTCATGAGCCCTTACGATGAGTTCGCCCTCGAAGCGGCCCTGCGTCACAAGGAAGCATCCGGAGGCAACGTGACGGCTGTCACCATGGGCGGGGCTGGCGCGGACAAAGTCCTGAAGGACGCCAAGGCCATTGGCGCAGATCACATCGTTCGCCTCGACCACGAGGGTTGGCTCGATTCCAACGCTCTCCAAGCCGCGATTGCGGCAGCGGTGACCGAACTCGGTGCTGAATTCGTCTATTGCGGGAAGTCTGCTGCCGACACAGGCGCGGGTTCCACCGGTCCAGGCGTGGCCGAGCGCATGGGTTGGGCCAGCGTCTCAAACGCCGTTGGGCTGGAATTTGGAGCGGACGTTCATGCCATCTGCCCTGCCGAAGGCGGCAACGCCCGCGTCCAAGTCCCCACTCCCGCGGTCATTTCCTGCGACAAGGGCGACCTGAAGGTCCGCAAGCCCAATGTCCGGGGCATCATGCAAGCCAAGAAAGCGGCCGTGGACGTTCGTAGCGTTGCGGTTGGCGCCAGCACCGTTCGGGTAATTGGATGCTCGCTCCCTCCCGCCAAGCCGGCAGGCAAGTCTTACGAAGGCGGTGCCGCTGCTGCAGATGTCGCACGTCTGCTCCGTGAGGAGGCCAACGTCCTTTGAGGTGATTACCATGTCTGAAACCGTCATCATTGCTGAAACCGCTGGGGGCGTTGTTGCTCCCTCTACCGCTGAACTCGTGACCGCAGCCGTGGGCATGGGTACCAACCCCACTGTCGTCGTGCCCTGCACCGATGCAGGCGCGGCCAATGCCGCCGCCTTCGCCGGAGTCGCCCGCGTCATTGCGGCCAAGTCCGACGTGTTTGCCGCCTACGATGCGGCCGCTTGGGCACAGGCCATCGATGCCGTTGCCCCACAGGGCACCGTGATCGCGCTTGCCAGCGCCCGATCCAAAGACATGGCCGCCCGCCTCGCTGCCCGCCGTGGCCTGCCTGTGGTGCAGGACGTTGTCGCCATCAGCGGGACCCAACTGACCTCTCCAATCCTCTCCGGAAAGGCGATGCAGACTGTTGAAGTGGAGGGAACCTCCGTGATTACCATCCGTGCCAACGTTTTCACTGCCGCTGAATCCGGTGGCGGTCCCGACGTGACCGTTGTTGACGCCACAGGCGACGTGCGCACAGCTGTTGTCGAGATGATGGCCCGTGCAAGCGAGCGACTCGACGTTGCTGAAGCCAACATCATCGTCTCGGGTGGCCGTGGCATGGGTGACCCAAGCAACTTCAGCCATCTCGAAACCTTGGCCGACACCATTGGGGCCGCAGTCGGCGCTTCCCGGGCTGCTGTGGACACATGGGACGACATCCCCCACAGCATGCAAGTCGGTCAGACTGGAAAGACCGTCAACCCGAACTTGTACATCGCCGTCGGCATCTCTGGCGCGATTCAGCACTTGGCGGGCATGCGTTCTTCGAAATACATCGTGGCCATCAACAAGGATGCAGACGCACCGATTTTCAAGCACGCCGACTATGGCATCGTGGCCTCATGGGAAGAAGCCCTTCCCGTGCTAACCTCGACGCTCTCAGGCATGATGTCCTGACGCTCGTCCGTGCCGGCATTGGACGTGGAGCCGTACCGTTCCCTCGACACACCGTTGCGGGGAAGGCCTGCTTGCAGTGCCTAAACCCAATGCCGCGTTCGTTGATCAGACGCCGCTCATGGCGGGGTCGGAAAGCATGACGGCGAACAGGACACCGTAAAACAGCAGTGCAAGGACCGTCAACACAATCGAAATGATGGAGACGATTCTTGCAGCACTTGCCATACCGGCGTCAGGGTGACCGGGGTATTGGTTGGTGATCTTCAGCGCATTGTTCGCCATGAATAGGGCTGGAACAGACATCAGCGCACCGCAGGTCACGAAGCTGAGGCACGCCAAAATGAGGGCCACCAGGGCCGTCGTGGTCGGCACGGCCATGGCTTGCATGTTGCCAACAGGGATGGCGTACCCTTGCTGCATGGTTGGCTGTGGTTGGCCAATGACTTGTGGCTGTGGTTGGCCCATGATTTGCTGTTGCTCAGGAGCGGGTTGCATGCATTCCATGCCTCCGGCGTGGACTTGAACGTGCCGCCGAACCTGAGGAGCAAACGCGGCACCTCAGGCGTACTTCCCGCGGCCGTAGGCCCCGTGCTCGCCCGCGCCGACCCCAACGAAGGGATTCGTCTCTCGTTCATGGCCGATGGTGGTCAGCGGCCCGTGTCCAGGATGCACCACGGTGTCCCCGTCGAGCGGCCAAAGGTGGGTGTGAATCGAGTTTGCCAAGAGTTGGAAATCGCCTCCAGTGTTTGGCAAATCCGTGCGTCCAACCGAGCCTGCAAACAGAGTATCGCCGACAAAGAGATGATCGGCAGCGTCCTCCACACGGAGCAGAAGGCAGACGCCTCCAAGGGTATGGCCCGGCGTGTGAAGGACCTCAAAGGCCAGGCTTCCAACGTGAACCGTCTCTCCATGGGCAAGATCATGATCGGCCTCTGCGGGTTCAGGCAAAGGAGGTAAGCCCCACCTGGCCGCACTTTGTTGAGCGAGGGACTGCAGGAAGGTGTCGTCTGGGTGGAGCCACCACTCGACGCCCCAGTGCTTGCGCACGGTCGGAATGTGACCGGAGTGGTCGAAATGAGCGTGCGTGTTCAGCAAAGCCACGACCGTGCGATCGCCAGCACGAACCGGGCCTGGCGCGCTCGACCAATTGGGGCCGGTGCCTCCGCCCTCGTCGTTCCATGCGATGAGCCGGTCCGGTTCGTCACCTGCATCGATGACCACGGTGTCACCCGTGGAGGTGTCACACACCACTGAGCAGCGCATCTGCAGGGGCCCGACAAAGAAGGTCTCGACCACGAGGTCCTCCGCGCGCACCATGTCCCTAGGTTCCGGGGGTGGTTCATCAGACGTGCGGAGGCGATTGCACCCAATGGCCCCGCTCGGCTGTGTGAAAGCAGGGGTTCAAGCCCACTGCTTCGATGCATACCCATGACGGAACAGGCCAGCGCGTGGACCAGCGCCTTCGACAAAGGCTCCTTCGTGCGGAAATCAAGTGAGTTTCGAGACCACGTCTCATTAGAAGGTCCATTCAAAGCCGCTTCTGAACGCTATCACCTGTACGTCTCCCACGCCTGCCCTTGGGCCCATCGCACCCTCTTGGCACGGGCTTTGTTGGGGCTTGAGGATGCCATCAGCGTGGACGTCGTGGATTGGCGCATGCAGAACGACGGCAGTTGGAGCTTCAATCCCGATGAGCCTGGGGCAACGGCCGATCGTGTGCTGGGCAGCACCTCCTTGGAAGACATCTACGCTGCGGCGGACCCGTCGTGGACCTCTTCGCCTCGAATCGGGACGGTTCCCGTCTTGTGGGACCGTCATCACGCCACCATCGTCAACAACGAGAGCCGCGACATTGTGCGGATGATGGCGACCTCATTTGCCGAGGCCGGGCTCACCAACGAGCGCGTGCTCTCTCCAGCAGACCTTCGCGAAGCCATCGATGCGATGATCGACGCGAATTACGAGTCGGTAAACAACGGCGTCTACAAGGCCGGGTTTGCCCGTTCGCAGTCGGCCTACGATGCTGCTGTTGACGTGCTCTTTGAGCGCCTTGGCGAACTTGAGGCGCACCTTGAGGGTCGAACATGGCTGGTCGGCGAAGGGCAAGGTGTGCTGACCGAAGCCGACCTGTGCTTGGTGCCAACCTTGCTGCGCTTCGATTTGGTGTATGTGGTCCACTTCAAGTGCAGCCGTGCTCGCATCGCCGACATGCCCAACCTGACGGCCTACCTCGAACGTTTCCTCGCCTTGCCCGGGGTCGCTGAGACCGTGAACTGGACCCACATCAAGCACCATTACTTCTGGTCCCACCAGCACATGAACCCTTACAGGATTGTACCGGAAGATCCTGACCGCGGCATTCACGCGTTTTCATCCTGAACACGCCTTCATAGGACCCTGCGACGCAGTGCAACGCATGGCCATAGACGTGGTGTGGTTCAAGCGCGATTTGCGCATACGTGACCACGCCCCCTTGCTTGCTGCGGCTGCATCTGGCCGGCCCATCCTGTGCCTGTTGTTGCTCGAGCCGCTTCGCATCAAGCAACCTGACGTCGATCCCATCCACCTGCAATGGGAGTTGGACGTGGCGGAGCGCTTGGACCGTGACCTTCGACGTCGAGGTGGAGCCCTGCATGTTGTGCACGCAGACGCGGTCGAAGCCTTGTCGTCCTTGCATCAGAAGCACGTTGTGCATACCGTCCATGCGCATGAGGAAACAGGCGTGCAGTGGTCCTACGACCGCGACAAGGCCGTGGCTTCGTGGTGCACGAGGAACGGCGTGACCTTCCATGAGCATCCGAACAACGGCGTCATCCGCCGTCTCTCGGACAGAGACGGTTGGAAAGACGCGAGGGATGCGCGGATTGCTGCCCCATTGTTGGACGCCCCCTTTGGACTGCAGGGCGTTCCTTGCGACGACCCATGGCCAACGCTCGCTGATGCGGGGCTGGAGGCTCGCGTGTTGCAGGACCGGCCAGAACCGGGAGAAGTGGCCGCTTTGGCACTGGCGAATTCCTTCCTTGAAGAACGCGGAGAACCGTACCGATGGGCGATGTCCGGGCCTGTTAGCGCAGCCCTTCACGCTTCCCGGCTTGCCCCACACTTGAGCGTTGGATCGCTGTCCATTCGACGTGTGGACGCCATGGCCAAAGCGCGTTTGGACGCCTTGCGCAGCCAACGGGCCGCCGGCGCTTCCGTGGACGGTTGGATCCGCAGCATCTCCGCGTTCAGAAGCCGGCTGGCCTGGCACGACCACTTTATTCAGAAGTTGGAAATGCAATCTGACCTCGACCTCGTCGCTCAAAATCCGCTCCTCGATGAGCGCCTCGAGCGTCGATTGGATCAGGAACGATTCGTTGCGTGGTGCGAAGGCAGAACCGGTTGGCCCTATTTCGACGCCTGCATGCGTCACCTTCGGGCGACGGGGTGGACGTCGTTCAGGATGCGGGCGATGATGATGGCGGCCGCCGCCTACACCCTCGATTTGCCGTGGCGCGAAACGGGAGTGCACCTCGCGCGGTCCTTCTTGGATTATGAGCCAGGCATCCACTGGTCGCAAATCGGCATGCAGACCGGGACCACCGGCATCAACAGCGTACGGGCCTACAGCGTCCTCAAGCAAGGCTTGGACCATGACCTCGAGGGTCACTTCATTCGGACGTGGGTGCCCGAACTGGCGAAGGTTCCCGCGCCCTTCATCCACGAACCGTGGACGATGAGCGAGGCCATGCAAGTGGAGGCTGGATGCATCGTGGGCGCGGACTATCCTTTCCC
>PCBQ01000066.1 GCA_002731395.1 Methanobacteriota archaeon
AGACCTGACGCTTCCTACCGCCAACGCTGGCCATCCGTGGTGGACCATCGCAGCGCTCGGTGAATACCTGCTTGTGGGCGCTTTGTGGTGGGGCATCGCAGCGCTCGAGGAGGATCTTGTCAACCCCAGCATTGCACAAAACGCTGAGCCATGAGCACAAATTCAGAGCCAAATCTACGTGGAGGGTGTTGCGTTGGGTCAATGTTCAGGGCTAAAATCCACTATGAGGACTGAACTCAACTGTAAGTAATCGTATGCTCGATTTCCATCATCCACAGTTCGTAGCCGTTGAAGCCGTCGCGCGCCTCAAAGTACAGCCGTGATCCCATGGCTGTGATATCGTTCACATGCCCAGAATTGCTGCCGCTGTGGATGTCCGCTACCTGCCAAGTCGAGTCGTTGGTTGTCTCATGCGCGTTATGGTCCATTCATGCGCCAACGGTCTTTCAGCTCCGCCAAGCACATGACAACCGTGTTCATCCCCCCTTGGCGAGGTTGAGCACGCGTTCGTCGAGCGTGCTGATGGCTTTGCTTGCAGGGTCCACGCCATGTTCGGTCTGGCCCACCCACACTTCGATCTCAAGACGCCGATGGCTGAGCAGGTGAACCACTTCCCCGACCTTCGTCCGCCGTTCGCACTCATGCGCGACCTCGGGACCGTTTGCGTCCAGATAGCGCGGACCCCACAAGCCGCCAAAACGTGCTTCCGTTGGGCGCTGGAACAGGCGTGGACGACCTTGCGCATCCACGTCGACCAAGGCAAGGACCCGTTCGGTGATCACGCGGCGTTTGGCGGGCGCTGGAAAAGCGGTGGGCCCGTTGGTGTGGTCGCGTGCCATGCAGCCCTGTTGTACAGGGCAAGCAGAACACGTGGGGGCACGCGGCGTGCAGACGGTGGCGCCGAGTTCCATCACGGCCTGATTCCACACGCTTGGGGCAACGTTCCTCTCATGGGCACCGTCCATCCATGCTTGGGCCAGGGACGTGACATCACCTGCCGTAGGTTGAACCGTCGCCGTCTGGCGCGCCACAACCCGACGGACGTTGCCGTCAACCACGGCCGCAGGCACCTCGTGTGCGATGGAGGCAACGGCAGCAGCGGTGTACGGACCGATGCCGGGCAGCCGCTGAAAATCCGCGACCGTGTCATCGGAGGTTGACGGCGAGGGCAGGGCGCCGTTCCAGGGACCTTCGGGGTCACAGACCTCCACAGCAAGCGCGTGGAGGCGTCGCCCACGGGCATAGTAGCCTGCGCCTTGCCAGAGGTGCATCACCTCGTCGAGGTCTGCTTCGGCCATCGACGTCACCGTTGGAAAGCGGTTGAGGATGCGACGCCAGTACCCAATGCCGCGTGCGACCTGAGTCTGTTGAAGCAGCACTTCCGAGAGCAGGATGGCCCACGGATCTGACGTTGCACGCCACGGCAGATCGCGAGACTCGTTTGCGTACCAGCGAGCAAGCGCCTTGACGTTCACGGGCCTCAAGCCTCGGCTTCCTTGGGCGCTTCGGCGGCCGCCTTTTTCGCCTTGATGGCCGCGTCGTTCGCTTTGATTTGCGCCCACACCATCTCGGCCACGTCTTGGACCTGCATGTCGACATCGATGGCAGCAAGGCCGTCGGTGACCATCGTGGAACAGAAGGGACAACCCACAGCGACGGTGTCCGCGCCGGTCGCGGCCAACTCACGTGCCCGAATAACGTTCACGCGCTCGTGGTCATCGTCAACGATTTCCTCCATCCACATCTGTGCACCACCGGCGCCGCAACAGAAAGATTGCTCGCCAGTTCGTGCGGGCTCGGCGTCCACGCCGCCGATGATCTCGCGAGGTGCCTTGGTCACGCCTCCGATGCGACCGAGGTAACAGGGGTCGTGGTAAGTGACCTCACCGTCGTGCTTCGGTGCGGGGAGTTTTCCGTCGCGCTGGAGGGTGGAAATCAACTGGCTGTGGTGCAGCACCTCGATGTCCTCACCGCCGAATGCCTTGTACTCCTTACCGAGTGTGTGGAAGCAATGTGGGCATGACGAGACGATTTTCTTGACCCCAAGTTCCTCGAAGGTCGCGAGGTTGGTCTCGGCCAGCATCTGGAAGAGGTACTCGTTGCCGGCGCGTCGTGCAGGATCACCGTTGCAGGTTTCCATCATGCCGAGAATACCGACATCAAGACCGGCCTCCTTCATCACGGAAACCGTGTCACGGGCGACCTTTTTGTTGCGATCGTCAAACGACGCCGCGCAGCCTGCGAAGTAAATGTACTCGGCGGGTTCGGCCACCTTGACGTCGAGGCCTTCCGCCCAGTCGCCACGTTCGTGCGCGGGGATACCGTAGGGGTTGCCTTCATTCTCGATGTTCTCGATGGTGGACATCAGCGGAAGCACCACTTCCTCCACGGACTCGTTGAATTCCATCCGCTCCATCATCAGGTGGCGACGTGCATCGGTAAGTTTCGGCACGTGGTCGATGTAGATTGGGCAAGCCTCCACACATGCGTGGCAGGTGGTGCACGCGAAGATGGCGTCCTCACCGATGCGTGCGATGAGGTCCTCCTCGGGCATACCGCCGGAGAGCAAAATCGGCGCGTGTTCGTTCGCGTAGTTGCGGATGTCGTGAATGATTTGCATCGGGTTGAGGGCCTTCCCGGAAGCGTACGCCGGGCATGCATCCTGACAGCGAGCACATGACGTGCATGCCCATCCGTCAATGAGGCTGCGCCAGGTCAAGTCGGTGTAGTTGACCGCGCCAAAGGATTCGAGGTCGAGGTCGTCGAGGCCGACCGCCGTGCCATCATCGTTGGTCGCCATAGGAAGCATCGTGCCCATCGGTCGAAGGTCATGGAAGAAGACGTTGGGCAGCGCCATGACGAGGTGCATGTGCTTCGAAACCGGGATGAGGAAAAGGAAGGTGGAAATCGCCACCATGTGGGCCCAGTAGGCCAAGTTCACCACGCCTTGTGTCGGCGCCATCGCCTCTTGCACCCAGATGCCGATGAACTCCGACCCGGAGAGTTCCTCACCGGCTTCGACGACGTAAGAGGTTAGGGTAATGGTCATGATGAGCAGAAGAATGATGTTGCCTTCCAGCTGCGACTTTCCCTTCAGTTTCTCAGGCGTAAAGGCCACACGGCGCGTCAGGGCCGCGGTGCAGCCGAAGAAAGCCATCGTGTAGCCGACCTCGACCATCCCGTTCCACAACCATTTCAGTCCAAGCGGCTCGAGCAGCCCGTCCGAAAAGCGGTTGGCAGAGGCGAGATCGAACATGTCGGTGGAGAGCATCAGGAAACCCCAGAACATCAGCACGTGCATGGTGCCTGCAACAGGATCAGCGAGGACTTTTTTCTGACCCAACCAGCCGGTGAGGACCTCCTTGAAACGAAGCCCCCATGAGTCAAAGCGATCCTCCGATGCGCCCTTGAGCACCAGACGTGTCGCCTTTTGGACTTGGTAGAAGAAGAATCCAGATGCGGTGCCGAGCAACGCAACCAGAAGCACCCAACCGGGCAGGCCGGCGTAGGAATCGGCCAGTGGGTGAACGAAGTCGGACATGACGACCACCCGGGCGGAAACCTCGGTTCGTACGATGCGGGCCTGACCCTTCAATGCACCGTCAGTCACCACGAAGAAGGGAAACGGCTTGAAGCGGAACCGTCCACCCCGGAGCATGGACGAGGTCATGGCCAGCGCGCCGGGCAAAGTCGTCCTGTTTGGTGAACACGCCGTGGTCTACGGACATCCAGCGATTTCAACATCCATTTCGCAACGCACCACGGTGACCCTTCGTCCCATAGAAGAGCGCGGCGTTCACCTCAACCGAGTAAAGATCAATCCTGCCCGTCACCCCCACTTGGCGTACCTCGTGGGCCGGTTGTGGAACGGATCAATGACCACAGGTGTGGACATGAGCGTGCAGAGCGACGTGCCCCGAGGAGCAGGCCTTGGATCCTCTGCTGCCTTTGCCGTTGCTTCGGCCACGGCCCTTCGGGCCGCTTCTGGACGATGGGTCGATGCGGACAATGGAGCATGGCACGAGGGATATGCCTCAGACGGCTCCGAGGTCGAGTTGTTCAGAGGCGAAGAGCGCGTGCATCAGCGGACGGACACAAGCGCTCGCGTCTACGGTCAGGCAGCGGTTTCCGCTGAAGAGGCCTCCTTGCTCGGCCACGTTGCTGAAGCACTCTCGCAAGAGGGGCGGGCTAGCCCAATGGACACGATGACCTCAGCCTTTGGCGGACTTGTGATGCTGTCCAACCGTGTTGAGGATGCGTCCACATGGGTCATGAAACGCACCATGCCGATGGGCGATGAACAACGAACGTGGGACTTGCATCACCTTGGCGGTCTGCATCTTGAGGACGGGCTGAGCCTCGTGGTTGGTCACACCGGCATCAACGCGCCAACCACGCAGATGGTCGCTGGCGTTGCTTCGCGACGGGTCAGCGACCCCGGCATCGACGAGGCCATGCAGGCCATCGCTGGGCTGGTCCATCGCGGCCTTGATGCCCTGAAGAGTGGTGATTCGGAAACCTTAGGCCGAACGATGACCGAGAATCATCTGCTTCTGCGTCGCATCGGAGTGTCACATCCAAAGCTGGAAGCCTTGGTCTCAGCGGCCTTGCCGACCGCGCTCGGGGCGAAGTTGACAGGAGCGGGTGGTGGAGGTTGTATGATCGCCCTGACCCGCGACTCCAAGGCCACCAGCGAAGCCATTGAACTGGCCGGGGGAAGGACTTGGATCACCGAGTTAGGCACGCCAGGTGCACACCTCGAAGCCTGGCCTGAGGGTGGGTTTGTGCACCGTATTTGAATCAGTCCAGCGCCGCAATGGCCGCTTCGTGACGGGTCAGCAGGTTACGCAACTTGACCTTCATCGTTGGCGTCATCAGGCCGTTGTCGGTCGTCCACTCGTCGTGGTCGAGGATGATGTCGCGAGGGATTTCGTAGCCCTTCCAATTGCTGTCGGTCTTGGCGTGGGCGGCCACACGGTTGAGCATCCACTCGCCGACGGCGGGGTCAGCACAAACCGCCGCGTCATCACCAGAAGTCGGGATGCCCGCATCGTTGAGCTCCTTGCGCAGGGCCTCCATGTTGGGGTGCACAATGAGGAACGTGTTCCGGCGGTTGCGGCCGTCCAATGCGGCTTGCTCGATCACCGCGTCCAGCTTCAGGTTCTCCTCGAGCGGAGCAGGGGAGACGTACTTGCCGTTTTCCAACTTGAACTGGCTCTTCACGCGACCGGTGATGGTCAGGTAGCCGTCCTTGGACAACTTCCCGAGGTCACCGGTGCGGAACGTACCGGGCTCCATGATGACCTTCGCGGTCTCTTCCGGCTTGTTCCAGTAGCCCTGCATGACGTTGGGGCCGGTCACGATGATTTCGCCCTCGTCGGGGCGGTCGGGATCGTCCCAGGCCGAGGTGTCGATGGTCACATCGATGCCGTTGAGGACCTTGCCGACCGAATTCAAGCGTGACTCACCGTAGCCCATCCATCCGTTCGCGGACACCATCGGGGAGGTCTCGGAGAGGCCGTAGCCTTCGAAGCAAGAGATGCCAACCATCTGGATGAACTTGGCCACGTCAGGCGAGAGAGCCGACGCACCGGAGATAGCGAAGCGCAGGTTGCCACCGAAGCGGTCGCGGACCTTGCCCCAAATGAGGCTGTCAAAGCGCTTGTCCCAGAAGGTCGTGGGCTCCACGGCATCACAAACCACACCGGCCTTGGCGATGCGCTTTGCGGCGTGCTTGCGGGCCTTGCCGGCAAGGAATCGCTTAACACCGCTCGAATCGAGTTGCGCGTTCACGCGGTCGTAGAAGCGGTTCCACACGCGAGGCACAGCGCACATGACGGCGGGCTTGATTTCGGTCAATTCGTCCGCAATGCGTGTCAAATCAGAGATGAGGTTGACGTGAACACCGCTTCGAATCATGTAGAACAGGTCAACGGTCGAACCGAAGACGTGTGCCCATGGCAGGAAGGACGCCGATTTGTCTCCGATGTAGATTGGGAAGACGCTCTGCACGCTGAGGATGTTGGACAAAATGTTCCAGTTCGTCAGCATGACACCCTTCGGGTTCCCGGTGGTCCCGGAGGTGTAGATGAGTGTGGCGAGGGCCATGGGGTCGTCGGCGGGCTCGCCAAGGGCGTCCGCGGCGCGACCGGCTTGAACAAAGTCCGACCACTTCACCACATCGATGCCCTCAGGCGGCATCTCGTTGGCTCCGTCCTCACCAAGGAGGACAATGCCGTTGGCCGGCCACGCCGAAGCGTCGTCAGGCATGGATTCCACAAGCTTGTCGAGCACGGCCGTGTTGGCCACCACGACCATGGAAGGGGTCGAGTCTCCGAGGATGTAGGCCCATTCTTTGCCGTGTTGTTGGGTGTACATCGCGGTGTACAGTGCGCCCACAGCGTTGGCAGCAACGGCCGTCGCGGCCCACTCGACCGAGTTGTCGACGATCAGGGCAATGCGGTCGCCTGCGACGACCCCGCGCGAAATCATGCCGCTGGCCACAGCATCAACAAGACCGGCGAATTCGCCGTACGAGAGGTGGCTGCGAGGCATGCCCTCAGCTGGTATGTAGCCAAAGAGCGGTTGGTCAGAAAAGCGCTCCACGCTCGTCTTCATCATCCGATAAAGGGTACGTGGGTCGTCGCCCTCGGGTTTCTCCCATTGTCGGTCGTTCGGTTGTCGCTCCCACGCACGCTGGTGCTCGGCCATATTTCTTCGACACGGATAACGACCTTTCAATCCATCTCCTCACCACGGAGAAGCACGTCTCGCACTTGCGCACGCCAGTCGGCTCCTCCGTTCCTGTTGGCGAGGGGAGAAGCCGGACTTGGATGCCAGCATGAGGCGAGACGAAGGCGGCGCCCTGACGGGCTGGTCCCGGTTCCCTCAGAGCCGCTCAACGCTCGCTTTGCGCGGTCTGATGCGTAAGCCCCAACCCCGACGATGCGCGTGGTGCCGAGTACGTCAACAACTTCCCGAAGGTGGTCGTCGCACGCCGCGTACAAGGGTGCAACGACGGCCGCAGGGAGTTTGTCGGGCGTAACGTTCGCCCCACGTTCGTTGAGCAGAAGCAGCGGGCAGTGGTTGACAAGGAAGACCTGCTCCAAGGCGGATTGCGGTGAACCGTAGACCTCGAAGAGCAAGGACCAAATGCGCTGTCCACTGACCTCCTGGCGTTCCTGGGACAAACCAACAATCGGTCGCTTTGGGTGTGCTCCTTTCGGCGTTGGAAGCGGAAGGTCGGGCAGCGCAAGCTCCCCTCGAACGATGCCCGTGGCTCCAAAGGGCACACCGCTCTGGGCCATACCCCAAGGACCGGGGTTCATGCCAAGCAGCAGCGTGGTGGCGCCATGACCGCCCCACGTGCGAATCCATGCTTCGTGCAGGGGCCACGCGTAGTCCAACGTGTTCGTGGCGTGTGCAACGCCCCCCTGTCCAATCAGGCTTGAGAGGAGATTGTCACAGCGGTCTGAGAGCCGACGAGCTGCATCGAGCAACCCGTTCACGATGATTTGGCTGGCCAATTTCAGGCCTCCCTTGGACGAAGGATCTGATGCACGTCAACCGCGTCAGGCATCCGCTGCCCTGCCGCAACGAACCACGCATCGACGTCGTCGATGAGTGGAGTTTCACCGCTCCGCTTTCGCGCACGCTTTGCTCGCTCGGTGACCAGCGCCCAAGCCGCCTTCGCACCCACGCCGGGGATGGCCTCCAACACGGCAGACGTCACGAGGTCAGGGTCCATGTCGAGTTCAATGCCGGTGATCGAGCGTTGACCGTGCGCGGTGACCATGATATCTGTCGAGGCCTCCAAGGTGGTCAGGTACGATGCACCAATCAAGATGGGATAGGCGCCGATTTGCCGGCCGAACGAGACCCCAGCGCCGCCCCACATCGAGCCGTCGCGGTGCTCGAGCGAATTGTGTGCTGGTAAGCGGGTCCGACCGCCGTGTGCTTCCCAGTGCACGTCACGGAGGACGCCACCGATGGGCATCATCTCCGCCAGCAGGGGAGCGTCTATCTCGTCACGTACGCGACGCTTGAAGGTGGTAAAGGCATCTGAATCGACGTCTTGGAAGCCCTTACCCTCGACCTGACGGAGGTTGATCCTCCGCAGCCAGTGGCCCTCGGAACGAAGACCGTTCAACAGGTCCATGTTGAGCCCGTATGTGGCGTCGGTTTCGCCGTTCAGGCCGGCGATGAAGTTGAGGCCTGGAAGCAGTTTGGGCAGGCCGCGCTCACCGCGCTCGCGCCCATAGCAATTGATCAAGTTCACCGCGGCCTTGAGTTGCTCTGGATCGCAGTTGAGCCAATTCGCTTCGTGCACGTTCGGATCCGCAGACTCGACGCCAAAGGACAGCACGGCACCGTCGCTCAAGGTGGCCACGAGGGTCTTTGTGATCGCTTCGGCCTCCTCAAGGTGCTCGGCGATGATGCTTGGGTTGCCGTTGTCGGTGTGCAAGATGCCAAGCCGTTCGTCCTCGCGCAGTCCGTAAAGCAAGCGCGCGATCGGTTCCGGATTCGGGCGTGGATATTCCATCTCACCGACACCATCGGCGAGGTAGGTGTAGGTGTCCGTCATCCCGCCCAACCTGACGTGACGGACCCCCGCATCGAGCGCCAACTGCACTTCGGCGATGACATCGTCAGGCGTGCGCCAGATCGGTGTGCCCTTCTTCGGCTCGATGCAAAAGCGGCACCCGCGCTTGTATCGGACGCAGCCTTGGTACACTTCAACCTCGTAGGTCAGTGGACCGGCCTGCTCGTGGTCGGGGTGCCGGAGGTCGGGGTGGTCAAGCACGGCCTTGGAGGTAGCACCAGCATGAGCCCATGTCGTCCATTGCTCGGCCGACCGTCGTTTGTGTTCCCACTGGCCGGATTTGAGAAAATGATGCAGCGTGGCATCTGCGTCTCGGAGGGCAAGGAAAAGATCTCGCCGCAACGGTGACCACCCTTGATGGCGCCAGCCCCGAATGGCCCATCCGCCAAGGACAGCTGGCACCCCGGCCGGTAACATCCGAAGCAACGACTTGGTCTCGGGAAGTGAGATAGGCGTAGCGCGGAGGTATTTGCCCGGGACGACCGCGCCAGCAAGCAAAGCCAAGCCAGCACGGCCATGCAACATCGCGCGTTGCGCGTCTTCACCTTGGCGGCCGAGGGCGCGCCACGCGTCCACGGTCAGGTAATCGTAGGGCATGCCGTGAGCCTCGAGCACGCCGCAGAGGTACCGCACGTGAAAACCAACGTAGGGTGGAACACCGAAGGCGGCGGGCTCGTCCTCGTAGCCGTCCACCACGAGCCAACGGGGTGCACCGTCCTCCGCCATGGCCTCGACCACGGCCTATGGGCCTCAAGCCTGCCGCCCTTTACCGTCAAGGCCAAGTGCAAACGGCGTGGCGTGCGATATGGGGGAGGACCGTGGCGCGTCAACTCATCACCGTCGAAGGCGTGGACCGCTCCTTCGGACCTGTGGACGTCCTCCAAGACGTCAACCTCGTTGTCAACCACGGCGAGCGCATTGGCATCGTTGGGCATAACGGCGCGGGAAAAACCACGCTGCTCAACACCATTTCTGACCAAGAGCAGGACACCGGTGACGTTGACTTCGCGCCCGGGCTGCGCATCGCCTACCTCACCCAGATTCGTGACCTCGAAAGCGACCGGACCATCGAGGAGGAACTGTCCCGGAAGGGGAGGCAATTCCAGGAGCTTGAGGAAGAGATCGCCGCCATCGAAGCCCAGATGGTCGACCCTGCCTTCTACGAGAGCGATTGGGAGCCGGTCATGGAGCGCTACACCGAGCTCCAGCAAATGCTTGCTCAATCTGGAGGCGGCAACGTGGCGGGCATCGCCAAGGGCATCCTCACTCGGCTCGGACTGGACCAGCACCCCATGGACATGCAAGTCTCCTCCCTCTCCGGCGGCGAGAAGGCGAAACTGGCCCTTGCTCGGCAACTCGTCGGCCTCGCCGGCGTGGACGTCATTTTCCTTGATGAGCCGACCAACCACCTCGACATTCAGACCACGGAATGGTTGGAGGATTTCCTCCGGGACTTCGACGGTGCCCAACTCATCGTCAGCCACGACCGCTACTTCCTCGACCAAGTCTGCAACCGCATCGTCGAAATTCAGGACCTGCATGCCTGGCCGTACACCGGGAACTTCTCCCGCTACATACGACAGAAGAATGCCTTCGAAGCCTCCCTGGCCGATCGCATCTCGACCACGGAGAAGAAGATCAAGTCCACGATGGGCGCCATGGCCCAGATGAAGCGTGCAAACAAGTACGACAAGTCGATTTCCGCCAAACACAAGATGATCGAGCGGCTTCAGCAGGAACTCAAAGCCCTCAAGGCCCGGGTTCCAAAGAAGCGCAAGCCTCTGCGCCTCCGCTTCGACGCCATCGACAAGGCGAGCAAAGACATGGTGGACCTGAAGAAGGCCACCAAGCGGTTCGAAGGACTGGACCGCGCCATCCTCGATGCACAAGACCTCGAGATTCGGAAGGGCGACCGCATCGGCATCGTCGGAGGAAACGGACAAGGGAAAACCACCCTGCTCAAACTCATCGTCGGCGACGAGAAGTTGACCTCCGGCAGCATCGAGGTCAGCCCCGGCGTGGTCATCGGTTATTTCCACCAGGACCATGCAACCCTCGACTTCAACCTAAACCCGGTCGAGCAAATCGAAGCCCTCCGGCCTGACCTTCAATACGGTGACATCCGTGGTGCGCTGGGTCGCTTCCAATTCACCAGCGACAAGGTCAAGACACCGCTCAAGGCTTTGTCCGGAGGCGAACGGGCTCGCGTCGCGCTGCTGAAATTGTTGCTTGAGGACAACAACCTGCTGCTGATGGACGAGCCAACAAACCACCTCGACATGGAATCCAAGGACACCTTGGAAGAAGCCCTGCAAGCCTACGAGGGATCGCTGGTGACCGTCAGCCACGATCGGTGGTTCCTCGACCAAGTCGTCAACCGCATTTGGGAAGTCAACGAAGGCAAGGTGACCGTCTACTACGGCAACTACACGGATTATGTTCGCGCCAAAAAGGGCCTCCCACCGCTCACCGAGGAAGAGCGGGAGGCCATGGAAAACGACGACCCCGAACAGGACGACTGAGCACCTAAACTGC
>PCBQ01000067.1 GCA_002731395.1 Methanobacteriota archaeon
GACTTTGACGTGACCGTGCTTTCACCCTCATCCCTTGAGTTTGAATTCGACGCGAAGCGCCTCGATCGTACGGGGTATGAGGTGCTCAAGACCGAGCGTGATGTTTTGATCGGCGAACTTCGTGGACTCGGTGTCAACATCATGGATTGGGAGCCTGACATGCTCCTTTCGACGGCCCTCGCCGGAGCGCGAGGATTCTGAGGTGAGTCTATGGCAGGAAAAAAGTCTGGAGACACCGCTCACCTGTACGACAGCAAGACGGTTCGGTCCTCAGCACCCAGCCGGAAGAAACTGGCAGGAAATGCCGGCATTGGCACGGAGATCCCCAAGGATGCGATCCCCGAAATCCAAATTCCATCCTTTGTTGAAAGCCTCCTTGGTGGACCCTTGGTCCCAAAAATGAAGTTCCTTCCGCCCGATAAGATGGTTCAAAATCTTCAACTTGCGGTGTACGGGATCCTCATCGCATTGGCGTTTCTGACGCTGATCGTCTCCCCAGGGGCCGGCACCATCTGGTACATGCTCACCGGAAGCATTGGCGCGGCGACCACGATTCAAGTCGTGGTCATCGCTATGGCGACCATCGCTGGATTTGTCGGGACCTTCCGCCGAGACGGCCGTTATCTTCTGTCCTCTAACGTGCTGTTCATCCTTGCTATCCTTCGTTTTGCTTCTTCGAAGGTCGCGCTTTCCTTCGATCCATTTGGGCTCGCTGAGCGTCCCTTTTTGCTCAGCAGCCTGGTCGTGGTTTACGCGGTTTTCCTCATCATGTACATCGAGATCGGCAATGGCGTGTTGCGCTACAGCATGCTGGACACCAGCATCCGCACCAACGAAGTCTACGTCATGAACCCCGGGAAAATTGTCGGCAAGTACCACCGCGCCCTCGTTCTCAACCCCATCATATCCATCGTGTTGGCCACGCTCGTGCTCTCCGCCAATACCATCCTTCCCGCTCTGGTTGGTGTGCTTTCCAGCAACACCGCTCGCCGTCTCGAGGAGTCCGTTGAACTGACCTCGGTCTACGGCGTGGCGCTCGGGACGCTGTTCGTGTTCTTGGTCACGGGTGCCCTCTTTGCGCTCAACCTGCCGACGCATCTTCAGCGCTACCGCGAGAACCGCGAAGCTTGATCATGCTTGAGCAAGCCACGCCGCGTTCTTTGCCGTCTGTTCCAATGTGGTTTTTACGTGGTCTCTCGGGACCAATATTCGAATTCGACGAACGTCATGATCGACGACCTCCGTGTTCTTCGCGTTCAGCCCGTGAAGCCAGGCCTCTGGGTCCTCCCACGAACCGATGTAGGTGATCATGGCCGAGGCCTCTCCGACGTGCATGACCTCCATGCCTATGTCTGACAAGGTTGCTTCGATCGCGTCGACGCCGCTGGCGTCCACGATGAGTCGGATGCCGTCCACCCACGACAACGAAGCATGCACTCCAAGGCCGCGGTCCGCCAACTGGTTCAGCAACGCAGCTTGTTGAGTGCCCGGGGTCCCAACAGGGGAGAAGGTCACCTCAACGGAGCAGACGTCCATGGTGCACGCTGCTGCAAGGAGGCCGAAATCAGTGATGAAATCGGGGCCGATGGTGGTCGCTGCAGGTTTGCTCAAAGGTTCGCTCAGATGGCGCACTTCAATGGGAATTCCATCTGCGATGCAAGGCCCGACGGTTGCTGGATGCAGCACCGTCGCGTCCAATCCAGCGGCCATACGCGCCAGTTCGTAGGGGACGTAGGCGATTGGGTCGGTGTTGATGCCCCACCTTGGGTTCACTGGATGGATGCCGCGCACGTCCTTCCATAGGATGACGCGCCGAGCGCCAAGCAGGTGGGCCACGGCCGTCGCCGTGTGGTCCGAACCACCCCGTCCGAGCAAGGCAAGCGCACCGTCTCGTCCAGACCCCAGCCAGCCGGTGATCACCGGGATGCCGTGGAGGATGCTGCGGTCGAACCGTTCTGCACTCTGCTTCAAGTCCACGGCGTCCGCTTCTTGCGTGCCCGAGAGCATCATCCCGATGTCCTCGGCTCCCACAGCATGTGCTGGGAATCCACACCTGCGAAGGTGGTGGGCGATGACCAAAGCCGAGAGGCGTTCACCTGAGGCCAACAGCTGGATGCGAGCATCTTCATCGGTGGGGTCAGATTGCCGCCGCCTCAAGGCTTCCTCCATGGTTACAAGCACGCGCTCGAACCTGCTTTTGTCACGGCCACGGTCGAGGCGTGGTGCGAACATGAGGTGATGGGAACGAAGGTCAGACACCAAGCGCTCTGCGTACCGTGGGTCGTCCACGGCGCGCAACAATCGGTCGGTGGTGCCCCACAGCGCGGACACCACGATGGCCGCAGGACCTTCGTCTTCTGCGATGCGGTCCGCCAGTCGGTCCAAATCGGGAGCTCCGCGGAGGACAGACCCCCCGAATTTGTGCACCGTCCATGCCTCAACCATTCAGGTAGCCTCCACGAAGGGCAAGGTCCGTCACCACCAAGGCGGCGATGGCTTCCACCACCGCGACGCCACGTGGGCCGAGAACGGGATCATGTCGTCCTTTCACCGACAACGTGCTTGCCTCGCCGGTGGCCAGGTCGACCGTTGGCATCGGTTGTGGAATGCTGGAAGGAGGCTTGAGGGTCAACCGCACGACCAAATCTGCAGCCGAGGCCATGCCGCCAAGCGCACCCTCGGCAACATCGGTGTGCAACACAGGTCCTTTCTCCGTTGGGTGCCAACCGCCGTGGTGGTCCGAACCACGCATGGCAAGCGCTCGAGTTCCTTGACCGAATTCAATCGCCCGAGCTCCAGGAACAGCAAGCAATGCACGTCCAAGCGCCGGTTCCAATCCGTCGAACCATGGCTCCCCGAGTCCCATCGGAAGGCCACCGATGATGAGGTCCACACGCGAGCCGATGCTGTCGCGCTCCTTCTTCAGGGACTCGACATGGTTGAGCATGGTCTCGGCCATGTCGGGGTCTTGGCATCGAATCACGGCTGCGGACGGCGTGGGCCACCCGCTCGTGTGTGTTGGTAGAGGTGCTTCATAGGGTCCAATGGCGCCGACGTGCGCCGTCACTTGAGCGCCCAGATGCTCAATCAACGGTGCGACGATGGCTCCAGCAGCAACCAATCCTGCGGTCAATCGTGCAGAGGATGATCCGCCACCGCTCAAGTCCGCATGCCCTTCGCTGCGGACGTGCATCGGGAGGTCTTGATGTGCCGGGCGGGGACGATTGGGCAGGAAGCTGTAATCGCTCGTTCGGACGTCAGCGTTTGCGATTTCAATCAACATGGGCTGGCCGGTCGTGTGCCCGTCATGGACGCCTGAGGCGATGCGGACCACGTCATCCTCCTTTCTTTTGGTCCCGATACCTGCGCCGGGACGCCGTTGGTCCATGCGCGCTTGGATGGCGCCATGGTCCACCGGAATACCGCTGGGTAGCCCTTCGATCATCGCTCCGACACATGGGCCATGGCTGGTGCCAAACAGGGTCACCGCTAATCGCTCGCCAAAGCGCATGCGCATGGGACTCGCTAAGCCCTAAGCGCTCTGACCTTCAACCGTTGCCTTTCATTCAGAGCCGGGTATTTTCTGTTTGTTAGGGAATTTTGAGAAAATCTTGCCCCGCTCGCCTCATAGTATATGAAAACATGTAATTTTGCGACAAGAAAGAAACGCCGCTTTATATCTGTGAAAAAAACGTGGCCCGGTTAATGTCTGGAAACAAATCCCTCCGACGAACTGCCCTGCTGTTGACCGCCATGGCCGTGTTGGCCGTTCTCGTGCCCACCGCACTCGCTGCGGATGCGACCGTGGACGCCGACTCCGGCCTCCCCGCTTTCCTGAGCGACGGAGATGGCAACGACTCCCTTGAGTTGTTGACCTTCTTCTTGTTCTTCGTGGGGTACATCTCGATGGGTGCTGCCTTCGTGTTCTTCATGAGCGAGCGCAACAACGTCGCCCCCGAGTACCGCACCACGATGACCATCTCCGCGCTCATCGTCGGTATTGCGGCCTTCCACTACTACTACATGCGTGGCGTGTACGTGGACACCCAGGTCGTCAGCACCGAATACCGCTACATGGACTGGATCATCACCGTCCCCTTGATGGCCCTCAAGTTCCCTTCCCTCGTGGGCAAGGATGCCATCACGGACAAGACCTTCGCCGGCCTCGGCTTCACGGGCATCTGCTTCGTGGGCGCCATCATCATGATCGGCTTCGGTTACCTCGGTGAAGCCGACCTCATGGACGAAACCATCGCCCTCCTCCTCGGCGGAATGGGCTGGGCCATGATCATGGTCGCAACCGGTCTGCCCTTCGGCCTCTTTGGCGGCCTTGGCGTGGACGACTCCAAGATCAAGGAAGAAGTGAAGTGGAGCACGGACGCTCTGCGCACCTTCATCCTCGTGGGCTGGATCATCTACCCCCTCGGTTACCTCTTCAACGAGAACACCTACGACCTCGGCAGCGAGGAAGTCATGGGTGTCCTCTACAACATCGCGGACATGATCAACAAGATCGGCTTCGGTGTCGTCGCCTGGATGGGCGCGAAGAAGGCCACGGCCGCGATGGCCTGAATCAGGTCAAATCACCAACCAACAACACCCTAAGGCACATTGCCTTGGCCGAGCGGCGGCGTCCTGCGGGGCGCCGTCGCTCCCCCCTCTCTTTCACCCAACAAACCGCGTCTCGATGAGCTCCCTGTCTGGGGCCCGATGCGCGTACTGTTGCCTCAACCGCTCGATGGGTTGTTCGATGCCTGCCGGCACCACAATCACGATCGCAGGTCCTGAGCCCGTGATGCCGGCAGCCCGACCACCGTTCACGAACGCGTGGTTGGCGAGTTGTCGCCCCTGATGATCTTGTGTTGCAGCCACAACTCCACGTCCGTTTTGGGTCAACGCCACCAACGGTCGGCCTTCTTGCAAGGCGGAAAGCGCATGCTGGAAATGAGATGCATGAGGCGTGAAGGCCTCCACTGGAGGGTGCTGTTCACGCTCCGGTCCTGTGAGGATGAGCACGCGCCAATCGTCAGGGTTCAGGCCCTCCCCTTCCATCACGACCCGTTCCTCGGCCGAGGTGGCCCCCACATCCACGACGCGCCAGCCAGGCTCGGCTGCCGCCCAAGCATCGTCGTAGGCACCGGTCATGGACACGCCAGCGGCCAATTGAGCCGTACCGGCAAGTTCCACCAGAGCCGCTGTTGATACCTCAACGTCGGCGGCATCGGCAAGGGCACGAAGGCCTGCGATGGCCACGGCAGCAGATGATTTCAGCCCTTGCCGAGGAGGAATGTTCGAGCGAACCGCCCAGTGAAATTCCTCCGCAGGAGCAGGATGGCCTGCGTCCTTCCACGCGTTGAGTACCGCTTCAAGGAGGCCGTCGGGATCCCTCACCTCACGCCGTGGTGGTGTGTCAAGCAACCGAACGTTCACGGGGAGGTCCAGGCCGAGGCTTGCCCCATAGCCAATACCAGCGGCGTGGATTAGGCTGCATGCGCCATTGGCGCTGCCCGCTCCGATGACCGCCATGTTCAGTGCTCCGTGACCTCCGATTCGATGGGCTGACCCACGTGGCGCCCCGAGGCGTCTGACCAACTGATCAGACGCATGCCTGTTTCCAGGGCGGTCACGGACACTGGGGTTCCACGGGCGTCAACAACTCGAACGGTTTCTGCGTTTTGCAATAGCACACGACCCTCTTGACCTTTCTGATTCGAAAAGAGGACAGAAATGAGCGGTCTGCGCTCAATTTTCAAGCGGCCGACACGTAAGCATCGGTTGTTGCCCTCAGCGTCGGTAATCATGACCTCATCGCCAGATTTGAGTTCGCTCAGGTAGCACGTGGATTGGTCTGCAAGCAGGACATATTGGTGAACCGCACCGGCGTTCACCCTGAATGGGCGGGTGGGGACAAAGGCCGAGGGGACGGTTTCGCCGTGAATCAGCGCCAGTTGTGCGGCCGTCGAACCCACCAGCATTCCTTCCCCGGGAGCAAGCAGGCCAGCTAAGTCCACACAAACACGGTCTCCGAGTCCAAATGACGTGACCTCGACGACCGTGGACATTTCCAACACACTTTGCGGGTGTGAGGATTCTGGATGCGCCTCATCCACGACCCGTTCAAGCCTCGATGATCGCATGGCTTCAGCCGCATCGAGCAGGGCTTCGGTCGGAGGCACGACCACAGCATCAACGCCGGTTTCCAAGGCATAGGCCGCACCAGCGATGCTTTGCGGAGTCTCCACCACGGCTGCGATTTTTGTTGGGGAGCCTTGTGCTGCTGCCACCACATTTTCCACGGGAATCATGGACCAATCTTCGAACGTCAACACCACCCAGTCCACGAGACCAACATGTGCGAGGGCCTTCTGCTGCTGGTCTTCTGAAGCGATGTGCACGTGAGCGGTACCGGTGGCCTCGTTGTGGCCGTCCCTCACGTCCAACACAGTAACGGAAGCGTCCGCGATGGATTCATCGGATAAGCGGAGACAGCGTGCGATGCTTTCGCGGCTTGAAGCCGCCTCGCTCCACCCCAAGGTCCAGATTTCCATGCTTAGCCCTCGAGGTGGTGTGCTGCCTCTTCGGGAGTGGCCCCCTGATGTACGATGGCGTGGATGGCCCGTACCATGTTCGCAGGGTGCGGGTGAGCGAAGATTTGACGCCCCATGCACACGCCGGCTGCTCCGGCTTTCATGGCTCCGCTGATCATGTGGAGGAGGACCATGTCGTCATCCGTGCGAGGTCCTCCTGCGAGAAGGACAGGAATTGGCGCGGCTGATGTCACGTGCCTAAACGCCTCCACAGAACCGCTCCACGCTGCTTTGGCGACGTTGCAACCTAATTCAAACGCAAGCCGAACGGCGTGGGCTTGCCCGTTGGTCGGATCCACCGACATCGGGCTAAGGTTCGGACCACGGGCATAGACCATTCCGAGGGCAGGCACTCCAAGCCGATGGGCATCGGCAGTGACGACTCCGAGGCGCTCAATCATACGCCCTTCACCTGGCGTGCCCATGTTGACTTGCGCACTGACGGCGTGTGCACCACGAGCGAGCACTTCCTCGACGCTGCCGACGCTGACCTTCTCCCCAGCATCAGGGCCACCATGACGTGTGGACACCGAGAGGTGGGCCACAAGGCCGATGGAAGGGGCATTTCCGGTGCGCACAAGATGGCTGATGAGGCCCTTCTGAGCCACGATGGCGTCGGCTCCTCCCTCGCTCAGTGCAGCAACAAGGGCGTCGACGTCCTGCAGTCCCGGAACCGGCCAATCCGATGCACCATGGTCGATGGGGACCCAGACACCTCGACCGCCTGGCAACAGGGCGTCCAAACCGGGTCGGCCTCCGCTCATGTGGGCTTCTCCTCGCCTTTGGCCGTCAATCTTTGCTCGCCCTAAGGCGGGAGGGTTGGGCGATACGGTCAAGACCGACCTCGTTCTGCATGGCATCATGGACCCGCTGAGCCTCGCTCTCACCGGCGCCCTTGGCGGCGCATTCGGGTTCGGCGTGCTCCGTTTGGTCCTCCGGCGCGATTCTCGGATTGACCTGCGTCAGGGCATGGTCGCTGAAGGTCTTGGTTCCCGAGTGGCCGGTGCCGACTTCACCACGCCACGAGCGGAATTTGACCGCCAACTCGCAAAAATTCAGAGTCAGCGTCGTCGCTTCGAGGCGGATGATGCGCGCCAGCGTGCGCGTAGTGCAGCACGCTTGCAGCGCGAAGAAGAAGCGCGCCGCAAGGAAGAAGACGCCCGCCGGAGGATGGAAGAAGCCGAAGCACGCAGGGCGGAAGAGGAACGCCTCAAGCGTGAAGCCGAAGAAGAAGCCCGTCTTCGCGCTGCTCGCGAGGAAGAAGAAGCGCGCTTGGCCGAGATGCGTGAAGCCGCTCGACAAGCGGAACTCGCAGAGATCGAAACTCAGCGCCAGGCGGAGGTCGAGGCCGCCCGTGCGCAGGCCGAAATGGAAGCACGTGCTGCTGCCGAACGCTCCGCGTCAGAGCTCCGTGCTCGACTTGAACGCGAAGGTGCTGCGACCAGCGACGTGCAAATCTCCCTGATGTGGAACAATTTCAACGACCTTGACCTCCACGTTGTGTGCCCTTCAGGGGAGCGCATCCACGGTGGGGCGAAGGAATCGCCATGTGGCGGTGTCCTCGACGTTGACGCGAACGTGAAGCCCGACACCCGTCGGCCCGTTGAAAACGTCGTCTGGCCCCAAGGCATCGCCCCGGGTGGTGTCTACCAAGTCTACGTGCACCACTACAAGAAGCACGCCAAGCGCCGCTCCCGCGACCCGACCCGCTTTTCGGTCATCATCAACGCCGGCGACGACGTCCGCGAGTACACCGGCGAATTGAGTGCAGGTGACCCGATCAAGAAGGTCTGCGAGTTCACCGTTGACCCACCCGAGGTTCGCGCCGCACGCCGTGCCGAATTGCAGGCTCAACTTGCAGCCGCTGACGAGGCTTTGGCCACGGGCAACTTCGCTGCTCCTGAGCCCGAAGAAGAAGAGGATGAAGAAGAGGCTCTCATTGACCTTCCACCCGCGCCAGACTTGGATGAGATGGCGGCCGCTGAAGAAGTAGAGGAACCAGAGCCTGAGCCCGAGCCCGAACCGGCTCCCGCACCAGCGCCTCGTCGGAGCATGGCAGACCGCTACGGTCCTGCTGGCGGTGGCGACGACACGCCGGCCAACATCGACCGGAAATTCTGAGCCACGTTGAGGGCTCTTTCCTCATGGATTGAGCGAACGCCTAAATGCAGGCGACAGGAGGAGCCTTCAAGGCCTAGGCCCGAAGGTGAGCATCATGAAGACCTTCCCACTGGTGATGTTCGCGATGGGCCTTGCTTTCTTTGTCCTCGGATTTGGCTTTGGTGAAGGCGGCGCCTTCGACCTTGTTCAGATTCTTCTCGGCCTGCTCCAAACGCTCATTGCCGCCATGGTGATGGGTTGGATTCCAATGCCTGGCGGCTCCTCGTCCGGCGATGACGGGGAAGACCCCGATACGATGAACAAGCACTGAGGGATGACCATGTGGGAACACCGAACGATTTCTGACGCTCACCTCCAAGAGCACCGCCGCGTCCAGCCCATGGAGTCTTATGTGGACCTGACCCAGAAGATTACCCGCACCATGGAAGTGGCTGAAGGGCACGTCTTCGATCACGAAGACTTCCTCCGATATGTGCCCCAAGAGGGGCCTTGGATGCCACAAATGGACTCTGACATGACCCGTGCTGACCCACGCACCCGCTACATCGGGAAAGGCAAGGCGACCTTGGTCAACACCAACATCATCCTCGGGTCCAGCTGGATTGAAGCCGAGCGTTTCCGCTACGAGCGTGACCTCAAGAGCACCTCGGACTGGATGAAGCAGAAGACCATCATGAACGCGAACATGTGGACGCCTAGCACGGTCGCGACCACGCAGACCTTCGTCTTCTGTTCCACCGGCGACGAAGCCCGTATGGGTTCCGCGTACAGCGTTCGAGGCCCTCAGGACTTCGATCTGCCCAGCGACGACCACATGTTCTTCCAGCCGACCAAGGACGGTTGGCCTGAGTGGGACCCCGTGCTTTGGGGCCTCGGTCACCGCGGCGTTGTGCCCGGTTCCGACCCCGCTGAGCGCGTGTTTTACCCCTCGCTCATGCACCGCAACGTGACCTACAACAACCGCTTGGGTTGGGTGCGTTACTCTCCCGCCGGTTTCGGGAAGGACGCCAACGGCTACATCCTCACCCGACCGTTCGACTGGATTTGGCCTGCGGTCAACGGCAGCCGCGACACGCCGTCGTCGTTCAACCTCCTCGTGAACATGCCCGACCGCCGCGAATCGTTCGGCGAAGAAGGCATCACCGACATCTTCCTGACTTCGGGCAAGACCTCGCTCTACTCGCTGATGGGCATGATGTCCTCCCCCATGGTCCGCCAGATGTTTGGTTCAGGTACCGACCTGGTACCCTTGGAAATGCACATGGTCGAGCCCGGCCTTGACGAGTGGATCCAGCGCGCCAGCGACGAGGACCGTTACGGTCGCATCTTCGAATATTGTGCAACGCTCGGTTACCTCTTGACCGACCCCGCCATCGGCAGCCTCGGCGAAGGAAACCAGCGCCGCCGCCTCATCATCTACCCGCAAGACCAGTCCAACCTGTTGGCCTGCGTCAGCGCCAGCCAAGTGGCCGACCACGCGGTCAAGGTCAATTACGGCTCCACGGTGTTCACCAAGCTCGACCAGGCGGACTTCGAGAACCGCATGTCGCGCCGCATCAGCGCCTACGCCGACGAGATCACCCCAAGCGCCACCGCCCGTGGCATGCGCTGGGTCTCCAAGGCCACCTTCAACGCCGGCGACGGTCAAGGCATCAAGGTCCAGACCGGTCCAGTGGTGCACTCGCTGTTGGCCGTGCGCGGGTACGAACTGCTCAGCCTGAAGGAGTACCAAGACACCTTCAACGAGGTCAGCGAAGCCCCACGCCGCCTCATGACCCGGATCATCCAGTCCGTGACCATGAACGCGATGAAGACGGTCTTCCCGCTCGAGACGGTGCAGTCCAAGGCCGCAGAAGGTTCCGCGCCTTACGCTGGCCTCTTCTCTGTTGAAGGCCGCGAGCAGCCGCTCGTGTACTACACGGACATCCGATTCCTCGTGCCCAACAGCATCGACCAGATGCGCATGCTCACCGGGCAGCGCGGCGCCGACCGCTCACGCATGCGTGAAGCCTTCACCGAGTTGACCGGTGCTGACCCCGTCACGGGCCTCTCCATCCTCGACCTGTGCCTGCCCTTCGCCGGCGACATGGGCGAGGGCACCTGGCAAACTGGGACCGGCATCCGCATGGACGAGGTCATCGTTGAGGTCACCTGCGCGGTCAACCCCGCAGCGGTCTGGAAGCACCTGCTCGACTGCACCGCCGACCAGACCTTCACCACCGTCAAGGGCAACAAGGGCACCGCCGCCAACGTGTGGGGCGACGTCCTGATGCAGAACGAGCAGCTCCATGACCGTTTCAAGAAGGACGGATTGGACCATTGGCTCCGCTTGCTGAAGATGATTTACCACTACGCGGACCATCATTCGCGCAAAAAGAACGGCCTCTGATTCGAGACGATTCGCTGCCCGCGGTGCATCGCTGGACGCAGAGCCATCAGTTCAAGGACCGAACGCGTAAGCATAAAACATGGATTTCGCCTTCGGCGAGCCCCAGACCGCCGGCGAATTTCTGCTCGTCGCGGTCCTTGAGGTCCTCCTGCTTTCGTTCGGTATCCTGCTAGCCCTGCGGATCAACAACTGGAATGAGGCCAGAAAGGAGTCAAAACAAACCGATGAATTGCTAGGCCTGCTCATTCAGGACCTTCGCGAGAACCTTGACGAAATCGTCACGGACATTGGCATCGGAGAGGGCTTCATTGGCATGTGTGAGACGATCATCCAGCACAAAGATGCCATCGATCAGGTCGAGGACGAAGACATCGACAACCTGCTGGGTTACTTGGCCGCAGACCACTTCTTCTTCGCCCAATCTCCTGCATTTACACGTCTTGAAGCGTCAAACATTTGGGAGAAGCTCACTGAGGAATTGAACTCGAAAATTCACCACATCTACTACGGCAGGATCGGTATCATTCAGCAGCGTTTCGCCAAGCATGTTGAGTACGCAACGCATTGCAAACTCACGTACCTGATGCCAAACGGCTTTTTCGATGCGGAATTGGATCATGATCAGAAGAGGAGCATCATCACGGCAACCTTGGATGATTTCCTTCACCACACGCATCTGCTCAACCACTCATGCGCCCGGATGGTCGCGTTTTGGGAAAGCACCACGGAACTCATCGATGACCTGATCGTCGAGCTTGAGGAACTCAAAGGATAGCCTCTGGTTTTGCCGAACATTCTCGCGTTCTTTAGACGTCAGAGCCAATGGCCTTTCCTGAGGTAGAGCAGCGACCTCAATCAAGTCGCTCTACGGAAAAACGGCTTGTGCTTGGACATTAGGAGAGGATGTCCATCAGGCGGTCGGCTTCAGCGGCGAGTCGAATCGAGCGCGCAATGCGGCGGCCGGTCGACATGAAGGGCTCGTTGATGTCCGAGTAGGGTGAGCCGCCGACGAAGGGGTTGGAGCCTGCGACGATGCGCGCGGAGATTTCGAAGACTTTGAACTCGAGTTGGTCGGTGACGATGGTTTCCAAGCAGAACGGGCCGATCATGCCGCGCGCGCCCTCCTCGAGTTCGAAGGAGGAGGCCACGGTGCCTTCGGCCATCAGGAAGGCCTTGGGGAGCAGGGATTCGCGGATGACGACGGGCTGGTTGCCCGTCACGACAAAGGAGGGCTCGAGCGACATCTCGCGCAGGTCACGCAGGGAACCGAGCTTGTAGAATTCGTCGACGTTGGATTCGTCCCGTCGGTCCATCGAGAGCAACTCGAGTCGGCCGAGGTTTTGCCCCTCATGGCTGCCCGTGCCCCGCACTTGGAAGCCGTCCGTCGCGGTGGGGTCGAAGAAGAAGTGGAGGTAGTAGCGGCAACCGAGCACGTACTCTTGGATGGTGAACTCCTCCTCGATGTCCACGTTGCGGCGGAAGTCACGGTAGTCACGGGCGATGAAATAGCCACGGCCGCCTTTGGCGCCGGCGTACTTGACGATGACAGGCCCATCGATGTCTTTCGGGTCCTGCACCACGCGAGGCATGTTGCAGCCGCCCTGCTCAAGCCATTGACGCTGGAGTTCGCGGCTCGATTCCCAATGGAGGATGCCGCGGTTTCCGAAGGTCGGGGTTTGCAGCTCGCGGAAGTTGTCCGAACCGAGGTACTCGACCAAGGACCCGTGGGGGATGAGGATGACGTTTCGCTCACGCATCCATTCCGCGTGATCCATCAACTCATGGTAGTGATCGAGCATCAGCCACTCATCGGGTTCGGCGCCAGGGAACGCGGCGTAAAAGCGACGACGTTCTTCACCTACGGCAATGCCGAGGGTCCGGAAGCCTTCCATCCGGGCGCCGTGAAGGATTTGTAGCGAGGAGTGGGAGGCCACCACGCCAATCGTGATGGAGGCTGGGTCGTAATCCGCCAGCCAGCCCGCGAGTGTCGACCCATCCACGCCCATATCGACCGGTTCCGTATGCGCTCTATATCCATTGCCGTGCTGTTCGCAGCACGGCGCTGCACTTCGTCGCCGGTGGCTTTTCAGGCCGTCGCGCCCGTCACCCGAGCATGGACCCCAACGGCCCAAGGATCACCTATGCGGGATACTTGCGTCTAAACGAGTTGCTTGGCTTGCAAGCAGGGCCCGACAGCCACCTTCCTGCACCCTGTCCCGACGAACAGCATTTCATCGTCGTACACCAAACCTACGAGTTGTGGTTCAAGCAGGTGCTGACCGAACTCGACGCCAGCCTTCGGTTGCTTGGTCAGCCCTCCGTTCCGGAAGGCGACATCCCTCGCGTCGTGCGCCACCTCGAGCGGGTGTCCGAGATTTTCCGTCTGCTCTCCGCGCAGTGGAAGGTGATGGAAACCCTTGCTCCACAAGAGTTCCTGGCTTTCCGTGACCGCCTAGGCACGTCATCAGGCTTCGAATCCTGGCAGATGCGAGCCCTCGAATTGACCCTTGGTTTGAGCGACGAGCAACGAGTGGAGGGCGTCGATCCCATCGGGCACCTGCGCCGCTTGCATGCGGTCGGCGACATGTCTGATGCGGCCTTGGCCGATCTCGAGGCTCGCGTGGACGGGACATCGCTGCATGACGTGCTGCTGGCGTGGCTTGGTCGCACCCCCATCGACGGCTCGCTGGCAGAGTCGGATGGAGATGACGCCGTCGTGACCTCCTTCGTGGACGGTCATCTTTCGGCCATGCGGGGCCACGCCGATGAGGTCATCGCTCGAATGGTCGCTGTTGGTCAGGGCGAGCCCGCGGCCCTTGAGCAACGGATGTCGGCAGGGGTTGATGGCGCTGCGTCCTTCCTTCGACCAGACGGCGTTGTGGACCGCGCCCGTGCCGGTCTGCTCTACATTGAGTCCCACCGCCACCTGCCTTTGTTGGCATGGCCACGACGCCTCATCGACACCGTCGTCGAAGTGGAGCAGTCGATGCTCGCCTTCCGCCACGCTCACGCCCGCATGGTGGAGCGCATGATTGGACGTCGCATGGGTACCGGAGGGTCCGCAGGTGTGGATTACCTCGATGCCACCACCAAATACCGCATCTTCACGGAATTGTGGGCGGTGCGCACCATGCTCGTCAAAGAAGCCATGTTGCCGCAGCCTCGTGACGCGGGCTTCTACGGCTTCTCAGGCTCAGACTGAATCACGCATCGTGTGGGTCGATGTCGATGGGGATGAGCTCGTGCTCGTACTCATAGAGCGCGATCTTGAGTGGGTCGAGGACAAAGCGAACGTCTGCTTCCTCGTTGCCGTGGAGGGAGATCAATTCCTCGCGGAAGGCTTGGCGCAGGTCGTCTTCCTTGGCGAAAAGGGGTGCGCCCATACCAATCTGGAGGGCGCGAGCACCGATGATTCGGGCACGCTCAAAGCGGGTGTGGAGTCGGGCGGGCTTGACCATGGGGATGCACCTGCGAGCGAACTCGCAAGCCGCCGACCAACAGGGCCCTCTTGAAGACTTCGTCCAACACTTGGTCTGCAGGCCTCAGGATTCTTCCTCGGACGTGACCCGGCGGCTTTCCTTCATGCTGCGCCAAAGCATGACGCTCGCAGGCGCGCAAGCCCCGACCAGTACCACGGTCAGGAGCGTGAGCTCTACGCCGGATAAGGGCTGAGTGGGTGAATCCGTCGTGGGTTCGGGAGCAGGAAGCGCCGCTTCGAGTGTTCGTGGCGGTGCGGGATCGTGCAGCGTGACCGTCCAATTCCCGTCCGCGGTTCCTGCGAGGGTCGAACTGACGTTGACGTCCATGCGATGCGCACCGGCCGGCACATGAACAGAACTGGTCCATGCCGTTGTGTTCTCTGTCAACTCCGAGCGGCTCTCCTCTGTTGCGTTCAAGGCTTCGTCGAGCCGCAGGGTCATCGTTTCACCCGTCAGGACCGCGTATCCATCAATGACGATGGCTGGGAGGCTAATGAGTCCGTAAAACCCTTCGAAACGCTGGTAGGAGAGGTTCGAAAAGCCGGCGTCCTGCGGTGAAGGTGCATGCCGAATGACGAGCACATCTGGGCGATCCAGTTCGTCAAGCATCGCCTCCACAGGGCGGCACGGCTCGCACCAGTCCGCTCCAAAATATTCGACCACGCGCAATGAGGCGTCGGCATCGCAGGTTTCTTCCTCGCAGACGTCCCCAACGGTGGTTGCTGCGGCCGTGCTCAGACCGGTGCACAGCATCAACGCGACGGGTACCATGAGGAGCAGGGCTCGTTGCACGTCGTGGCCAAGTGGACTGTGTTAATAGAGGGCGTCCACCGGAGTTTGGGTGATGACTGCGGGGTGGCGACGTCCCTCCCTTCTCCCGCTTGGTTTGGTTGCGGTGGCCGTCATCATCATCGTGGCGGGAGGTACCATCCGCATCCTCGATGCTGGCGAGTCATGCCCGGATTGGCCGAAGTGCTTCGGGACGTGGACCTTCGACGTGAGCGAACAGGAGCAATTGCAGTGGTGGGAAGACAACCCCGAGGCAACAGAGGACACACGCGGCGCCGGTTATACCTACACCACGTTGGAAATTTTCAGTGAGTGGGTCCACCGTCTGCTGGTTGGACTCGTCGCCGTTCCAATTTTGATCAACGCCCTGTGGATGCACCGATTGAGAAAGACGTATGGCACTCGCGTCCGGAACACGGCCGCCTTGGCCGGTGTCTTGCTGGTCTTGCAAGCGGGCGTCGGCGCGTTGACGGTCATCTATGACAACCGTGATTGGACCGTTGCCTTGCATTTGTGCATGGCCACCATTTGGACCTCCACACTGCTGCACCAATACATCGCCATGCGGAAAGTGGAGGGTGTGCCTTGGGGCATGTTTTCGACGTCGGGTGGCTTCCTCGCTCGGCATCGTGCACGGACGGATGCCTTCGCTGCCTCGGTGCTGGTCTTGCTTGCGCTTGGCGCCTGGGTGTCATCAACCGCGCCAGGTGCTCAATACAACCAAGCCTGTTCCATCGGCTTCCCCGACGGATGGCCAGCGTGCAGGGGCCAATTGCTGCCAACCGTCGACCATACGGGCGTCCTTGTCCAAATGGTGCACCGCATGGGGGCTTTGGTGGTTGGTCTCCTGTTGGTCCTCGGCGGTGCGCGCATCCGTACCGCCTCCCGGGCCGCCGGTGAACCGATGGCCCTGCACCGTGCTGTGGACATCACGGCCGGTTTGTGGATGGCGAATCTCCTGGTCGGCGCGGGTTACATCGTCTTCGCCGACGCCGATGGGTTTCCAGAGGGCTTGTCCCTGCTCCACCTTGTGTTGGGAGTCACCGCGGCCGTGGTCGCCATCTCCGTGACCATGATGAGTCGGCTCGTTTCCCCCGTGGATGGCGGGGGCGAGTCAGAATGACGGAAAACCGTGCCCTGCCGGCGATTTACATCGACCTGATGAAGCTCAGGGTTGTGATTTTGCTCCAAATCACAGCGGTGTGTGCCATCCTCGTTCACGATCTGTTGGTCCGTTACGGATCCATTGCCGGCGATCGTACGTGGTTGGACACAGGTATCGCCGTGGGCATCACCCTCGTGGGAGGCACCTTGTCTGCAGGAGGGTCAAACGCGATCAACATGTGGTACGACGCCGACATTGACCCGCTGATGTCGAGGACATCAAATCGACCCATTCCCTCCGGGGAGGTTTCTCCGCGCGCTGCGCTGATGTTCGGACTGATCATCAGCATCGCAGGCAGTGCAGTGTTTCTTTTGGCCCATTGGAAAGCAGCGTTTTGGTCGGCTTTTTCTGTCCTGTTTTACGTCGTGGTGTACACCATTTGGCTCAAACGACGCTCACCACAAAACATCGTGATTGGGGGCATTGCGGGAGCCACTCCGCCGCTGATCGGTTGGGCGGTCGCAGCCGCAGACACCGGAGCGCTTGCCGGCATGAATCCACTTGCTCTCGGTTCACCTGTTCCTTGGATGCTGTTTATGCTCATCTTCCTGTGGACGCCTCCGCACTTCTGGGCGTTGGCCCTCTACCGTTCTGGAGAATACGCCAAGGCGCAGGTGCCGATGATGAACGAAGTCCGTGGGGCAAAAAATACGCTCAACCAATCCAAAGCATACTGTGGCTTCCTTTTTCTCCTTGGCTCCGTGCCTTGTTTCTGGCCTGCTTCGGGCATCCCGTTGCTTTGGGCCTTCACCTCAGGCGGCCTCACGGTTTGGTACGCAAAATCTGTGTGGGACATCGATCCTGAGGAGCCTTTTGATGAAAACGGCCGCATGCCGAAAGCCGCAAAGTCGTTCTTCCGAAGCCTGTTCTACCTGGGTTGGATGTTCCTTGCGCTGGTGGCAATTTCAGCGGCACCACCCGGCTGGCTTGGTTTCTTCGGCCCGCTTGACTGACACCCCGTCGTTCCGAGGGTCTGTGGGCCGGTTCAAGCGATGAGTCTTTGAGTCAGGAGCGTGAGGTTTTGCTCATGGATGCAGAAAGGCTGCCTCGGTGGCGACCGCTGCTTCTGGTGGGCCTCTTGCTCGCATCGCTCATGGCCACCCTGCCAACGGCCTCTGCTGCATCCGGCGACCTCGCCATGACCAACGGCCTCAGTCCCTTCGAAGGTCAATACATCAACGCCTACACGCCGGTCACGCTCCAAGTCCAGGTGACCAACGAAGACATTGGAGGCAGCAGCTCCCCTCGAGACGTGGAATGGGAAGCTTGTCCTGAGGGTGCGCCAAGCGGCCACAGCCACTGCAGGGAGGGCGCAGGGACGGTTCCTGGCATGCCGACGTTGCAAAGCGTGACCTACACCTTCCCAACGCAGTGGTCACCCCCCACCTCACACTGGCCAGCAGGAACGGTTCAGGGCAACTACACCGTCGTCTTCTTTTTCTCTGAGGGTGATTTTGACACCAGCGATGACACACTGACGATCAACGTCATCGTGACGGAGGAATTCAAGGACATCATCGTTCCAGCGGACCAAGACCCCCGTGACGGCTTGCTCGACGTGGCCAACGATGGAGACGGCGCCGTGCTGAACACTAACGTGACCTACCCACGAGCGGGCGAGACCTGGCGTATCGATTACGACGTTTACCTCTGTGGTGGTTGCGACCTCAACATGAGTTGGGGATGGCGTTTGATGCATGATTTCGGTGGGGCCCCGATTGCTGAATCCATCACAGACGTCGATTTGACGGGCTACAACTGGGGCGGCCTGTCCCAACTCAGCCGAAATCTCCCCGCGTTTTCCTACGATGAACCCGGCCGGTACCTGCTCGAATTCGGCGTGTTCAATTCAAGCGGTGACCTCGTCTCTGCCAACAACGTTGGTAGCGTCTACCTCAGGCTGGACGACACCTCTGACCTCGTTGTGATGGGCTTCATGCCCACGCACAACACACAGGACCCCAATGCACCCTACTACTACGGGACCGATGCGATTGTCGCCACGGCCGAAAACCACGGAAACACCACCATTTCTGGACTTTCAATGACGATGACCATCACCGATTTGCTGGGCAACTTGGACACACAGCAATCGTGTGAACTTCCGCCCCTCGTGCCCGGAGCCGATCACCAATGCCTGTTCGACCTTGATTTCACCGGCCTTGACCGCCGGATCTCGGTGACGATTCCTGTCGACCTTGGTCTGTGGAACGACGTGAATCCGGAGGACAATGAGGTCACACAAAGTGGTGTGGACATTGAGGTTGGACCGATTGGATCGTCCATCAGTCAGTCCAATTCCAACGGCGTGTACACCACGGATGAAACGATGACGTTGATCGCGCGCACATCGGACACGGCTGCTGGTCCTCTCAACTACACATGGAAAATCAACGGCATCTTTGACCTCGTTCCTGGCGCGAACCACGGTCAAATCATCGAAGTTCCAGTTGACTCCTTGGACCTTGGCGACCACAGGATTTCGCTCATCGTGCGTGACATCCTGGGTTACACACAATCCAGGTTCCTTGACATCACGGTCCTTCACCATACGGACGTCAACGGAGGTTTGGCCTACACCGGTCAAGGCGTTAGCATTGATGAGGCCGTCCTCTTGCATGAGGAAAGCCTTCCTCAACTCGGTCTGAATTACAGGGTGGGAAGCGGCAAGGCGCCGCTAATGCTGCATTCGTTCGGCCTCGAATCTCCTGACGGTCTTGAGCAGGACGTAGGCCTGCTTGACATGTCCATCCAGTTCAACTTAAGCGAACTGCTCCCGGACAACATCGATCCCGAAACGGTTGAGCTTAGGGTGCTTCCGAGCATGAAC
>PCBQ01000068.1 GCA_002731395.1 Methanobacteriota archaeon
ACTTCGGTTCCAGCGACCTTGGCGGTGTATCCGGAGATGAAATGGTAAGCGGCTTGCTCCGGCGTGAGGCGGGAAATGGGAGGCAGCACTCCAAAGGCGTCACAGGTCAGGAAAATGACGTTTTGCGGATGCCCTCCCTTCGAGTCGGGGGTGCGGTTGTCGATGAATTCAATCGGGTATGATCCACGCGTGTTCTGCGTCTTGCTGGTGTCGTTGAAGTCGGGAACGCCTGCACCGTCGAGGACGATGTTCTCCAATACCGTCCCGAAGCGTCGGGTGGTGCCGAAGATGGCAGGTTCGTCTTCCTCGGAGAGGTCGATGAGTTTGGCGTAGCAGCCGCCCTCGAAGTTGAACACGCCGTTAGCGCCCCACCCGTGCTCGTCGTCGCCCACCAACGCACGCTTTGGATCGGCGGAAAGGGTCGTTTTTCCGGTGCCGGAGAGGCCGAAGAAAATGGCCGTGTTCTCACCGTTCGTGTTGGCGGAGCAATGCATAGGGAGAATACCCTTCTTCGGCAAGATGAGGTTCATCACCGAGAAAATCGATTTCTTGATTTCGCCGGCATAGCGGCTTCCGCCGATGATGACCTCTTTTGCAGCGTAATTGACGATGACAAAAACGTGCGAATTTACGCCGTCCACGGCAGGGTCGGCCTCGAAATGCGGCGCGTGGAGGACGGTGAATTGCGGCTCATGTTCTGCCAAACGTGCCGCATTGGGGCGAACGAACATGTTCCGAGCAAAAGCGCTGTGCCATGCGTTGTGCGTGACAACGCGGATGGGCAGGGCCTCCGTGCTCTCCGTACCGCAGTAGAGGTCCTGAACAAACAGGGCGTCACGAGCCTCGAGGAAGGCCACGACTTTGGCCCGCAGGGCCGTGAAGGTTGCAAGGTCGGTCGAAACGTTGACGTCGCCCCAATTGATGTCCTTGGACGTGGTTGTTTCATCGACGATGAATTTGTCGTTTGGAGAACGACCTGTACGCTCTCCGGTTTCCGTTACCAGTGCCCGGTGGGCTGAAAACACGCCCTCACCGCGTTCCACCGCGAGTTCGATGAGATCGGGTGCCTCCACGTTCCAGTGGACCTCTCCTTGAGGCGCAAGGCCGTGCTGGCTGAGGTCACCGCTGATGCTGCCAAGGGTGGCGGGCATGACGGTCGGTTCAACCGACCCTCTTAGGCCCTTGCGGTCGAGGCGAGCCGGTGTGGCCAGCAACACCGCCTCAAGGTCTCGACCGAGCCTTCGAAGCCCGTAATTTCCCAGGGTTATCCCCGAGGCTTGAAGTTCCACACGCCCAGACCGTGCCATGGAAGACCCTCAGGAGGACGACCTCCTTCGGGAGCGTGCCTTCCAACGTGCAGGCGGATTGGACCTGTCCGGTTTTGCCCTGAGCGTTGAGCCCGAGGCAGGCCATGATGAGCACATCGAGGTGCAAAAAGCCGAGGCCGATGCAGCCGTGGGGGACATCCATTCCCCCTTTGGACCCTCATCTGAGCCGAACGGACCAGCTGAGGATGTTGTGACAGGTCTGGCCGTCGAGGGTGAACGCCGACTCGGCCAAGGGCTTCTCGTCGCGATGGTGGTGGCCTATTCTGCGTTGGCCGCATACGTGGGCACGGCACTTCCGCCAAGCGTGGCCGCTCCGGGCTTGCTCATGCTCGGTGGAGCAGGGTTGTGGCTCGGTGAGCGGTGGATACCAAGACCGTCGATGCGCCTGCTCGGCGTCACTTGGGTGATCATCTCGATGAAAATCCTCTACGGATTTGCTTTGGACGCGCATCACTGGGGGTGGTTCGACGCCCTCCCAGATGCTGGCTTAGGCCTCGGCGTCGTCCTGCTGGGCCTGGTCGGGCTCAACGTCGGTTTGGCTCAACGCCATGATGACGACGCCATCGCCGCCCAAGCGACCCTGATCCTTCTCTTGGTGGGAAGTGCGGCAGGGGGCCTGTACGGTGAACTCGGCGTCGTTGTCATGATTGCTTTTGGGACCTTGGTGCTGCACGGCATGGCCCTGTTGAGGGGAACAGGAAACCTCGCCAGCCTCGGGATTGCAGCATCCTACCTCTGGGTTGGCGTTCACGCGCTGTCAAACGATTGGATGGTGCTTGGGTTGCATCTTGTGCCCCTCGAAGATGATCTCCTGACCTTCCTGTTGATGGCGGCCATCACAGGCATGAACGCGGTCATGGCCACGCGTTTTGCGCACCATGACAACTGGTTTTCAGCAGGATTGCACGCCGTTGGCGTCGGCCGCCCAGGCCTCTGGGCGGTGTCCGTCGGCCTTGGCATGGTGGGCGCCACCCTTTCGGTGGCCGCGAATCGCACTGAAGTCGGGTACGCCTTGGCTCAGGTAGCCTTGTTGTTGATTGCCTTTTCAGGGTCCTACTTGACCGTCAGGAAAGTCCCTTGGCCTGACCTCCAACTTTGGGTGCTTTGGCTGCCCGCTGTGTTCACCTTGGCGACCATTCCACTGGCAGCACTTGAGGTAGAATTGGCTGGCCTGTCGGTGTACGCATTGCACGCCGGTTTGATGGTTGCGTGCACATCTGTGGTGGTGCTTCAACACGAGGCCAGCGTGTCAGATCACGTCCTTTGGGTCGGATCCATCGCCCTTGTCGTGCTGCTGACCCTTTTGGTTCCCGCTGCGAAGGAGGATGCGACACAGCCTTTGCTGGTAGGAGGGGTGCTGACGGTCTGGACGGGTTTGGCATGGCTTGCGTTGCGTCGTGACGCACCTTCACTGGCCGGTATCGCGGTGCTGAGCCCATGGATCTGGGCCATGCTCTTTGTCGGAGATTTCGATGATCGGTTGTTGTCGAGCGATGTCGTGGCCATCGAGCTCAACAGTCCCCTGCTGGCCTTCTTCCTTGCCGGTGCGATGCTGATCACCTATGCCGTCAACCTCAGGTTAGGCGACACAGGTGTGAACTTGGGTCGGAATTTCACCGGTGGCACTGAACTCAGCGCACGTGTTCGGGACGCAGGGAGCCTCGATTTGTGGGCAGCAGGCACGGCGATGGCCTTGCTCACCGTCGTGGTCGCACTGCTCGGCGAAGGCCTGCTGCTGAGTGTGGGTTTGATTCTGCTCGTCACCCCTGTGGTGACCGAAGCCATGGTGGCCTTCCTTGGCGGCCGAAGGCACCACCCTCGCCGTACGCTAAGCCTGACCGGCATCGCTGCCCTGATGGTGACGTGGAACCTTGGTCATGCCTCCGTGCTCTCTGCAGCGCTCCTCGTCTCGGTCGCTCTCCTCATCATCGACGGGAGTCGACGGCGCGAACGCGTCAAGGATTTGGATGAATTGGCGGGCATGGACGTTGACGAAGGAGGCCTCCATGCTCTTTTGCTCGGCCTCCTGATGCTGCTGGCTATGGTCCGCTGGTTGCGGCCTCAGGGAGGGTCGCTCGCGGGTTTCGATCTGGCCATGGACGCCAGCGTGATGGGCGTCATCGTTGCTTTTGGGCTGGCCTTCTTCCTTCGACGCGAGGTGTTGAGTGGACGCTTGTTGACCAACGTCCTGTGCGCGCTTGGGCTGCTTGTGGCCATGCTGTTGGTGAGCCTCGAAGCGGAACTGCTTGGGCTTCAAATCGCCCTCGGGGGGATGTTTGTGGTCACCGGAGGGTGGTTGAGCGTCCAGGGTGAGATGAAAAGCGCGCTGCAAACCACGTCCCGCATCGAGGAACGCCGTGAGGAACAGGCGGCCCTTGAGGCGCGTCGGAGTGAATTTGCCGAGCGAGTCGGGCAGACCGACGGGACGGCCATGCATCGCCTTGACCAATCCTCCGAGGGTTCGTCCCTTGACGTCGCCAGCGCCGCAGATCTGCGCAGGAAGGCCGAACGAGCCACGGCTCGCCGTCCGAAAGTTCAGCCCACCGACGAAACCCTCGACGGCATCGAGCACCGTCCAACGGTCCTGATGGCCTTCATCGGTGCGACCGCACTGAGCGGCGCCGTGTGGTCATGGCTTGGTGGACACCATGCGCTCGCCTTGGCGGGTACGGCCTTGTTGATCACCGCCTTCATTGGTCTGGCCCGCTGGTCCGCCGACCGCCTTTCAATGCCCTTGCCTCAGGTGCTCGGCGTCGACGCGCCAGTGGCGATGGGACTTGCAGGTCTGGTGTTGGTTGAAATCACGGGTCGAGTCGGGGGTTTCGTGGTGCTGTTGAGCGACCAGCTGCATCTCTTGGCTTTCGTGCTGGGCGCATTGTTGGTGGCCTCCATGCACGTGCTTGGGCGGGACCAACTCGGCTTGCGCTTGCCGGCGTTCGCCGATGCGTTGCTGTGGACGCTCGTGGCAGGCCGCATCGTGACCTTGTTCGTTGGAGGAGAAGTTCCGGTTCCCTTGCGCGTGGATCCCCTCGGCGGCGAAACGCTGGACTGGATTCTTCCGCTGCTTGTGCTTGAAGCAGTCCTGCTGGCACTCGTCGCGCTTCACGAATGGGTGGAAGGCATGCGACGGCAACGAGGTCTCGCCGATCAGCGAGGTGCTGGAGGCCGTGCCATGACGGCCCTGCTTGTCGTGCCTCTTTCCTTTGGGCCGGCAGGTATCTTTGCATTGCTGAGCGGCTTTCGCCGTGGCATCATGTGGCGGCAACCTGCTGTGCCTTTGTTGACCGGTGTCGCCGTTCCTGCGGCCTGGGCTTCGCTCGTGTTTTGGCTTGACCCAACGTTGAGCGTCGCGTTCCCGGGTGTTGTACCGGCCGCTCTGTTGCTTGGTGTGGTGGCGCTGTTGACGGCCGCGTGGACGGTGTTTGCCGAACGGCCCTTGTGGCTGGCTGCCACGCTGCAGGGCGGGCACGTTCTGCTGATTCCCGCGGCTTGGAGTGGGTATGGGCTCACCGGGGCGGTCGTGGCGCTGCTCGTGCTGAGCGGCATGTCGTGGATCATCGGCATCCTCGTCTTGCGCCGGTCGTGGCGCGTCATTGGTTTGGCGGACCTCTTGGCGGCATGGATTGGATTTGGGATGGCCGTCATTGCGGGTGTGCCGGCCAACAGCGTGCTGATCATGCTGCTCATCACCGTCGGGCTGCTTTCCGCGGTGACGTGGTTGACGCAACGTGACGCAGATGCAATCGCCGTTGACTGAGCGTCAGGGCGTTAGCTCAGGACGAAGCACGTCGTCGAGTGCCATCAGCAGCGCGTCCAGTTGTGCCATAGCGCGCGGATGATCCGCGCGGGCGCTGAGGCTTGTTTTGGCCTGCGTGCCGCTGTTTCGTACTCCGAGGCTAAACCGCACACCGTCGACTGTCCCTTGCACCATCAGTAGGTTCGGTTCTGCCTCGAGGCCACCTGCGGCGACCTCAGCGGCATGCGGCAGCACCGCGTGAACGGTTGCAAGCACCGCGTCAGCCAAGGGTCCTTCGCCGGTCCAACGCGATCGTTCGGCGGGTGCTATCGACACGCGTTTCTTCCATCCGCCCGGTTGACGCACGGCGCCTCGCCGTCCGAGCCCTGCAAGAAGCACTGCGACAAGGCTGGCTGCCCCATCTCCGACAAGGGACCAACCGTCAGGACAGCGCGATGGCAAGACGAGGTGCCCAGAGTCTTCAACCCCAATCACGCAAGGCGCTGCGGCCTCGCTGGCCTCGGCCAACGCCACCGCAAGCCAGCGGTCACCGACCGCTGTTTCCATCACCTGTCCGACATGTGCCATCGCTTGAGCGCTGCTGCTGAGGGCCAGATCTGATTCGATTGAGGCAGCCACAGTCCATGTTCGGTCTCGAGCCGCCGACTCGAGCAAGCGCAAGGCCATGGCGTCTCCATCGACGACCGCAGGGCCTTCTGATTCAGCCACCAACAGCAGGCATCGATCTCCGTCTCCGTCAAGGGCAGCGCCAAGCAACGTGCCCTCAGGTGCGCGTCGAACATGACGCAAGAGGAGATGGTCCTCGTCTGCCGCCTCCTCCCACGTCCATCGCTTTCCAGGTGCAAGTTCCCCAGCACCACACTTGCGGTTCATGGCCGAGGCCATGTGGCTGACCTCCTCCACGCTGAGCTCTCGTGCATCAAGCCAAGCAGGAAGCCATGCGATGGCTGACCCTCGGCTGAGGTCCAGCAGCAGCGGCATTGTCGAATCGTGGAGAAGAGCGCCTCCGGTGTCTGGGAACATGGCGGTGAGGTCTGTCATTCGTGCGTCCAACCATGCCGCATGGGCGCGTTCGAACCTCGGATCGTCGGCTTGGCACCCTGCTGTGGTGTCCTTGAGGTGGAGCAAATCGTGGTCCTCTTGGGCAAGGTCGAGCATCGTTCGCGACAAACGAACCTCAAGTTCGGGCGTCGATTTTCGTCCTGCAGCGTCGAACACCTTCAGGCCGGAGTCTTCGACGGGATTGTGGCTCGCAGTGATCATCACGCCCGCAGAGGCTCTTGTCTTCAAGAGCATGTGATGCACAAGTGGCGTTGCGCACGTGCCGAGGAGGGTCACCTCCCAACCAGCGGTCTGGAAGGCGTCCTGAACGGCCTGAACCAGGGCCGGATTTCCGGGTCGGTCGTCCCAACCGACCACCACCTTGGCCCCCTCCACATCCAGCGTCCGTGCTACCGCTTGGCCTGCCAACCAAGCCAAGGGGAGGGTCAAGCGTCGATCATCGACCAAAGCATCGATGGCCTCCCGCGTTCCGCAAGGCCGAAGGTCCACCTCGCCACGGATGCCGTCGGTCCCAAACACGTTCAATGGACCACCTCAACGATGACGGCGCTGTTCTGTGTGCACACCCGTCACGGTAACGTTCGGGTCCACCGTCGAACCTGGCGCGAGCACGCATCCCGGGTTGGTGACCACGTTGCAGCCGAGTTGAACCCCGTCACCGAGAATCGCACCGAACTTTCGCACGCCGGTGGCCACCCGTTCATCTTCAATCCAAACGTGGACTTCAGCTCCGTCGTGCCGAAGGTTGGACAATTTTGCACCGGCACCGAGGTTGACGCCTGCGCCCAGAATGCTGTCGCCGACGTAGTTGAAATGCGGAGCCTTAGCACCCGGAAGAAGGACACTGTGTTTCACTTCCGTACAATGGCCGATGACGCTGTCCAAGCACGCCCACGTCCACGGCCGCACGTAGGCGCCGTGACGGACCACAGCGCCAGCCTCAATCAGGCATGGCCCAATCAAATGAGCGCCGTGTTCGACGACGGCATTGCGATGGACGGCCACACGTCCTTCCTGTTCGTTCACGGTGTAGTGGTCGCCGTGAGCGCCGATGAGCCCATCAGCGGAGCCGATGGCCTCGAGCAGCTGGGCCCGCAGTCCGTCTGGAGACGTCGGGTCGAGCAGGGACCAGATCGGTCCATCGGGGAATCGCGGTCCAGAGCCCTGTGCGTGGCTGGGAAACAGGTCCGCAGCCTTTGGGAGGCGTGGCGCCATGCACCGGTGAGAGGACCACGCCGCATCAAGGTGCCGTGTTCACGTCGCGACCCTGTAGAGTCGCTTGCCTGTGGTTGCGTCAAGCGTGAACGCCACGGCTTCTTTCAGGTACCTGGGGATGAAGTACCCCACTTTTCGGGCCGTCAGGCCGTGATTGCGCATGCGTCGAACGTTGGCGAGGTAATCCACGATGTCGGCCGCAGTGCAGTTCGGGTTGGTTTCCACATACGCCAGTATTTCATCCTTCAAACGTTCAAGTCGGGCGCTCTTTTGCGATCCCTTGCCGTGCATGAAGACATATCGACGTTTGAGCATTTCAAGGTGGCGTGGGAGGTCCCATCGGTTCACCCATGGACGTCCAAGACATCCTCCCAGTCGTAAGCCGAGCCTCGGCGGAACACGTTCTCGTGAAATTCCCGCTGTGGGTAATGCACACATCGGGCCAGGCGGCCGCGATGGTCGTAACACCCACGCCGGACGTGCACAGGGACCATCACATTGGACAGATCCACCTCAGGACCGGTGAAGGCAGGTGCGGAACGCCCCACCCGCTCTTCCGCGCCGTCCCATTCGATGTCGTCTCGAGTGGGGGGTTCCAAGCTCCCAATCTCCACATGCAGTCGACCTTCCGCCGGCCGAACAGCTTTCCATACCCCAGGCCGGTCTTCGGCCAACCACATCGTCAGTCGCTTCATTTCTGGCCGGGTAAGCAGACCAAGATGGGCCACTTCCCACCATCCACGAGACCGTGCCAGCGTGACATGGTGGAGTCCAGGTTGGATGTGACGTGCATCTTGCCCGTCCGTCCACGTGCGGCACAGGTCGGAGAGGCGTACGCGGAGGATGGGGGCCGTCTCGCATCGGAGGGCAGCCAGCCGGTAGGGGTTGGCCAATTCCCCCAGCAACAGGAGCGGCCATCGCTCGTCAAGAGGAGCGGCATCCTGAGTCTTGAGCACCTCCGGTAGGGCCGTGCCATCGGCATTCGTGTAGGTCGCGACCCATGCCCTTAGGCCGGCCAGGTCCATCGCCTCATCTGGTGGCGTGGCAGTGGGTGTCAGCGCCCATGTGGCCTCTGGGGTGTGGAGCAGATCGGTCTCAGGCAAGGCCACGGGAGATGACGCTGGACTGTAGGGCCAAAGTCGGGGGCTGCGTCCGTCCATGTGCTCAGCAGCGGCCGTTCGCCCATCAATGCCCCGCTTAGCC
>PCBQ01000069.1 GCA_002731395.1 Methanobacteriota archaeon
ATGAACAGTGCAGCGGAAACGACGTATCCGAGGTTGATCCATGCCGCAGAGGACCCGACATCAATCCAGGGTTCCATTTCAGGCACCTCCTCGCTTTTTTCCGGCGATCATGCCCAACATCCGGTTCGTGACGGCAAAACCACCGACCACGTTGATCATGGCGAGCGTCAAGGCAACGAAGGCAAGAAGGCCAGACACTGCCGTGTTTCCTCCATCAAAAGCCACGTTCGCACCGATGAGGGCTCCGACAATGCTGATGCCGGAGATGGCGTTTGCACCCGACATCAGAGGGGTGTGCAAGGTGGCTGGGACTTTGGTGATGAGCTCGAAACCGAGGAAGATTGAGAGGACGAAAAGCGTGATGCTGGCAATGAGGGTTTCTGGTGTCATGCAATCACCTCGGACAGTCGGGTTTGCTTCGGATGGACTGCACCGTCTTTGCAGATGAGCACCCCACCCATGCCTGGAACATGGAAATCGCTTCCATCTGGAGCACCAACGAGGATGTCATCGTCCTCGGAAACCACCACTTCACCTTCGTTGACCAAGGAACACATGAAGGTGGTGAGGTTGTTTGAGTAGAGCATCGAGGCAGTGGTTGCCAGCGTTCCAGGAAGGTTGCTCGTGCCCACAACGATGACGCCGTTTTCCGTCGTGATGACGTCGCCGGCAACGGTTGATTCACAGTTGCCTCCGACGTCAGCGTTCATGTCAACAATGACCGATCCTCGCTTGAAGTTCGCGACCGCTGTCGCTGGAACAGTGATGGGGGCCGGTCGGCCAAAGATACGGGCCGTGGTGATGACGATGTCAGCGTCCGAGGCGACACCGCAGACGGTGTCGTTGACCTTCTGAATGAATTCAGGGGTCAACGGTTTCGCGTAACCGGATGCATCTTCGAAATCGTCCATCCCGTCAACTTCGATGAAACGGCCGCCAACGGATTCAATTTGCTCTGCAGCGGATTTTCGCACGTCAGAGGCATAGACGACAGCTCCGAGCCGCTTGGCCGTAGCGATGGCCTGAAGCCCGGCTACGCCCGATCCCATCACGACGACTTTGGCGGGACGCACGGTTCCTGCTGAGGTGGTCATCATGGGGATTCCTTTCGGAACGTGGGCGGCACCAAGCAGGACGGCTTTGTATCCCGCCAAATTGTCTTGGCTTGAATTTACGTCCATGGATTGTGCGCGGGACAGTCTGCGTGGTATCATGTCCATCGACATGAGGGTCACCCCAGCGTCCATGCAGGCTTTCACACGTTCAGGGTGTCGAAACGGGTCAGCGACGCAGACCAAATTTGTTCCACCCGCCATCCCATCGACGCCAGGAAATCCAACTGCCAGCACATGCGGGCATGCCATCACGTCATCGCGGCTGCCGATGCTTGCTCCCGCGTCAATGTAGGCTTGATCGTCGTGGCTTGACGTGAGCCCTGCACCGCTCTCAACCACCACCTCAAAGCCGGCTTTGGTCAGTTTGCGGAGGCTCGAAGGAACGAGGGCCACACGTGTTTCCTGGTCCGATTCTTTGACGACACCGATGCGCATTACGAACACCTCCGCTGGAGCGGTGATTCAACCCAACGGAAGCGGGTTCTTCAACACCACGGAACCTGCTCGGTTTGTCTTGACCGCGAGTTTATGGGTCGTGTGCCAAACCGTGGTTCAGGTCGAGCCCATGGCGAACGGAAGGAGAAAAATTGCAGTCATCGGGGCGGGGAACGTTGGTGCGACGTGTGCGTTCGTTCTCGCGCAGATGAAAATCGCGGATATCGTGTTGCTGGACATCTTCGAAGGCTTTGCCAAAGGCAAGGCTTTGGACATGGCGGAAAACGCCACGGTACTCAACTACGACGGGCGCATCACCGGTACCTCCTCCTACGAAGACATCGCAGGATCAGACGTCGTTGTGGTGACCTCCGGGTTCCCTCGTAAGCCTGGAATGACGCGTGAAGACCTCATTGGAAAAAACGCCGACATCATCAGCCAGGTTGGAGCGGGCATCCGTGACCACGCACCTGATGCCGTGATCATCGTGGTCACCAACCCCCTGGACCTCATGACGTACCACATGCAGAAGGTCACAGGGTTCCCCTACGAACGCGTCATCGGCCAAGCCGGTGTCCTCGATTCTGCCCGAATGGCGCATTTCATCGCGCTCGAATTAAATTGCGCCGAAGAGGACGTATCCCCGATGGTCCTCGGTGGTCATGGCGACACCATGGTCCCTCTGCCTCGCTACACCACAGTTGGTGGCATCCCCATCACGCAACTGATGCCTCCAGATCGGATTGATGCCATCGCCGAACGAACGGCCAAAGGTGGTGGTGAAATTGTTGCCCTTTTGGAAAAAGGTTCAGCGTTCTATGCGCCAGGTTCCGCCGCCGCCATCATGGCAGAAGCGGTCCTAAACGACCGCCGCCGATTGATACCAGCTTCATGCCACTTGACCGGTCAATACGGGCTCGAAAACGTCTACATCGGCGTGCCATGCATCATTGGTGCTCACGGTGTCGAGCAAATTTTCGAGCTCGACCTGCTCGATCACGAACTCGAGTCGTTGCAAACGTCTGGCCAGTTCTACAAAGGCCAACTTACCGACGTTCTCGGTTACTGAACTTCGCTGGTGCGAACGATGGCTAGGGACACACCATTGTGCGAGGTCGTGATGCGTTCCTGCGGTAGCTCATCAGATGCACCTTGAACCAAGACCCACCCTGTTCTGCCTCTGCTTCGCATACGAGTGAGGACTTCTTGTCCGAGGTAGCATCCTTTGTTTTCATGCACCAATGATTCCAACCCACACGCGTAAGGATGACGTTTAGGGGTGATTTCAAAGCCCTCTTCTGGCCAACGGTTGGCGACCCTCCAAGCGGTCCAAGCTTCGTTGTTTTGCGCATAGGTTGCACTGGTTTGGCCAGAGATCACCAAAATGGACAATGCGTTGTGGATGCGTGCTCTTGTGATGCCATCGTCCGTTGACCACGTCCCTTCGATAGGCCCATCCGGCATGGTTTGGTACACCACGTGGTTTCTATTGCTCAAATCCAACAAAGAGACTTCTTGCCCGAGCATTCGAGGCGTGAGGTGTTCCAGCAGGGTCTGCCAGCGTTCGCGCTGGATCAAAAGCACGACGCCTTCCTCTCGAACCATCACTGTTGCTACAGCAATCACTTTCGCGGCTCGGTCGGTAAAGACCGTCCGCAAGGCGGAACCTGGTGTGGCGGGGACGTGGTTGGTGCTCAGGCCATCGATGAAGGCAACCGCATCGCGGCCCCGGACAAAAAGTACGCCAATATCGGGTCGAAGGTGGCAAAACGACATCCGCGATCAACCAAAGGATTCGCCGCAACCGCAAGTGCTTCCTGCATTCGGATTGTTGATTTTGAATCCACCACCCATCAGTCGGTCCTCATAATCGATCTCAATTCCGTCAAGCAGGTGGCTCGATGCGTTGGGGACCTGTACGTTGATGCCCATGACATCCAAGCTTTGGCAGTCCGGCTCCGAACCTTCGATGATTTGCAGGTCGTACATGTATCCAGAGCAACCACCGGACAACACGCCAACCAGAAGCGATTGGCCTTCTGTGTCACCAAAGGCGTCGCTTAGCATTGCCCGGGCCTTGTCGGTGATGGTGAGGTTCACGTTCACAGGGGCTGGTGCCTCTACCGGTAGGGCAGGGGCCGAGTCACACGTTCCACAGTCCATGCCGCTCCCACAAGGTCCTCGTTCATCAACCTGTGGCGTCACCTACGCTTGGATGCACGCTTCTCTTTCTCTTTGCGGAGAATTTTGCAACGCCGAATTTGTTCTTTGGCAAGGGCGATTTCGTCTGGCGCCAGACCACGCGATTCCCCTTGTTCAAAGCACTTGATGGCGTCGTCGTACCGTTCCATTTCGGCGTATGCCACGCCCATATTGTACAGGGTTTGACCGCGAACCTGCGCAGGTCGAATCATCATGGCTTGGTAGTATGCGTCGACGCATTTTGGATAGTCTTCCATGTAGTAGTAGCAATTTCCTCTCGCGTTGAGCACGAGGATCACCTTCTCTTCATCATCAGCCAGCAGACTCAGCGATTTATCGAAACACGACAGGGCTTCCCGGTATTTTTTGTCCTCCAAGAGTTGTGTCCCACGGTTGAACCACTCTCTTCCCTGTTGTGCGTCTTGTTCTGGAGTCGTGGTCCTTGTGGGTGCAGCGATGTTAGCGGTCGCTTCCAAAGCAGCCGCAGCGAGATCCACCTCAGGAGTCTGCTGTTCCACAGCGGGCGTTGGCGGTGGTGCTGGGCTGGTGAGCAGCAAGGATGCAGCAGCATCCACGTGTTCCTGTTCTACTGGGTCCGCTGCGGTGGAGAATTCCTGCTCTGGTGGCACATCGAGGGTTGTTGTCAGCGTTTCACCTTGAGAAGGGACTCCCGATTCTGCCGGTGCCATATAATCTGGGTCAGCCGATTGATTCTGTTGTGCTCGAGCGTGACACTTTGCAGCTTTTTCCAATTCTCCTGCCGCTTCAAGGGCTCTGGCCATTCCGGTCCACGCCGAGGCGTCAGTGTTGTCCCTCGTCACTTCTTCCTTCCATAATCCAATGGCTTCGAGATGTTGAAGCTGCAGGCTGTGGGCTCGGGCCCGGAGGCGTGGTGCGTCATCGGCCAGCAGCAGAATCACCCGGGCCCCCAATTCTGGAGCCTCAGGCAATGTTGGAGGCTGGTCAGGGAGGTGTTCGAGCGCTGATACCTCACCCTCGCCGAGGTCGAGCATCCATGCAGCCAACGCGGTACGATCGTCTTCTGCGGCGTCGGGTCCAAGGCGCACCACCGCCTCTTCGAACCAAAGCGCTGGATGTTCAGAGCGCGTCAACAACGGCCAACGTCGTGTGGCGACATCGTCACCTGCACCACGTTCCAAGGCATTGGTGTAGGCGTCAATGGCGGCACTGATCTCTCCTTTTGCGGCATGAACATCGCCAACAAGGGCCCAGCCTTCCGGTCGCTCATCATCAATGCGGATGCTGTGCTGTGCCGCGCCCAAAGCGTGGTCCTCTAGGTTGAGACGATGCATGGCGGTTGCTGCCGTAATCCATGCCTCGACGTCTTCTGCTCCATCGGTCCTCAGACGGTCACGCAAGAGTCCAATGGCGGCTTTGGGATGGCCTGCTTCCAATTCGGCCTGTGCTTGTTCAATGAGCTCAGCAAGGGGCGCGACGTTGTGCTCAGGTGCCACCACGGTACGGGATTCAGGGGCGGGTTCTGGTTCAGAAACGGCGTCCTGTTCGACCATTGCCTCTTGGACTTGCTGTTGAGCGGCCACGACACTTGCTGCGCGCTCCAACTCTTGTTCGTCCAGCCGTCCGTCTCCATCTGTATCGTGGTGCGTTGATTCTTCCAAAACGGCCTGAGCGTCGGTCACGCCTGCTTTGTCCATCGCTTTGGTCAGATGTTCGTCTTCCCAAGTCGCAGTGGGTGTGGGGCGTTGTACGGGGAGGTCAGGTTCGATGGCGTTGCCGGTCTGGCATCGACGTCGGATGTCGAGAAGTTCGGGGTGATCGGGGTAGTGCGTCAGGGCACGTGTGGCCATCGCTCCAGCACCTTCAGTTTCTCCCATTCGTTCAAGCAAAACGGCTAGATTCGCTGTGGCTGGAGCATGGTCTGGGTCGAGGTCCAGACATATGGTGAACGACTGCTTTGCTCCTTTTGCATCCCTTTGGCCCTCGAGCAAAACCCCCCGGTTGTACCACGCCATGGAGCTGGATGGGTCCATGGCGATGGCGCGGTTGAACCGGTCGAGGGCGTCGGGGTAATTTCGCGCTCGGGACAAGGCTTCGCCCTCCCTCAACAAATCACTGACATCGGGTGCTTCCACGACCACATCCGCCTCTGTCATCGTATGCTTCCTGTTCGTTCCGAGGATAAGGATTGTTGCTTTGTGGTCGAGGCGGAGGGTTCGTGAATCATAGGCCTATCCGTGGGCATGGTCGAGGTGCCAGGACCGCATGGTCTGTACTTCATTGACCTCATGCCGGGCTCGTTCCTCCGTGGATGCCCCCCCTCGCAAGGCCGGCGTGACGAAGGTCCACCCACGCTGTGCGTGATCGATGCTCCGTATGCACTGAGCGCTCGGCCCGTGACCCAACAGCAATGGGAATTGGTCATGGGCGAAAACCCGTCAAAGTTTACGGAGGGTTGGACGGCTGGTTTACGACCTGTTGAATCGGTGTCAAGGAATGACGTGGCATCCTTCGTCGCTCGGTTGAACACGGAAACCAACGGCCGACTTGGTGACCGTCTCGGCCAGTACGCTCTCCCAAGCGAAGCCGAGTGGGAATATGCCGCAAGAGCGGGTACTCAGGGGCGGTGGTGGTTCGGTGATTCGGATACCGATTTGGACGGTTTTGCTTGGCATGCCGGAAACGCCGGTGGTATCACACGAGAAGTTGGCCAAAAAGGGGCAAACCCTTGGGGATTCCAAGACATGGCCGGGAACGTCGCAGAATGGTGTGCGGACGGATACCATCCGGTTCTTGACCAACGTCATGCGGTTCAGGACCCCGTTCACAACGCAACCGAGCGTGGCGTACTCAGGGGTGGTGCCTGGTACATGGAATCCGATTCAACCCGCTGCGCATCTCGACACAGTGCACCCTATTCAGCCCGAAAAGATGGGTTCGGCTTCCGTCTCGCTTGGCACCCTCATGTCCACTGATCCATATCGGGATCGCGAGCCTCGATGTTCTGTTCTGGTGGGACGGCACCCGGCTCAGTCGACCATGGGACACGCGCCTCACTGGGAATCAATTTCATCACGCCAAGGGCTACAAATCCCCTCACAGCAGCCGTGCTCCTTTCGATGACTGGTGTGGCTTCCTCTTCGAAGGTGATGTTGAGGTAGTGGACAATGGTTTGGAAATCGCGTGTTCCATCGGACAATTCCCAAATCAGGCTGTTCATCGGGTCAAGAGGCCGCTTAACTTCGTTAGGTGCTTTGAACAATTTCGCGAGCAACCGCTCGAAACCGCTGAACCGTTTTTCGATCCTCAGGACAACAGGTCGTCCCGTGTGGACCTCGATGTCACAGCGTTTGACCACGTCACCTCTCCAACCCCACCAGACCGGTGTGCGAACCGGATGAAGCCCGTGCAACGGATGCTCATCAGGGACAACCACATCCGCCGTCATGGCTTCCACGTCCAGTACAAGAGTGCGAGCATCGAGATGATTCCGGCTGCTGCAGAGAGGCGCACGAGATGTGGACGCCCTTCCAAACGGTCAAACCACCACGTCATCGCGCCAAAAACACCCACCGCGGCCATCAGGAACGCCCATGTCACATCTTCACTCATGGCAGAGGCCTCGGTTAGGGGTCTGCTTGTTGTTGCTGAGCCAGCCATTGGTGCCCATAGTGCTCCCATTGTTCCATCGACCATCCTTCAGGCAGCCCCGACGACGGCAGCGGTGGTCCGCTCGTGGTGCTCACCGGCGGTCCGGCTTGTGGCGCCATCTCGACGTTTGCTGTCGGTCCAGCCAAGGTTGCAGGGGGTCCCGACGGTTGAGTCATCTGAGTCTCTTCCGAGTCTTCCTCCTCCTGGTTTCGGCGGAGTAGCAGGAGTGTCATGCCTGCGATGAGGAGGAGGAGGCCGCCGCCGCTCAAGGCTATGACCTGACCGCTCAACCCTTCAGGTTCTGGGGGAACCTCCCAAGCAAGCGACGTTTCCTTGCTTGTGATGGCTACTCCATCTGCCGTGATCACCGTGATGGTCATGTCACCATCGGAAGGTCCACCGTTTTGCACAATCGTGCATCCAATGGTTCGTTCAACCTTGACAATGTGACCCGCCTCCAGTCGAACATATGCAGCGGAATCCGGTGTCAAGGCGCCAATCCCATCGCAGACAACAGCCCAAGCGGAAGGGTATGCAAACGACATGGAGAGATTTTCTTCAAACGAAGACGATGAAGCAAATTGAACGGTGAGTTGATGCGAGCCCCCGAGAGATGCACGTGAATCAGGAACGCTCCAATTTGCCTCCACTTCTCGTCGCTGATCCACTTCAATCAAGTGACTCATCTCAAGGGTATAGGGTCTGTTTTCATCGTCAAGTCCACCTTGAACCGTGACCTCGACCACGATTCGTGTCCCAAGTGGGGCAGCCTCTGGCACGTTGAGATCGAGCTGGAAGGTGCGCTCACTACCTGTTCCTAGTCCAATCACATGTGGCGTGTCGAGGGCCAAACCTGATCCCTCGTCAATGCTGAGAAAGGTCACCATGTTCGGCAGATCCTGTGTTGAACGAACCGTGACTTCGATGAACACCTCCGGGTCGGGCGCATTGCCCATGTTGAATACCGTTCCTTTGACCGATACGGTGTCGCCAGCACTGACGGCTGTCATGCTTCCTTCGAGCATCAATCCGGGTTTGCGAACGGGTTGTACGAGGACTTCGAATGCGTGACGATCGAGTTCGACACCAGCGTCGATGGCTCGGAGGGTGAGTGGGACCGGAGTTCCTGCGGGGGCGTTGGTAGGAGCCAACAGCATCAGTTCCAAAGCAAGGGGCTGGTCTACGCTGTTCCGCGTCGAGAGGTCAATCGATGCGGACACGTTTTCCTCGTTTGCTCGCCACCATGTGGTCCAAGAAGACGGTAAACCGTCAACGACAAGGTCGAGGTTCAAATCCGCGTTGCCCTCATTCGTCAGGTTGACGAGTACACCTGTCGGTTCACCTGGTAAAAAGCGCAGCATGGTGGTTTCCACGGCGAATTCTGCACTGCGAACTTCGATCACATCAGGCCCAACCCACCACGGCGATTGGAGGTCCATTCCGCTTCGATCCGAGGACAAAAGCAGCCGTACGTCTGGTGCTGTTTCAGTTGCAAACAGCACATCTGGTGCGGTCAGCGTAATGGACACACTGACCGTGGCACCTGATGTCATGACCGCTTGTGTTCGACTCAACGATGCAATGGACCAACCGCTTTGAACGGTCGATAGCTCAGCGTCCAAGATCAAAATGTCAGGCCGTTCAGCAAGATTTTCGATTTCAACCGTCATCGTACTGGATCCGCCGGCCAAAACGGGGGAGAAATCACCGGTGGATGAAAATCTGAGTTCTGAAACCATCGATGCTGCAACATCGAGCTCGAGTGCGTCAGACCTCGAACTGTCGTTTTGGGCGGTGGCCATCAACACCGTGGTTCGCACAGTGTCCGGTTGAGCGCCAGACGGTACAGTCAACAACAGGTCGATGTCCACTTCCTCCCCCGGCCGTACCAACACGCTGTTTGGTTGGGACCATGCGAAATCGACGTTCCAACCGCTGGGTAGTTGGCTGTTGTCGATGGACAAATCAAACACATCGGACGCGCCACCTTCGTTTCCGAGCGTTGCGACAAATGGACAGGATTGCTGGGCGGGGCAGGATGGACGTGAGTCTGGGCCTTGCCATACAGGAAGTCGGTCGGCCAAGACGGTGAAACTGATTGGTCCCGTTGCGTGGATGTCTGGGTGGTCGGTGGTGGCATTGAAGGTCATGGGCACCAAACCCACCGTGGCGTTAGAGTCTGGTTTGATTCGAACAGAAACGTCCATTGAGGTTCCTGGCAGGAGATTGAACCCAGCGGTAGGGACTGAGCTGCCGTCCATGAAAGTGGTATACGTGTCCCACCCAGCGGGCAATCCCTCGATGCCCGGAATCACGTTCGTGGAGATGTTCCCGTCGTTGAGAATGCGAAGGTCAACGCTTCCCCAAGCCCCAGGCACGGCCCCTGTTGTGCCTTGGCCTTGGACCGTGAGGCCGTAAGCTTCCGCACGCGCTGATTGATCATAGATGATCACCACTTCGTCCATCCACAAGCCGATGTCCTCGATGCTTGCATCCGTGTTGAGCGTCCAACGGAACGCTGAATTTGCATGGAGATGACGTGCCGGTGCAAGTGGAATGACGGGCGAAGTATGGCCTCCTGATTCAATACTGAACGTGTTCCAACTCGCCCCGTCCGTCAGAAAATCTTGGTCCACAGTCCCCGAGAAACCAAGCAATTCCTCCCAAGCACCTGCCGAGGTTTTCGCCTCGACGGACAGCCGGTCGGGTGCGACAATGCTGCCGGTGTAGAAGAAACTCAGTCCCATGGTCCGAGTTCCGCTCGATAATCCGTCCGCAAAGTTGAGCGTTGGTGAAGTCAACGTTGAGATGGAATTTTGACTGTACGTCGAGCTTTGCCCGTTGCCGACATGGCATGACGTTCCCATTGAAATCGACGTGTCGCTGCTCAGGGACCATTCTCCTGTTGCGGACCATCCTTGCAGCGTATCACAATTCCAGTACGTTGCTCCGACGGTCATGCGGCTCAACCGCACGTCGTTGCTGGGGTTGTCATCAACGGTCGCATGCAAGACCTCGATGCGCATGGAGTGGTTCCCAGCATATGTGGGCGTAAATTGGAACTGCATGACACTGCTTGAACCGGGGGAGACACTGTTCAACGGCCCAGTCAGGTTCACGATTTCGAACCGCTGATATTCATCATGAAGCACCAAGAGCCTCACGTCGGTCACAGACGAAGCAACGCTTCCTTTGTTAGCGACGGTCACGTCCACGTTGATTGGGACATTGACCACTCCATCGATCACGAACAAGCTGGCCGGTCGATTGAATCCAGGAATGGGGTGGTTGGATGAGAACATGCGATATTTGCTTTCATCGGCCGAGGAGGTGTAAGTGAAAGCGATCCCTTCAACGGACAGGTCCACGCCACTGGCCCTGCCATCCGTGGCGTATGCATGGGGCGTTGTTGATGCAAGGAGCAGGCAAACGAGGACGGTGGCCGTCAGACGTTGCCGCATGAAGCGAGAACTCCGCTGACCTATTTATCGGCCACGGCGATTTTTGGTGACACATTCTTGCTGTTCGATTAAGCATCGACAACATCGGAGGCTTCTGCCTCCGCCAACTTTGCTTCGTCGGCGCGCTCCCGACGTCGGGAAACTGCGTAGATGGCAAACGCAGGCAAGAGAACAATGGCAAAGCAGGCAAAGACCGCGGTCAAGGCCCACACAAACTCTGATGCAACGTCGACCGTGAAGGGTGTCACGGGGCCGAGTTCTTCGTTGACCATCTCAATGGTCAAGGATGGTGTTGTGCTGCGGTTACCGGGTTCCACAATCGTCACCCGTAGCACGGCGGAGCCATGCCGGTTGTTCACGATCTCAGCTGCCATCTCTTCCGCCTGTTCCTGGCTTTCAGCCACAAC